>PBWA01000035.1 GCA_002728855.1 Flavobacteriaceae bacterium
CATCTGCCTTCTAAGCAGACGGTCACAGGTTCGAATCCTGTCGCGTTCACATATAATTTTAAACTTAATAAATGATTATAGGAGTTCCAAAAGAGATTAAATCGCATGAATCTAGAGTTGGTCTAACTCCTGGTGGAGCAGAACAACTTATAGCTTCTGGACACACAATTAATATTCAAAATGATGCTGGGAAATTAAGTGGTTTTGAAAATGAAAATTATTCAAAAGTTGGATGTAAAGTTGTTGATAGTCTCGAAACTGTCTATTCTGAATCGGAAATGATAATAAAAGTAAAGGAACCTATTGATCAGGAATATAACTTGATTAAACCTAATCAGGTGATATTTACTTTTTTTCATTTTGCTTCGAGTGAAAAACTAACTAAGGCAATGATTGATAGCAAGGCAATTTGTATCGCCTATGAGACTGTTGAAGAGAATGGTAATCTGCCTCTTTTAATTCCGATGTCAGAAGTTGCTGGAAGAATGGCTACTCAGCAGGGTGCAAAATTCCTTGAAAAGCCTCAAAATGGGTATGGTATTTTACTTGGAGGTGTTCCTGGTGTTAGACCTGCTAATGTGCTTATAATTGGAGGAGGTGTAGTTGGAACTGAAGCTGCCAAAATGGCTTCTGGAATGGGGGCTAATGTAACAATATTAGATAGAGATTTGAGTAGGCTAAGACATTTAGATGAAATAATGCCTTCGAACGTAACAACACTTTATTCAAACGGATACAATATATTAGAGCAGATTAAAATATCACACTTAATTATCGGCTCTGTTCTTTTACCTGGAACAAAGGCTCCAAAATTAATCTCATCAAAAATGTTAAAATATATGATGCCTGGAACTGTATTGGTTGATGTTGCTATTGACCAAGGGGGTTGTTTTGAATCAAGTGAACCAACTACACATGATGATCCAATAAAAATTAAAGACGGAATTATTCATTACGCAGTAACAAATATGCCAGGTGCTGTGCCAAATACATCTACGAATGCTTTAACCAACGCAACTTTAAATTATGCTCTGGATCTAGCTAATAAAGGGTGGGAAAAAGCTTGTAAAGAAGATAAATCTCTACTAAAAGGTTTAAATATAGTCAATGGTAAAATTGTTTATGAAGAAGTTGCTAAGGCTTTCAGTATGCCTTACGAAGAAATTAAATTGACCTAATGAAATATTCCCCTTTTAGTTATAATTTTTTCACTTTAATTAAATTGCCTGCAGCATGGATATCCGGTGTGAGAGTTTCAAAGGTTACAGATAAGTTTTGTGAGGTAAAAGTAAGACACCGATGGATAAACCAAAATCCATTTAAGTCAATGTACTGGGCAGTTCAAGGAATGGCGGCAGAATTGACAACAGGAATTTTTTTAATTGAAAGAATTAGATCAAATAAAACTCCAATTTCAATGTTAGTTTTAAATAATAAAGCTAATTTTAAAAAAAAAGCTAGAGGAGTTATCACCTTTAGATGTGATGATGGATTAAAAGCAAACAAGGCAATTGACAAAGCAATTCAAACCAGGGAATCTTCTTTAATATCCATGAGATCAGTTGGAAAAGATTATTCTGGCGATATAGTTTCAGAATTTATTTTTGAATGGACAATTAAAGCTAAATAAATGAATAATAATTTTATTAATGAATTATCATTACCAGTAGTTGCAGCACCACTTTTTTTAATATCGTGCCCGGAACTAGTTATTGAATGTTGTAAAAATGGAATTGTCGGTACATTTCCTGCACTAAATCAAAGAACATCAGAAGGTTTTGAGCAGTGGGTTATTGACATTAAAGAAGCTTTGCGAAAATTTGAAAATGAAACAGGAAAGAAAGCCGCTCCTTTCGGAGTAAATTTAATTGTTCACCCGACAAATATTAGAGTTAAAGCGGACCTAGATATATGTGTTAAACATAAAGTTCCAATTGTTATTACATCTCTTGGAGCAATAGCTGATTTGGTTAATGTTGTCCATAGCTATGGAGGAATTGTTTATCATGACATTATTAAAAGAAGGCATGCTGAAAAAGCAGCAGAAGCAGGAGTTGATGGACTAATCCTTGTCGCTGCAGGAGCAGGAGGTCATGCAGGGACGTTGCATCCAATTCCACTAATCAATGAAGTTAAAAAAATTTTCAAAAAAAGAATATTATTATCCGGCTGTATTAGTAATGGAAACGATGTTGCGAGTGCGCTTCAAATGGGAGCGGATCTTGCATATATGGGTACTAGATTTATAAACACAAAAGAAAGTGCTGCTAGTGAAGATTATAAGAAAATGATTATGGAAAGTTCTGCTGAAGATATTGTTTATACCGCTGCAGTTTCGGGAGTTCATGCGAATTTTATAAGGGCTAGTCTTGAATCTGTTGGAATCACAGAAGATCGTTGGAAGGATACTAAAAAAATAGACTTTGGTAAGGAGCTCAATCCAGCTGAGGCTGAAGCAAAGGCATGGAAAACAATATGGTCTGCAGGACAAGGTGTTAATATTATTGATAATATCCCAAGTGTTTCTGAAATTGTTAAAGAATTAAAAGCAGAATTTCTAAAATCTATTAAAAGACAAAAGCAGTTATTAGAAAAATATCAATAGATTTTCTAAATATCCTTTGTTAAAGTCTTAACAATCTTGTTTTCTGATAAAAATTCTTTTAGTATCACTTTAAGAGAAGTGTAAAAAGGAATTGCTGCAATCATTCCAATAGGGCCAAACAATGTACCGCTAATTATTATAATTAGAAAGATTTCGAGGGGATGAGATTTAACACTTTTTGAAAAAATATAAGGCTGGCTAAAAAAATTATCAATTAATTGTCCGATTATAAAGCCTATCATTACATAAATGGTATTTGGAAGAATTACTGAACTAAAATCAGCATCTAAATTGCTAGTCATTGATAAAATCATCATTAGTAAAGCTGCAATAATGGGGCCAATGTATGGAATAAGATTTAATAACGAACATAAAAATGCAATTATGAAAGCATTTTTAATACCAAAGGCAAAAAGTACTATGCTATAGATAATTAGTAAAATATTGATTTGTAAGAGTAGTCCTAAAAAATAACGTGACAAAAGATTTTTGATGGATTCAAATGACTTTCTCAATTTTTTTTCATTAGTTCTATTTATAAAAATGAAAATAGAATTTTCAAGAATATGACTATCCTTTAAAAGAAAAAATGAAATAAAAATCACTGAAAAAAATCCAATTGTTAATCCTCCAAGTAAATTAAAAATATTATTTAAAAATGTTGGAATAGCACTCAAACTTATACTTTCAAAATTTTTCAAATTGGGAAGAAACGATTTCCAAAAAGATTTATCTAAGTCGAAATAAAAACTAACCTCAAATATTAATTTCTCAATATCTCCTTGGAGTGCATCAATATCAAGAAGAGACAAATTTTCTCCCTGTTGAATAAGAAGTGGGATAAAAAGAGAGATAATTCCAAACAGAATTGATACAAGGATAAAAATTGCGACTGAAGCAGATAATAAATTACCAAGTTTAAGTCTAGATTTTAAAAACATGACTATTGGTCGCCCAATGAGTGAAATTACTGCAGCTATTACAATATAAATTAGCAAAGATTCTAGCTTAAATAATAAATATAATAGCAAAGCAATAATCGATACTTTAAAAAAACCAAATAAAACGCCGTTTGAAAGATCTTTGTTCTTCATTTAATAAATATAAAACATAAAAATAAACTTAATAATCTCCATATAAAATATACTTCTGAATAATAAAATTATTTATGGCCAATATCCCAGCGGTTTCAGTTCTTAATCTATTTGGACCTAATGAAATAGGGATAGCACCATTATCAATTGATAAATTAATTTCATCAACAGAAAAATCGCCTTCAGGGCCAATCATAATTTTCACATTACTATTAATTGACTCAAGTTGTGTTATTAACTTTTTTTCATGCTCATGACAATGCGCAATGTATATATTATTTCCTTGAGAACTTAAAAAATCTTTTACTGTAGTAATTGGATTAAGTTTTGGCAAGAAAAGCCGTTTGGATTGCTTCATTGCACTTATCATTATTTTTTGAGAGCGATTGAAATTGAAATTTTTACTTTCACTATTAGTACAGATAATTGGTGTAATTTCGTCAACTCCTATTTCAGTTGCCTTTTCAATGAACCATTCCATTCGGGACCTATTCTTGATTAAGGAAATAGCAATGTGAATATTATTTTTAGGGGCAGGACTTATCGTAGCTTTTAATTTTTTTACTTTTACTTGTTTAATTCCGATTGATGAAATTAAACCATTCCACTTAAGTCCTTGACCATTTGTAACAAAAATTTCATCACCTAATTTTTTCCTTAAAACTTTAATTATATGTTTGGCTTCATCTTCTAAAAAAATGACTTCCTTATTCGATTTATGCAACTGTTTATTGAAAAAAATACTCATCAAATTTTAAATCTAGGAGATGGTGTAATATTAAGTTGATCAAACTTGTTATGAATATATTTGAAGTAACCTACAATTCCAATCATCGCTGCATTATCGGTTGTGTATTCAATAGGAGGGATATAAACGTTCCAGTTTTTCTCTGAAGATAATTCCTTTAATAATTTCCTCATTTCAGAATTTGCACTTACACCTCCACCTATTACAATTTCTGAAATTGAAAACTTTTTAGCAGCCAATTCAATTTTCTTAATTACACTTTCCACCAAGGACTTTTGAAGTGAGGCGCAAAGATCACTTATATTATTCTTAATAAAATTTGAATCCTTTAAGTTTGAGTGTATCACCAGATTTTGGAATGCAGTTTTAACGCCACTATAACTAAAATCAAAGTTTTTTACTTTTGCTATGGGAAGCAGGAACTTATTTCGATCACCATTTGATGATAATCTATCAATCATTGGTCCTGCAGGATAATGAAGTCCTAAAATTTTCCCACATTTATCGAATGCTTCACCAATTGCATCATCCAAGGTATTTCCGATTAATTTCATTTTAAAAAAATCTTTTACTATGATTAACTGTGTATGACCTCCTGAAATATTAACTCCTAAAAATGGAAACCTAGGCTTTCTAAAATTAGGTCTACTTATAAAACTTGCAAAAAGGTGAGCATGCATATGGTTTACAGAAATTAACGGAATATCTAATCCTAAAGAAATTGACTTTGAAAAAGAACTACCTACAAGTAAAGATCCTAAAAGACCTGGCCCGTTTGTAAAAGCAATTGCTGATAATCTATTTTTGTTGATATTTGCATCGGATAATGATTTTTCAACAACAGGGATGATATTTGACTGATGTGCTCGTGAAGCAAGCTCCGGAACCACACCGCCATAATCTTTATGAATTTCTTGATTTGCTATGCAATTTGATAAAACCTTATCATTTAATAATACAGCAGCAGAAGTCTCATCACATGAAGATTCTATTCCCAATATGTAAATATCTCTTTTTTTCACTAATTTTCATTTGCAATTAAACAAAAATAAAACAATACTATTAGAAAATCATCTAAAATACAGGTCTTATCATTTGCAATTATATTAGGATTTTTAGGACTTCTATTCAATTTTATTTCATCATCTTCATTTCAAACGAAATTACTTAATAGAGTTACTGAAAACATAAATAGCACCATTGACGGTAAGATTGATATAGGGAATTTTTCACTCTATCCAAACGGTTTTATGAAGGTAGAGAATCTAATTTTATCTGATCATCGGGGTGACACACTTTTTTTTGCAAAAAATGTCAGTTCAAATATTAATGCCACCAATAGCTTATTAAGGAAAAGATTTTCATTTTCAAATTTGATAATTGAAGACTTTTATCTAATGATTAATAAAGAGGAAGATCCAAAAGAAAATTCACTTTTCATTTTTCTAAAAGACCTGAAGGAAAAATTAAATATCCAAAACACGAAGGGACTGGATATTTCTATCAATAATCTTAGGGCACATAATGGTAATTTTAAATTATCTGACATGAACTCAGGAGATGAAAATTTGATTCAAAATATTGAATTTATATTTAATGAAATTAAATTTAAGAACAACAATTTATTAGCAGATCTTGAACAATTAAAATTTTTAAATGATTTATTAAATGTAGAGACATTTAAATCAAAAATTGAATACTTTGATAAAGTAATTCAATTCAAGCAACTTAATCTTTTGACAAGTGAAAGTCATATACTTGGTAATGGAGCGATAGGTTTAACAGAATTTGATAGTATTGGATTAAAAGGTCTAAACTTAAATTTTAATTTAAATCAAGTTAAAGTTTCAGACAATGAAATATCTAGAATATTAAATAAATCAATTGAATTTTCTCCTTTAATTGGAAATTTAAAATTCAATGGTAATATTAATGATATTAAAATCTCCAATTTTGAACTTGAGAGTAAAGACTTATTATTGAATGCAAAAGGTC
>PBWA01000036.1 GCA_002728855.1 Flavobacteriaceae bacterium
AATCAGAATATTGCAGTGCTGCCTTTGCAATATTACCACCTTGCTCTCCGATTGGAGTAACGCAGCCCATAATTACATCATCAACTTGTGAAGTGTCTAGTTCATACTTTTTCTTAAGAAATATTAATAATTTCGATAAAATATCTGTCGGTGTTAATTGGGTGAGTGCTCCATTTTTTTTCTTACCCCTTGGGGATCTTAGAGCATCAAATATGTATGCATCATTTTTCATATAATTTTTCAAAATAAAAAAGTGGATTATTTGTGTTTAAGCACAACTCTACCTAGCTGTCTTCCCTCTGATATTTTGTTTATCTCATCCATCATCCCATGCATATCAACATTTCTGGATATATTTTGAATAGCATTTAATTTCCAATGATTAGCAAAGTTATTCCAGACTTCTGCTTTTTTGTTTATTGGATTTTCTGCTGAGTCAATACCAATCAAATTAATCCCTCTTAAAATAAAAGGAAACACGCTAGATGTAAAACTCGGACTATCTACTAGTCCACAACATGTAATTATACCACCATATTTTATACTTGCAATAAGCCCAGCCAACATTTCACCACCCGCAACATCTATTGCTATATCCCACGAACCTTTACTCATTGGCTTTTTGACTGAACTCAAATAATCATTTCTAGGCAATACTTCCTTTGCTCCAATAGAAAACAGAAAATCTTGCGAACTAGTTTTTCCGGTTATTGCTGTTACCTCGGCTCCAAGCTTCGTTAATAACATAACAGCAATACAGCCGACACCACCTGTAGATCCAGTGACTACTGCTTTTTTACCTTTAATTTTATGTTTTTCTTGTATAGCATTAACACAAAGACCAGCGGTTATCCCTGCGGTTCCTAGAATCATCGATTCACTATCACCTAAATTATCTGGCAATAAAGTAACCCATTCTTTTGGAACTCTTATGTATTCTCCAAAGCCGCCTGGTGTATTCATACCCAAATCATAACCTGTTACAATTACTTTATCCCCCTCATTGAAATCTTTAGTTTTTGAGAACTCAACAATCCCCATAGCATCAATACCAGGAGTGTGAGGATATATTTTTGTTACTCCTTTGTTTCCAAAATATGAGAGTGAATCTTTATAATTTAAAGATGAGTATTTTACTCGAACCAATAAATCTCCCTTTGGAAGGTGATAAATATTTCTCTCTTGTATGCTTTGAAAAAACTGACCGCTCTTTTTTTCCTCAACAGTTATTGCATTAAATGTTTTATCCATATTTTTTATTTAGATTTGAACTCTGTCGCAATTATCCGATTATTTTATCTAATATTTCCTTCTTTCCTTTAACCTTCAATGAAATTTCTTCATCCCCATAGACTTCATGTAATATCTCCGCCTGATTTTTTAGCTGTGATATCTTTTTACCTTCGCTATAGGGTATATTTAAATCAAAAATTACAAAATCATTCTCAAGCTTTTCTATAATATGGTCTTTTATATCATCTAATTTTAAGTGCCTAAGAGCAGAAACAAAGATAGAACCTGGGTAATTATTTTTTAACCAAATTAATTCTGATTCTTCTTTGACCAGATCTATTTTGTTAAAAATTATAGTTTGCGGAATTTCTTTAGCACCTAAATCATCTAAAACCATTTTAATTGTATTCAAATGATCGTCAATAATTGGAGAGCTTGAATCTAGTACTATCAAAATAAGATTAGAATCTAATACTTCTTTAAGTGTGCTTCTAAATGATGCAACTAGATTATGTGGCAACTTTCTAATAAAACCCACAGTATCGCTTATTAATACTTTATGGTTTTTATTTATTCTAAATTTTCTTATTGTGGTGTCAAGAGTAGCAAACAATTGATCTTTAACATAAACTTCATTGCCAGTTAATGAGTTAAATAATGTTGATTTTCCAGCATTTGTATATCCAACAAGTGCCACACTAAATTCTTCTTTTCGATTTCGACTTTGGGTTTTTCTCTCTTTTTCAATCTTTTTAAGCTCTACTTTTAGTTTGGATATTTTATCCCGAACTAGCCTTCTATCTATTTCTATCTGGGTTTCACCCATACCGGCTCTAGTACCGACACCGCCCATCTGCCTTTCTAAATGTGTCCATTGTCTTGTTAATCTAGGTAATAAATATTGACAGAATGCTAACTCAACCTGTGTCTTAGCCTCTCTTGTTTTTGCATGCTTTTTAAAAATATCTAAGATAAGTGCGCTTCTATCTATTACTTTTATATCCTTAGCTAACTTATGATAATTTTTAATTTGGGCGGGACTTAATTCTTCATCAAAAATAATCAAATTCGCATCTAAAATTTTTGCCTGTTCGACTACCTGATTTGCCTTTCCCTTTCCAATGTAAAACGCGGGGTTAACCTTTGAAAGATTTTGAGTGATTCTTCCTAAAACCTCTACTTCGGCAGTTTTTGCCAGTAAACTTATTTCGGACAAATAATTTTCAATATCATTTTGATATTTATTTGGAAGAATAACCCCGACAAGTAATGCTTTATCCAAATTCTTACACGTTTTATTTAGTATTTTTAGGTATCGGTCGACCCACCCACGTCTCAAATAATAGTAGTAAGGTAGCAATAAGCAAAAAGACTTTCCACAACGATTTACCTTGTCTTGTGTCATTAAAACTATTGGAAAAATTATTATCTAAATCTATCCATCTATATTTTTGTGATGATAAAAGTTTTTCAATTTGCCTATTTTGCTTATTGTTTGTTATCAATTCGTTAGGATGCAAATATGTTGAAAATGACGTGTAATGTTTTCCATTTTGGTAGATATCATATACTCCAAGCTCATTGGTAGAATTTATTTGTATACTTTCCTTACTAAAGTCAGGAACAATTAAGTTTTTCTCACCAGATGGCGATAATACCTCCCACTGATCTCTTACTTCGTTTTGATCTAATATAATCCACTTTGTTGCTCCAATCTGGACTGGAGATGTATTTACCTCATCAGTACCACCAAGAATCAGAAGTCTATACATAAGAGGTACTAAAAGACCTCTTATTGGCATATTGTTCCATACGAGATTCATTAAAGAAGTAAAATAAAATATACTACCACTACCTCTAGAAAATTCTAATAGAATTGGATCACCATTGGCTAATTGAAGATGAATATCATGCTTATTTGAATAATTATGTTTTACATAGCGATAATATTCAGGTAATTCATTTTCTAATTTTCTAATGTTCAAATCTGAAAGTATATGATCATCTCTATCAGGGATTTTAAGACTAAAAATACCGGTTCCAGATTCAAGTATTGTTTTAGCTTTCGGAAAACTAAAGCTAGAAAAATATTTGCTGTAAGTTGGGTCAATTTCCATACCACCAGAGAACCAAATCAAACCACCACCACGCTGCAGAAAGATATCTAACTCATCAAATGCCGCTTGAGTAAATGCCTCTGGGTTGTGAATAATTAGAATGTCGATATCTTCAATAAATAATCTATTAACTATTGGCTGTTTTCTTGTTTCAAGATTAATTAATTTTTTATCAGGGTCAATTGCATCTACGATCAATTTCAACATGGATAACTCATCCTCTGAATTACCAATAATCAAACAATTAATTCTATCTAGGATTGGTGCTGTAACATACCAATTATTATCATTTAAATAATCATCAGAGGGAAGATTAATACTACCTACTAATACACCCTTTTTTTCTGGATATGCCTGAAATATAAACTCTTTGTTTGATCCTTTTTCAAATTCAGAAATAACCTGACCAACGCGATTATTATCAAAGAGAAGATTAATAGGGGTATTTGCTATTTTTTTATTTCCTGAGTTTTTAATACTTGTTTTTAATTTTAATAATTGATCAGGTACTTTTATTCTGCTTACAACTTCTAAATTGTTTATTGAAAGATTGTTATTAATCATTCCAGGGTCGACAAGATAAAACCTCCAACCATTAGATAAATTTAACTTTGGGTAGGTTGTTTTTAGAAAATCGCTAAAAATAACGCATTCTTTTACTGACTCTTTTGGATTAATTATCTTGGCCATGGAATCAATAACTGTCCAAAGATTATCATACTCTACAGTATGATTGATCAAATTGATTACTTCAGGAAATAGTGGATCATTCACTTTCCCGGAATAGATTATTTGAGGCGGGCATGTTTTTATTACATTAATAAAGGTATTTTGATTAAATATTTGAGGTATTGATAACGCAGCTTTTTTGGATAAATCAAGTAAAGAATTGCCATTTTTCTTTGCACTCATGCTTGATGAGTTGTCAATTACCAGTAGCAATCTCGAATCTAATTCTGCTGAAATCCAACCTGGCATAAATCCTTTTGTTACTGGCCTAGCCAATAAAAGCACTAACGCCGAAATAATACCAATTCTAGTCAAAAGTAGTATCATTTTTTTAAACTTTAATTTTTTTAGAGCATTATTTTTAAGACTCTTGATAAATCTAATAGTGCTGAAATTGACTTTTTTTACGTAAAAACGATTTAAAATATGTATCAAAATTGGAACCGCAATGAATAAAAGAAATATTAGAGATGATGGAGATAATATGGTCATATGATTAAACTATAATAGTACATAGATAAACCCGAGAAAATAGGAATACTAACATTATCGTTAACTGGTAATGGTAATATTTCAATAAACATAGCCATAAAAGCGCCTAATATTACAATTTCATAAGTAATCGAAATATCAATCACTAGTCCAATGCAAAGACAAGCAATAAAACCAGCTATTGATCCCGACAATGTTTTTTTGCCTAATTTTATGTAGGGATACTTCATTCCAATAATTGCTGCGAATGTATCTCCGATTGATAAAAATAATAATGATATAATATTAAATGGATCTGGGATTAGTAAAATTGTGAATAAGGCACCAACAAAAACCCATGTCGCTCCTGTTATCTCACCTTTTTTTTCTTTTTCTCTCATCATAAAATTAAACCAATTTGAAAAAAAATTAGATAGCCTAATATTATTCATTCTATATATTTCTAGGAAAAAGCAAAAAATTAAAAAAGATGCCAAAACAATTATCATATCTATTTTATTTGAAAAAAAATAATAATAACTCAATGGTATAATCGCATTAGAAAGGTGAATAGCCTTTCTAGCCACCTCATTTTTGATTATATCATTCACTGGTCAATAATATTATTAAAAATATCCTGCATATCTAGTACACTTATGGTTAGATCTATAGCTATGGTATTTTCTAATACAGTACCAGGTTTCACAGATTGATCGAGTACGGTATAGGGAATTAAATCTTCATTTTGACGGTAGTACACCTTTCCGAGAGAAAATCCTGCTTTTTCGAGCTGATTAATTGCTTTCTTTTTACTAAGACCGAACACATTAGGTGCTTGAAAAAAATTAGGTGGAACTCCCAAACTTATAGTAAGATGCATACCCATGCCCTTACTTAGCATATCACCACCTTTGGGATATTGCCATGTAACATTACCAAAAGGCACATCCGAATTATATTCTTTATAAACCGTATCTATATCAAGCCCAGCTTGTCTTATATCTAATTCTGCGCTTCTCTCAGATCTTCCTATTAGGTCAGGAACACTCACCATACGTTCCGCGTGTGAAACTGTTAAACGAACTGTTCTACCTTCCTTTACACGCATATTAGGTGAAGGGTATTGGTCTATAACTATACCTGGCCTAAAGGCTGAAGAAAACAATGTGTCTGATACTAAGCCTTTGTGACCCTCTGAAACTAGAATATCAATTGCGTAATCTATAGGTTTCTCTTTCACATTTACCATATAACTGCCTTCGCCATGTCTTACATAGATAGGCATAATAAATAAATCAATAATAAAAATGCTCAGAGCCATTAACACACTAAGGTTCAGTAAATAATATTTAATGTTGTTATATAATTTCATTTTTTTTGTAAGACTGCTCCAAATAGTCCATCAGACCCAGTTTCATGGGGCATTGTCATCAAAAAACCATCTGAATTTACCCAATCCTGTGGCAAAAACGTATTAGGAGGAATTATTGAAAAATTTTTATTTTTAGTAAGAAATTCATCAACCACACTGGCATTCTCCTCTTCCTCGAGAGAACATGTTGCATAAACTATATTACCTCCCGTTTTTAAAAACTTAGTCATATGATTAAGAATAGATATTTGTATTTTTCTCATAGATTGAATATGGTTTCTCCTTATTCTCCATTTAATATCTGGTCTTCGACTAATGACACCCGTACCAGTGCAGGGTGCATCAATGAGAATCTTCTTAGCCTTTGGAAAAGTATCATTTGTAGCATCAAGAACAGACCATCGGATATTTTTATTTTTGTGTCTTTTTATATCTGATCTACCCATTTCTACTCTCGACGAATCTTTATCAGAAGCAAGAACCCTACCATTTATACCTACTTTTTGAGCCATTAATAAAGATTTTGTTCCGGGAGCAGCACAAACGTCTAAAATAATATCTCCATTTACTGGTTTAACCATTTCTGCTACTGCTGCAGAGGCCGGGTCTTGAATTGAAATAATTCCACAATTAAATAGATTATTATCGAGTACTTTGTCTTGACCAGAAAGTACCTTAAGGAAATTATTTAAAATATCATATTGCTTTACTTCTATTGCACTTTTATTCAAAAGAATAATTGCTTTTTTTATAGATATTTGCTTTGTATCCACCCTTAAAAACATTGGGGGCTTTTTTAAAAAGGATTCACACAACTTTTTTGTGTTGGTTTCTCCAAATTGCCCCCTCCATTTTTTTACTAACCAGTTTGGACAAGACAGCTCAATATTATTACTCTCAATTTTTTTTAACCATTTTGTATTCCTCGCCTGCTTCCTTTGCATGTTTCTTAATACAGCATTAACCATTGATCCCGATTTTTTGCTTATTAAATTTTTTCCTAGCTCAACAGAAGAATGAATTGCTGCATAATCTGGTATAATTTTATCATAGAGAAGATCATAACAACCTAATCGTAAAATAGACTTTAATTTTGGTTGAATATTTCTGATTTTTCGAGATGAAGTCTTTTCAATAATGTGATCTATAATACCTTTATTTCTTATGATTTCATTAGTCGTAGCTTTTATTCTTTTTCTTTGAACATGAGAGATGTCATTTTCTCTAAAATATTTTTCTATAATTTTAGGTAGCCTATCATTACTAAAATCAAATGCAGATAGAATATC
>PBWA01000037.1 GCA_002728855.1 Flavobacteriaceae bacterium
AGTATCAAAAATAAAATCTTTGAAGAAAAAGGCTATTGTCCCACACAAAAAAATGGATAAACATGATCTTATTAAATGCCATCTTAATTCTTCAAGATGGCCTAAAAAAGACATTTCATTTGGGTTTTTCATATTGTAATGCCTTCTTTTATTAAATCTAGAATATGTATTATTCCAAGATATTTTCTGTTTTCATCAACTATGATTAATTGACTAATTTTATTTTCCTCCATTATCCTAAGAGCCTCTACAGCTAGGGTATCACTACTTACGATTATTGGCTCAGAGGTCATTATATTATTGGCAATTAGATGATCAAATTTTTTGTTTTTTTCAAGCATTCTTCTGATATCACCATCAGTGATTATACCTATAATATTATTGTTTTCAATAACAGCCGTAGCTCCTAATCTTTTCTGGGTTATTTCGATAATAACATCAGTTATTTTCGTTGATTTATTCACATAAGGTTTTTGATGAAGATTTGCAAAATCTCTTGTTTTTTTTGTGAGTCGTTTACCTAAACTGCCACCTGGATGTACCATAGCAAAATCTTCAGTATTAAAATTTTTGAGAACAAGTAAACTCATAGCCAAAGCATCTCCGATGGCTAGTTGGGATGTTGTACTTGTTGTGGGAGCGAGATTGTTGGGACATGCTTCTTTTTCAATTGGGGTAACAATTGTAAAATCAGATTTTTTTGATAAAAAAGAGCTTTTATTTGACGTTATAGCTATGATAGTATTTTTTTTAAATTTTATTGAGGGAATTAATTCCTTAATTTCTTTTGAATCTCCACTTTTTGAAAGACATATTATTACGTCATCTTTTTTAATTACTCCCAGATCTCCATGAATAGCATCTGCTGCATGCATAAAAATCGCAGAGGTCCCTGTCGAATTTAAAGTAGCGGCAATTTTCATTGCAATTAAGCCACTTTTACCAATTCCTGTAATTACAACTCTTCCATCAGAGCTATTAATTAAATTTACGACATCAATGAAGGTAGAATCGATTGAATTATTTAACAATTTAATCGCTTTACTTTCCAGCTCTAGAGTGTTTTGAGCAGTTTTTTTTATTATGGATGAATTATCACTCAAAATTTTTGTGTATATATTTTTCTTGTCATATATTGAAAGGTAACATTTACAAATTTAGATAAATTTTGACATTAATCCTTTCAGTTTAATTGAGTGAAAGATTTAAAAGAATCACTAAATAAATTTTTTGGTTTTCCTGATTTTATAGGTTTGCAAGAGGAAGCGATAAAAAGCCTGCTAAATAAGAGAGATACTTTTGTTATAATGCCTACAGGAGGTGGTAAATCAATTTGTTATCAACTTCCAGCATTAATTAGTGAAGGAACTGCTTTAGTAGTTTCTCCTCTTATAGCACTAATGAAAAATCAAGTTGATCATGTTAGAGGAGTTTCTAATGATGATCGAGTTGCTCATGTCCTTAATTCATCTCTTACTAAAACAGAAACAAAAACAGTTAAAGAGGATTTAATTAATGGTTTTACTAAATTACTTTATGTTGCTCCAGAGTCACTTGCCAAAATTGAAACAATAAATTTTTTCAAAAAAATTAATATATCATTTCTTGCAATTGATGAAGCACATTGTATTTCCGAATGGGGACATGATTTTCGTCCTGAATACCGTAATCTAAGATATATTTTAAAAAAAATTGATCAAAGAATTCCTATGATTGCACTTACCGCAACTGCAACTCCAAAGGTACAAGAAGATATAATTAAAAATTTAAAAATGAATGATGCGTCTATTCATAAATCTTCATTTAATCGACCGAATCTTTTTTATGAAGTGAGAAACAAAACAAATCAAGTGGTTTTTGACATAATTAAGTTTATTAAAAAAAATGATAGCAAAGCAGGTATTGTTTATTGCTTGTCAAGAAAAAAGGTCGAAGAGATTGCAGAAGTTTTTCAGATAAACGGAATAGATGCGCTACCATATCATGCTGGTTTAGATTCAAAGGTCAGGGTTAAGAATCAAGATATGTTTATAAAGGATCAATGTAATGTAATTGTTGCAACTATTGCGTTTGGAATGGGAATAGACAAACCTGATGTAAGATTTGTTATTCATCATGATATTCCCAAAAGTATTGAGAGTTACTATCAGGAGACTGGACGTGCAGGAAGAGATGGAGGAGAGGGACATTGTCTTGCTTTTTATTCATATAAGGATATAGAAAAATTAGAAAAATTTATGTCTGGGAAGCCTATCGCAGAGCAAGATATTGGTTATGCACTTCTGAATGAAATGGTTTCCTATGCTGAAACTTCTATTTCCAGAAGAAAATTTCTACTTCATTATTTTGGAGAGGAATTTAATCCAGAAAAAGATCCAGGAGGAGACATGGATGATAATGTCAGGTTTCCAAAAGATAAAATTGAAGCTAAAGAGGATTTAATAATTTTATTAAAAACTTTAATTGAAATAAAAGAAAAATATAAATCAAAAGAACTTATCAAAACCATTATTGGCGAAACAAATGCAATTATTATTTCACATAAAACGCATTTGTTAGATGTTTTTGGAAAAGGAAAACTAAAAGACTCAAACCATTGGATGGCTCTTTTGAGGCAATCATTGGTTGCTAATTATCTTAGAAAAGATATTGAATCTTATGGAGTAATAAAGATAACTAAAAAAGGAAGAGATTTTTTGAATTCGCCAATTTCGTTTATGATGAGTTCAGATCATATATATGAGGAAAATGAAATCTATGATTCAAAAGAAATAGTAGCTGAATTTGATAAAAATCTCATGACACAATTACTTTCTTTAAGAAAGAAAATTGCTATTCAAAATAAAATTCCTCCTTACACTGTTTTCCAAGAATCGTCTCTAAAAGACATGTGTATAAAATATCCTATAACAGAAGTTGAAATATCAGGAATTAATGGAGTAGGAGATGGTAAGGTTGTCAGATATGGTAAAGTTTTTTCAGAGTTAATAAAAAACTATGTCGATGAAAATAATATTATTCGTCCAGATGATTTAATTGTTAAATCAAAAGGGATAAAATCTTCTGTAAAGTTATTTTTAATTCAAAGCATTGACAGAAAACTTTCTCTTGATGATATTGCCTCTGCGAAGGGAATGGATATGAGAAATTTAATTTCTGAAATGGAAACTATAGTTTTTTCGGGTACAAAACTTAATATTGATTATTGGATTAACGAGATATTAGATGAAGATCAAATGGAGGAGCTAAATGAATATTTTTTGGAAGCCGAAAATGATGATATTAATGATGCAATTAAAGAGTTTGAAGAGTTTTATGATGAGGAAGAAGTGAGACTTTACAGAATAAAATTTATAAGTGATGTAGCTAACTAATTTTAACTAAATATCATAAATTTGAAATAAAAAATATTTATATGGAAGATGGAATCTATGCTAAAATAAATACTTCGAAAGGTCTAATATTATTAAATCTTTCATTTGAGAAGGCACCAGGAACTGTTGCAAATTTTGTAGGTTTAAGTGAGGGTAAAATTGAAAATAATAAAAAGTCTATGGGTGAACCTTATTACAATGGATTAACTTTTCATAGAGTTATTTCTGACTTTATGATTCAAGGAGGGTGTCCAGATGGGAATGGATTTGGAGGACCAGGTTATAAGTTTAAAGATGAAATTAATCCTGAATTAAGACATGATAAACCAGGCGTTATTTCTATGGCAAATGCTGGGCCTGGAACTAATGGAAGTCAATTTTTTATTACTCACACAAAAACAAGTTGGTTAGATGGTAAGCATACTGTTTTTGGTCATGTAATTCAAGGGCAAGATATTGTTGATCAAATTTCTCAAGGTGATTTAATTGAATCAATTGAAATTGAAAGAGTTGGACAAAAAGCTATAAAGTGGGATGCAGTTAAAGAATTTGAATTATTTAATTCTAAATAATAAGTGATTTTTTAAAAATATTCAGGCTCATTTCCCTTCTTCCACTTAATATTACATCCTAGGCTTGGTATTTGATTTTTAAGCGGAGGTTTGTTATTTACTAAATTTTCTAGAGCATTTCTTAATTCAATACCTGTTATTGGTTTTTCATTCCCAGGCCTGGCATCATCAAAACGTCCTCGATATACTAGTTCTTGATTCGAATCAAAAAGATAAAAATCTGGAGTACAAGCTGCTTTAAATTTAATAGCTATTTCTTGATTTTCATCATATAAGTATGGGATAGACATACTTTTTATAGCTGCATATTTTTTCATTTCTTCAGGACCATCTTGTGGATGAGTTTCTATGTTATTACTAGAAATAAAAACACTATTAACTCCCTTTGCAATATAGTGGTTAGATATTTCAATCATTTTATCAATTATATGAATTACATAAGGGCAATGATTGCAAATGAAAACAATTAAAGATCCTTTCTCTCCCTTTATTGAATTTACATCACAAAATGAATCATCTAAGGTATTGATAAGGTTAAAATCAGGAATTTTAGTTCCAAGATCTAGCATTGAAGATGGTGTTAATGCCATAAGTATTTACTTAAATTACAATTTAAATAAAATTAATACCAAAGTGAAAGAGTACGATTAGAAATGAATTATTTTTTTTCTTTTCCTTCTTTTTTCTTTAATTTCTTTTCTTTTTTTTCTTCCTTTTCTTCATCTTCGTCAATATCCTCAACTTCATTCTCATTAAACAACCTTGATGGAACGGAGTCAGTTTTTTTAGAAGAATCAAAGTCTTTTTGATGTATCTCACTTATAACTTCTTCTCCTTTTTTATCAATTATGAAATTAGTAGTTTCATCTAAAAAACTTTTAAATTCAGTGAAATCCTCTTTGTATAAGTATACTTTATGTTTTTTGTAAAAAAAAGTTCCATCATCATTAACAAACTTTTTACTCTCTGTTATAGTCAAGTAATAATCTCCAGCTTTTGTTTCACGAACATCAAAAAAGTATGTCCTCCTTCCAGCTCTAAGTGCTTTTGAAAATATCTCTTCATGTTCTACTTCATTTTTATTTTTCATTTATTTTTTTTTAAGTTATTGTAATCAAAAATGAAAAAAAATATCAAGCAAAACAAATTAATTGTGCTTTTCATTTATTTGTTTGTCATTTAGTTTTCTATAATATCCTTTTTCAAGAATTAGATCATTGTGTGTTCCAGACTGAATAATTTTACCATTTTCCAAAACAATAATTTGGTCACTTTGCTTTACTGAAGAAATTCTATGACTGACTATTATGGTAGTCTTATTTTTTCTTATTTCTTTCAAATTTCTTAAAATTTTTTCTTCGGTTTCAATATCAACTGCAGACAAGCAATCATCTAACAAAAGTATTTTTGGGTTCTTAATAAGTGCTCTTGCGATAGTTAATCTTTGAATTTGACCGCCGGATAATGTTACACCTCTTTCTCCAATTAGGGTATTATAATTTTTTTTAAACATCATTATATTGTCATGTACACATGCTTTTTTTGATACCTCAACCATATCATTCTTCGTTTTTCCTTTACTTCCAAAAATTATGTTTTCTTTGATTGTTCCTGAGAAAAGAAATCCGCTTTGAGGGACATATCCAATAAATTTTCTTAATTCACTTATCTTAAAATCTTTAATTAAATTTCCATCAATAAATACTGAGCCCTTTTTTGGATCATATAATCTAGGAATAAGATCTAGTAGAGTAGATTTTCCTGAACCAACAGCTCCAACAATTCCCAATGTTTTCCCTGAGTTTAAAACAAAACTAATAGAGTCTAATGCATTTATATTTGTTTCTGGATAAGTTATTGCAACGTCTTTGAAAACGATTTTTCCAACCATCTTCTTTTTAACACCTATACCATCGGTTATTTTTGGTTTAATATTTAAAAACTCATTAATTCTTTTTTGTGAAGCTTCAGCCTGCTGAACAATAGAGGTAATCCAACCTACTGCCATAACAGGCCAAGTTAGCATGTTTATGTATACAATAAATTCGGCAATAACTCCTATTTCTATTTCTTCCTTTATAAATAAATTGCCTCCAATTAATATGACTAATAAATTGCTGATTCCTATCATTAACATCATTAATGGAAAAAACCATGCTTGAACTTTTGCAAGACTCATATTTTTTTCTTGAGCAAGATTAGACAGGGATAAAAGGCTAACATTAATTTTATTTTTTAAATCGAAAGATTTAATGACAGAAATTCCACTAAATATCTCTTGAGTATAAGATGAAAGTTTAGATAACATTTCCTGTACTTTTGTACTTCTGTAATTAATTATTTTACTTAGTCTATATATCAAATAGGATAAAAAAGGTAATGGGAAAAGAACATATAAAGTTAATTGTGGAGCGATGTTTATCATGAATGTAATCACAATAAAGAATAAAGTGATTGTATTTATGCCATACATCAAAGCAGGACCAACATATAATCGAACCTTGCTCACATCTTCACTTATTCTATTCATTAAATCTCCTGTTCTATTATTTTTATAGAAAGATTGATCTAAAATTTGATAATGCTCAAAAATTTCATTTTTGAGATCATATTCAATATATCTTGATACGTTAATGATCATTTGGCGCATCAAAAAGGTAAATAAAGCAGACATAATAGAGGCTCCAACTATAATTAAAATGTTGATTAAAAGTATTTGCTTAACTTCTTCTAAACTGACTTGATTTTCATTAAGAAATTTTTCTACTGTAGTTAAAGAATTTCCAATTAATCTTGGAGCAAATAATGAAAAAATTCTTGAAATTACAGTTATGATTACTCCTACAAACAGTTGCCATTTATATTTTTTAAGGTATTTATCTAAATATCTAAGTGCTTTCATAATAGTTTTCAAAAATAGTGAAATGAATCTTTAAGTTTAAGTCCTATATTAATAGAAATTTATTTTACTAAGATTTAGATCTAAAACTCTATTTTTATGAAAATTTTTTAAAATGTTAACAAGAAGACATTTACGTATAAAAGTTATGCAATCCCTATATTCATTCATTAAAAAAGAAAAGAAAGATATTAGTGCTGAACTTTTATTTTTAGAATTAAGTATTAAAAATGCTTTTTCACTATATGTGCTTCTGCTAAGTTATCTCAAAGCTCTGTATGATTTTTCAATGAAACGAAAGGCTGATTCGAAAAAAATGAAAATACTTGTAATTAAGGATAAATATAAATTTATTATTGAAAATGATGTATTAAAGTTTATATCTGAGCATAAGACTTTAAGTAAATTCATCTCAAAAATTAAAACTAGTAATTGGGAAGTAAATAATGATTATGTTATTTCAAATTATGAAAAACTTTTAGAGAGTACTTTTTTTAAATCATATACAAAAAATAAACAACCTGATCTTTTAGAGCAGTGTCATTTAGTTTCAAATTTTTATAAGAAAATTATTGTAGAATCAGAAAATTTTTTTGATTATATTGAAGATAGCCAAATAACATGGATAGATGATTATCCTGTCGTAAATACATTTTTACTAAAGTTAATTCCTAAAATAGATCCAAGAAAATCCGATAGTTTGCCATTTCCTAGCTTATCTAAAAACAGTGAGGATTTTATGTTTGCGACTAAACTATTTAAAAAAGTAATTTCTTGCAATAGTGAATTAAATAAAGAACTTGAAGGCAGGACACCAAATTGGGATTCTGATAGAATTGCTGCAATAGATCTAATTTTGATTAAAATGGCAACCATAGAATTACTTTATTTTCCTGATATTCCTAAAAATGTAACCATTAATGAATATGTAGAAATATCAAAAGACTATTCTACTCCAAAAAGTAGAGTTTTTATTAATGGAATACTAGATCAAATTGTTAAAGACTTTGAGTCTTCAAATAGATTACTTAAGCAAGGTAAGGGGTTGCTTTAGAAGTTTTTTTATAAATTTACCCTATTAAAAAATAAAACAAATGAAAAAAATAAATCTGATAATAGGTCTTGCCGCTATTTTTGCTTTCTACTCATGTCAGCAGAATGCTTCTAGCAAGGTTGAAAAAGGGAATAATCAAACCACTATTTCTACTCAAAGTGTTCAAAATGCTGTTATGACCTTTGATAAGACGGTTCATGATTTTGGGACTATTCCAGAGATGGGAGGAAATGTTCAAACAACTTTTAAGTTTACAAATACAGGCGGTTCTCCACTTTTAATTGTTGATGCAAGAGGTAGTTGTGGCTGTACTGTACCTACTTATCCCAAAAATATTCCAATAGCTCCTGGGGAATCAGGTGAAATGGTAGTAAGTTTTGATCCAAGTAATAAACCTAATTTACAGCAAAAGACCGTAACCATTTCTGCAAATACTGCTAATGGTAGAGAAACATTGAGAATTAAAGCTATGGTTACTCCTGATCCAGTAAAGCAAAAGCAAAGAGATGATCAAGCCAGAGCTAGACAAAATACTCAAAATTAATTTTGATGGAATCAAATTTTCCCTTCTTACTATTAATGTTGGTTGTTTTTGTTTTCTTTATTATACTTCCTCAACATAGAAGACAAAGAAGGGAAAAAAGATTCATGAATTCCTTGAAAAGAGGAGATAGAGTTATTACCAAAAGTGGAGTTCATGCCAAGGTAATTGATGTGATTGAAAAAGATGATACCTGCTTAATTCAAACTTTATCTGGTAAACTTAAAATTGAAAGAACTGCCATTTCACTTGAAATGAGTTCTAAAGTTAATATCTCGTCAACGAAGAAAAATTAATTCAAAGTGATTTTTTTTATATAATAGATATTTAATGTATCGTTTTATTTTCAGGCCACTTTTATTTTTGATTGATCCTGAAAAAGCACATCATTTTTCACTTTATATTATTTCCCTAATCTACAAGATTCCCAAGGCGGGATTTTTATTTAGATATTTTTTTCAGTTAAAAGATCCAAGATTAGAAAGAATAGTTTTTGGGGTTAAATTTAATAATCCAGTAGGATTAGCTGCAGGATTTGATAAAGATGCCAAGTTCATAAAAGAGTTTTCAAACTTTGGTTTTGGGTTTGTAGAAATTGGAACATTGACACCAAAAGCACAAGCTGGGAATCCTAAAAAAAGAGTTTTTAGATTAACTAAGGACAGAGCCATTATTAATCGTTTAGGATTTAACAACGATGGTGTTGATCAGGCAGTTAAAAGAATCAAAAGACAAAAGGGACTAATAATTGGCGGTAATATAGGTAAAAATAAAGATACATTAAATGATAAATCCATAGATGACTATAAATATTGCTTTATCAGACTACATCCATATGTTGATTACTTTGCAATTAATCTCAGTTCACCAAATACTCCTGGTCTAAGGGAATTACAAAAGAAAAAAAACTTAAAGGAAATTTTAACAGAGCTTAAAAAATTGAATTCTAATTTTGAAATTCAAAAACCAATCTTATTAAAAATAGATCCAGATTTAAATAATAGTCAGCTATTAGATATAATAAGTGTCGTTAAAAAAACAAAAATCGATGGCGTTATTGCTTCAAATACGTCAATCAAAAGGATAAATTTAAAATCAAAAATTAATTTAATTTCTCAAAAAGGAGGTATAAGTGGTAAGCCATTGCAAAATAGAAGTACTGAAGTAATCAGGTTTTTACATAAAAAAAGTAATGGATCTTTTCCAATTATTGGTGTTGGAGGAATACACAGCCCAGATGATGCAATTGAGAAAATAAAGGCAGGAGCATCTTTAGTTCAATTATATACAGGATTTATATACGAGGGCCCTTCATTAATTAAAAAAATTAACAAAGCTATAATTAAGGAACTAAATGGTGTTAATCAAAATAATTGAAATTATAATTAGGATCTATTGAGGTAATTGTTTCATATAGTAACATAATTACGTTTTCTACATCTTTTTTGTGAACCATTTCAACAGTTGTATGCATGTATCTTAATGGAAGAGAGACAAGGGCAGATGCAGTACCACCATTACTATATGCAAACGCATCAGTATCTGTACCAGTAAAGCGAGATGAAGCGAGTCTTTGAAATGGAATTTTTTTTGACTTGGCAATTTCGATTATATTATTTCTTAATTTATTGTGAACTGCTGGAGCATATGAGATTACAGGACCTTTACCAAGCTCAATACTTCCCTGTTCCTTTTGATTTATCATAGGGGTGGTCGTATCATGGCAAACATCCGTAACGATTGCAACATTTGGTTTAATATTTTTCGCAATCATTTCTGCACCTCTAAGTCCAACTTCTTCTTGAACAGAATTTGTCACATATAAACCAAAAGGTAATTTAATTTTGTTTTCTGAGATTAATCTTGCTACTTGGGCAATCATAAAACCTCCCATTCTATTATCTATTGCTCTGCAAACAAATTTGTTCTTATTGATAATTTCAAATTCATCCGGGTAAGTGATAACACAACCAACATGAACACCCATTGATTCAACTTCTTTTTTATTCTTAGCTCCAATATCAATAAAAATATTTTCCAATTTGGGAGGCTCTTCTTTTCCAGGTTTTCTTGTATGTATTGCAGGCCATCCAAACACTCCTTTCACTATGCCTTTGTCAGTATGAATATTTACCCATTTGGATGGGGCAATTTGATGATCACTACCGCCGTTTCTTATTACATATATTAAACCATTATCTGTTATGTAATTCACGTACCAAGATATTTCATCTGAATGAGCCTCAATTACTACCCGAAAGTTAGCTTTTGGATTAATAATTCCAACTGCAGTACCATAGGTATCAGTTAAAAATTCATCAACAAAGGGTTTAAGATAATTCATCCATATTTTTTGACCTTTCCATTCATAACCAGTTGGCGAAGCATTATCTATATATTGTTTTAAAAATTTCTTGCTTTTAGCATCGAGTATTTTCATCTAATAGATTTTATTGAGATTGAAAAGCTAAAGTAATAATAAGAAAATAATTGTCAATCTATTTATTTTTAAATTTGTGGAAATGAAAAAACTTTTCCCAAAATTATTTTTCTTTTTTTTCCTGATCCTCAATGGACAAGATAAATCTCAAGATTCTATTAATGATCAAAGTTTTTTTGTTTTTTCAGGTGACAGCATACCACGAAATACAATACCTTTAGATGAGGTAATAATCTTTCAGCCTTTAAAATTTAAATCATATAACGAGGCTAGAGAGTATTTGATTTTAAGACAAAGAACCATTAAGGTATATCCATATGCAAAACTAGCTGCGGTTAGATTAGAAAAATTAAATGAGCGTTTAAAGAATTTAAAATCAAAAAGTAAGAGGAAAAAATATTTAAAAAATATAGAATCTTATATATATGACGAATTTGAGGATGAACTTAAAAGACTTTCTCGATCTCAAGGGAGAATTCTTATTAAACTTGTTCATAGGCAAACTGGTTTGACATCTCACGAGTTAGTTAAAGATTTAAGAAATGGTTGGAGAGCATTTATTTATCAGACTACTGCATCTTTATTTAAATTATCATTGAAGGATGTATATAATCCAAAGGAAGAATACCACGACTATTTGATTGAAGATATTTTGCAAAGGGCCTTTTCTAATAAAGTTCTTGAGTTCCAACCAACAGCTTTAAATTACGATCTTGATTCACTTTATATATATTGGCGTAAGAATAAGCCTCATCTTGCAAAAGGGGAAAAAATAAAGCCTCTTAATTCCAAAAATTGAAAAATTTTCAAGTCTTGAAAAAAAGTTGAAAAAAAAAATCAAAAAACACTTGGCAGGAAATAAAACCGTCATATATTTGCAGCCGCAGAAAACTTCAAAGTTAACTGCATAAGTTCATTGAAAATATTGAAAATTAATGACAGCGCGTATTAATAAAATACGAAAGCAAAACCATTTTGAGACAAAGTCAATTTTTGTTCTAAGTTGTTAAATTTTTTTAAAAAACAACAACGAAGAGTTTGATCCTGGCTCAGGATGAACGCTAGCGGCAGGCTTCATACATGCAAGTCGAGGGGTAACAGGGAGTGCTTGCACTCCGCTGACGACCGGCGAACGGGTGCGTAACGCGTATGCAACCTACCTATTACAGGGGGATAGTCAAAAGAAATTTTGAATAATACCCCATAAGATCATTTTACTGCATAGTATTTTGATGAAAACTTCGGTGGTAATAGATGGGCATGCGTCCTATTAGTTTGTTGGTAAGGTAACGGCTTACCAAGACTACGATAGGTAGGGGTCCTGAGAGGGAGATCCCCCACACTGGTACTGAGACACGGACCAGACTTC
>PBWA01000038.1 GCA_002728855.1 Flavobacteriaceae bacterium
ATTGCTTGTACTGCCTAAAAGTCTCCAGGGAGCACCCTTGTCATCCACAGGGGGAGTGTTAGGGTGAGGGGAAACTGAAAGTCTTTCTCCACCAGTAGGCGTTACTTTTAAGCTTAAGCCGAGACGATAAACCCCCAGTGTAGTAGAGGCTAAAACTGATATCGGGGTTGTGCTAGATATAGTATTTGAATTGTCATCTACGATTCTAAAGTTTGAGACAGTAGGAGTTGATAATCCACTCGAAACAGTTCCACTATATATATTTTCATTAAACCTAACTTCAACATAACTGTTATTTGTATCAATACTTGTACTTAACAGATAGGGCGGTGTATTTAAAAGATTGGTTGTATTTGTACTTTGATCAGTGCTTGCGGGATTTCCAAATCCGTCAAATATGGTGTTAGAAACCACACTAACAGTTAAAGTTTCAGATCCTGTAGTTATTCCAAGTACATTAAAGTCAATAAAATAAGTATCACCATCTCCATTGATACTCAGTGGAGATGAGATGGTTATAGAATTAGTGCTAGAAACTGATAAAGAAAAATTGTTAGGGCTTAAATTCGCATTTGTATTGCTACTTGACCCTGAAACAGATTTACTAAACTTAACTTTAACCGTATGTTTAACAGTGTTACTAGCAGTAGTCGCTGGGTGCATGTCTTTCGGGACAATAGAAACTTCAGTAATAACAGGTGGTGAGAGTCTTTTGATTTCTTCAGATGTAAGTAGCCTGTCCCAAAGAGCAACATCATCAATTTCTCCGTCGAACCATCTGGGATGAGTATTATTATGTAATCCAATTCTGTAATTTCCTCCTTCATTTCCACCTTGATTAAATGTTTTACTTCCTATGAATACACCATCTACATAAAGTGAAACTTTTCCGCTTTCAAATAATGCAATGGCATGCATCCACTGATTAACATTATATTGTTTAGGTGAATTATATGAACCGTTGTGATATTGAATATCGATTGTCTTATCACCACTTGGATAACCTAGAATAAGACTGTTTCCATATTTTCCCATAATATCTTGATCGACTATTGATTGTCCTAGACTTAAGTTATCTCTATCTGTATTAAACCAAGCAGAAATTGTAAAGGGTAGACCCGAGTAATTAATAGGTAAATTAATATAATCATTTGATCCATCGAACTCAAAAGCTTTGTTGCTAGCAGTTCTATTTGTGGATGTTAATCCTCCTCCATTGATTGTTCCATGATTACTATTTCCACTTGCATCATTAGCCGTTTGATTCTGGAATGGATAATAAGCTAGAAGACCATTGATTGGAACATTATTTGGAACATTCCTATAGACAAGTCTTATGGTGTTACTTACTTGATTTGGCCCTAAAATATTTGCAGAGTAATCAAATAAAGCTCCAGATGAATCTGGATTAGTACTTGTTGGACTGACTGTTAGTACTTCACTACCGTTTATTGTACCACTTAGTGTAAAGCTTAAGATGAAAGTATTACTAACAGGTATAGTTCTCCCAGAGGCAACAGCAAAAGTGCTACTTAGATTATTAGTCATCATGGAAATAGAAGTAGGAGTTGGACTGTTAAGTGTTGCGGTACCTCCATTAATTGTTAGACGAAAATTGTTTGCATTTAGCGAAACCACCCCGCTTGATGATGCAGAAAGAGGTTCACTAAATGACACAGCAACAGCACTGTTATTTTGATTAAGATAAATTCCAGTAAATTTTGGTGGTATTTGATCTTTTAATCTGACAGTATTAGTTGTTTGATTTGAATCAACAACATTTCCTTGAAGATCATAAAGCGTATTGGTTGCTATGCCAAGAGTTAAAATCTCATTACCTGTTGGACTACTCGCAAGAGATAATCCAAGTGAAAGGACACTTCCACTAACTGAAACGCTTGTTGGATTAGCAGTTGTTAAAGTAGCTGTCCCCCCTGAAATAGAATAATTAAAAGATCCAGTTGCGATATTAGCAATAGTGCCAGAAGCATTTGATGTAATAGGCTCTGAGAAATGAACTTTAATTATACTATTATTAGGGGTAATTTCTATATGCTGAATATTAGGAAGATTTTCATCATAATCATTAATGCCTATTCTAAATTGAAATCTTTTAACAATATTATAGGGGTAAGTTGCTACAAGTTCAAATTCATAAATACCATCCTGATTAGTGTCAGTAGGGTTTTCATAATCTTTTGGTGGAAGCACAAGGACAACATTTGTGGAGCTATCTGTTTGAGTTCCTTGAAGGATAAAAGAAGAGGCATCTGGACCAGTTACGCTCCACGTTTCTTGAGAATTTGGTTCGACCTCAATGATCCTTTGCAAAAGACTATTTGATGACTGATAAGAGCTTTCTCTTATGGTTAGGGTAGAGGTTACATTTTCAGTTGCACCAAAAGACCTTAATTCCATAATTGCAGGATGAGAATCATTTTCACCCTCATCTGTCCAATAATTTTTCTCTGAAGAAAATCCTTGACTGGTTCCGTCTTGAGTAAACATGATTGCATTTTGATTTGACCCTGTTGGGTGATCAGATCTCCACGGAAGATAACTCTGCGTGAGCCCTCCATATTCATTTTTCATTGTATTTCCTTCTCTGTAGACCCCAATCCAAGCCTGATTTAAGGATGCATTTAAAGGGTTGCATCCAACCATAGTAGTAGATTGTTGCCATGTCATACAATCTCTTCCATACCATTCTCTAAAATGTTGTATCATGTTACCAATCGCATTATTTTCATTGGTATCACTAATTACAGCTAAAGTTCCCACAGATGTAATTGAAGACATTGCAGTCTGTACTTTCGCTTTTTGATTTGCCCAGGTATCTGATGCAATTGTTGAGGAGCTGTTAGCTGAAACAAAAAAGAGTTTCCCTTGATAGTCTCCAAGGAAGATATACCCATCAATTGTTGGTTCATAAACATTAGTATTTTCGATCATTGAATAGGTATCAACAGTTAGCTGAATTGGATAATAGTGATCGTCGTAATAAGTTGTTCCAGAACTTGTACTACTTGATTGATTGGTTGTGAAAGTGCTAGTGTCAGATATTTTAATTACCTCATCACCATCAAGATAGCCTCCAGTTATATTGATTCCAAATTTCAAAAGGGTTCCAGTTGAGCTTCCAACAGTCATGGTTGATGTTGTAAGATTAGTTGGTACGCTTGAATAAGAAGTTACAGAACTGTTTTGATCACTAATGATAGAGAGAGAAAGCTCTGAAGCCTGAACATCTAGATCAGGATCAGCAAGGGTCATGCTAATTTGAGATGTTGCAGGAAGAAATGCAATATCTTCTAGCTCTATCATGTTATTATACCTAAGGGCAGGATACCCATGATTTAAATTACCAGTGATGATCCAATTTTGATCAAAATTTGCCCAATTAGCATAAGTGTATCTTGTGAAAAGTTCAAAAGTTGTTTTTCCAATTTCTCTAGCCCCTGAAGTCGCTCCACTTGTAGTTTTAGATGACGTTTGCGTGTCCCAGAAATTATCAGAACCCGTTGAGTTTGAATCCACTCCTCCTGAGGAGCCCCCAACATTATTTCCTACTCCCGTCGCCCTACCTGTACTGAATGTATACTGTCTTCCTTTTTGATCTGATCTTGCAGATTCATCATAACCAACAAACCCCCCAACATTATTTCCAGAGCCAGTTACATTACCCATAGCATATGAATTTCTTATCATAGAATGCTCTCCTATTAAACCAACAAACCCTCCCAACTTTTGAGTTCCAGAGACAGATCCGCTTGCATAACTATGACTAATGAGACTTATAGCATTTGAAACATTACCATTTGTATTACCTACCAGTCCTCCTAATAATTGTCCGCCGCTTACAAATACATGTGCTGAGCTATATTTTGTTGTAGCATTTTTTCCTTGCCTACCAATAAGACCACCGCCAGAGGTGTTTGCAATAACCATCCCGTTAGCATGACAGTTATTAATGAAACCCCTGCTATCACTTTCTGCTCCAAACAAACCTACAAGAGATCCTACAAATTCCCTTCCTTTAATATATACGTTTTCTAAAAACAGGTTTGCAACATCTCCACTTTGCGCAGAAGTACTGGGGTTTCCTGCGATAGCGCCAAACAAACCAACATGGTCTTGACCAGGTCTGTTGATGTACAAGCCATAAATGGCATGATGATAACCATTATAGTTTCCACTAAACTGATTGGTTAGCGTTCCAATAGGGGAGAATCCTTCAAGTGTTAATGTATCAGTTCCTGCATCGTTCATCGAGCGCGAAGCATGTGCATCGATGTCCTTGGTTTGAACATACCATTTATCCCACTTGTTTGGATTTTCAGAGATCCATCTTAGCTTTTCAAAAGAATCAATGATGTAAGGGTTTTGAGCTGTACCAGCTCCTGTCGGCGTTACGCTAAGAGAATAAGTAGATGAGCTTCCAAGTGTAAATGTGATTGGAAGATCTCCAATGTTTAATCCACTGCTCATTAATCCTGTTAGGGCATTTCCATTTGTGTCAGTTGCTGTAACTGAGGCATAAAGAACGACTCCTGGATAAGTTGCAGCTGTTGGAGACACGTTCCAAGTATACTTCCAATAAGTTGGTGAAATACTTGTCATGGGAACATTTACCGCTAGGTTTTGAGAGAGAGAAAACGTTGGAGTAGGAGCCATGCTTTTTGAAAAGCCAACGCCAATGTCTACAACGTCACCAGGATATACTACAATTGTATTTGTTGATGTGGTCGAACTAGCACTGTGGGTGATTCCGCTGTAATGAGACACGCTAATGTCTAGATTGTTTATTCTAGGGGTTGCATTTGAAGTAGTAATAGTGAGTGTATTGCTATATTGGGATGAAGTTATCATTTCATAGTTATTTCCTGCATAGTCATAAGTATCACTAACAACGTTAACAGTTAATCTATCCCCTTGTTCAAAAGATCCATTAAAAGGAAATGAAAGTGTATATTTCTTTCCATCCGTAGCAGAGGTGTTAGTAACAGACATTGTGGTCGGAGTAGATGAAGAAAGATAAGTACTACTACTGTTGATGGAAATAATAAAGTCGTTTACATCAATAGTTCCAGTTGAAGTACCGCTTACACGAGAAGCAAAAAGATCTTCAGTAAAAACAACCTCAATCGTTGCAGTACTTGTACTTGCTCCTGGATTAGTACTAATGCTTGTTAAACTAACGCTATGAACTACAGGGTGAACATTGTCAATAGTAAAGGTAATGCTGTTGGTAAAGGAATAAGACTCTCCAGCTGAATTAGTAGCTGAGACAGTAACTATAGCCCCATCATTTGAAACATCAGGTCTATTTTCGACATCAACATTACCTGGTACGTTCCAATCATAATACCATGAGCTGCTGGAGCTTGCTGTCATAGCAGTATTTGTTACAAGGCCAGAGATGTTTATAGTAGGAGTTACAACAGTAGATGATGCAGTAACACCACTAAAATTTGCCATTATTCGAACATTATCTATATCTGAAACCACTGTATCTGGATGGTTATGGGTTAGAGATAGAGTGGGTGATGGAGTAGTTGTTACTGTAGCTGCAAGTGATAATACTTCAGATTGAGTAAGTGCTCTGTTATGCATCATAAGCTGCGTCATATAACCCTGGAAAAAGTATGATCCGCCGTGACCACCATTACCATTTGCTTTTCCAAATACTAGATTTCCTGATGGACTCAGTGCGCTTGAATAATTTTGAGAAACAGTTTCCTGGCCATCAAAATAAATTTTATAGGTAGTACCAGATTTTGTTACACTGACATGTGTCCAAACTCCAGAGGGGAGAGGTCTAGATGAACCATCACCACCTCCAGGAAATGCGATTGCTTCAACACCTTGTTTAGCGATATTTGCTGTCCATCCGTTGGAATTAACCCCCATAGTGAGTCCATTATTTGCACGATGCCATATATGAGATCCGTTGTGATTACTTGGAAGATCATTTTTAATCCAAAAGGAAACAGAAAGATCTTCAACACTGCCATCGCCATCAAAGTCGAATGAATTATTCTGTCCGTTAGTAATACCAAAATAACTATCTGTTCCATTGAAGTAAAATGCTGTAGCAATAGCACCACTTGTTTTGTCTTTTAGGTTTTGATTTTGAACAAATTTATTAGCGTTAGAAGGTGAGAGGCCATAACTTCCAGCAGCTACCTCAGCTGTAGGATTTGAAGAACACATTGGCCAAAATGCCGTGATCCCATTTCTTACAGATGCAGGTAAATCTGAGACAGCACATACAGTTTCTATAATTGTGCTTGAAGTATTTACTGAGTATTGTGTTTGAGACCAAATAGCACCTCCTTGAAGACTTCCATTATTGCTATTTGAACTTGAATCAGCAGCAGTAGTTCCTGAGGTTTCATCTAGTTTATAGTAAAGCACTAGATTATTAGCGCCATCTACTGATTGATTTTTATATGTGTTAATATCTGATTGACTTCTAGCAACATCCCATAAGCGAACCTCATCAATGGCTCCGTCAATATAATTTCTTGGATTCCCCCAATAACCAGCTCCTAGTCCAATTGGGTATGAAGTGCTTGTCATTGCACCATTACTATTTGTAGAACCTACCTCACTTCCATTAATATAGACCCTTAATTTTCCTGCGGATCTTGAAAAAGAAAATGCTACATGAGTCCAAGTATTTAATGGTATTGTAGAAGAGGATCTTACATTAGGCCAATTTCCTGCGTATGTAACTCTGTACCTTCCTTCAAGATAAATATTACCATCAATGTTAAGAAAATAAAGACTCCAGTCATCTTGCTTTTCAATAAGATATCTTCGATCGGAGCTTGTATGATTTCCCGAACTTGAGGTTTGCGGCGGAGGAGTGTCAAGTTTAACCCAGGCTTCAAATGTAAATTGATCACCATCAAATTTAAGATCATTAGTTGATGGAATTTTAATATAATCATTAGTTCCATCTAGCTGTATGTAGTTAGAGAAGATGTTGCTTTGAGAAATTCCAAAAAAAGGAAATAACAAAGCTATTAGGATATATAGTTTTTTTTTCAAATAAAAAAGCATGATTTAGTACTCCCTTTTAATCTACAAAATTATCTTCAAAAAAAAAAAATTGATTGCCAATTTACTACTATATTTTAAGATATAATAAGCTCACAGTAAATTATTTAGAATCAAAATTGAGTGATTTGACCATCCATCCATTGAAGACGATCAATAATCCATGATTTCAAGTAATTTGTTTCCTGTTTGTATGCTTGAGCTACTCCTATGCTAGACTGCGATTCACTTACAAAATGATTAGGCCATATCCATTCACCAAGGATGGGCCATTTAGAAAAATTTCTCTCTATTGCATTATGTTCATAAAGCATTTGTTCAATGTTTGAAATTCGATCAAGTATCGCATTATTAGAAAATGCAGCAGATCTTAGCTCATCCCATCTATTTTTAATAGCGGCTTTAAATTCTGGATCTTCCATAAATCTCTCCCACCAAAACGGAACTTGCCACCAATCGTCTGGACATATATCATTGAATTTATAACTCCATCCCTGCGGTTTCTCTCCTTGGCAATAATTTGCGTTTCCAAAAGCTAAGTTAAAATCCCATATAGGGCCAAGAGTTAATTTTCCACCCTTTTCTTTATACATGAATGTACTTAATCTATATCCATCAATATTTTTTGATATTTCATTCAAGAGAAAAAAATCAATAAGACTCTCAAAATCTACATAGTTTTTATAACCAGTTTCAGGGTCAAGAAATGATTCTGAATATAAGCTTGATTCAAAATCATGAATATACTGTTGTATATAATCCTTTTGATCAGAAGTTATATCATCTTCATCAGGGTATTCATATAAGAAATATATTTTTCCATTATCATTGATTTTTGATTCAAAAGAATTATAAGAGTTATAGTTACCACCATCACCGGTTGCCTTATCAATTTTTATAATGTATCCACCACTAATATCAGCATCATTGTTTTTGCTAATAGCAACTCTATTTTTATCACGTTTTATTTTTTCCATAAGGACATAAACTCCTTTGTAATCATCATTAATAAAGAGTTCGTAAAAAGAGGTTTTGGTAGCATATCTTCCAATATTGTTAGACAGTTCATAGATGATTACGTTCCTGACTAAACTTTTATCTGTATATGGCGCATATAGAATCCAATCTTCCTCTTCAGGATATCCGCCAATTGAGACATCCATGTCTTGGTTATCTTTTGTCCAGGTTTCAAATCCGTAAGATTTTTTTGGAAACATTTGAGAGGAAGAGCCTCTATATTCTATGCCAATTTGCTGAGATTCAATAGGGTATTCATCTGAAATAATTTGTATTTCAGCAGGGATTTTTGGTTCATCTACGATTGTTGCCTCGGTAGTAATTTCAATTCGTGGGAGTAGTAATTGATCGCCACTAGTTGTAAATGGATCATCCTCTTTTTTATCACACGAGTAATTAACTAAAAAAAATAGCCCTAAAAAAAAGATTAAAGTTTTAGAACTCTTTAAAAATATCTTATTCATAAATCTCACGAAAGTTAGAAAATCTTTTTATTATTTTTGAAAGTTTTGATTACATAACTCAAATGATATTAAAAGATAACCAAGGGAATGATTATAAAGTTCAAGATTTAGAGGAATTTAAAAATCATATCCTTAACTATCACACTAGAAATGGTGAGGCAGATTATAGTATCCACGAGGAGAATGGTAGTTATTTCACTATCACTCCGTCTTTATTAAAAAAAATATTAAATGAATAGAATTAACAATTTTTTATTCATCTTATTGATTCTACTTTTATCTATTTCGTGTAACGAAAAAGATAAATCAAACTCAAATATTGAGGAAAATTGGATATCATTGTTTAACGGGAAAGATCTAGATGGTTGGGACATAAAGTTTTCAGGGCACAACCTAAATGATAATTATAATAACACCTTTCAAGTTGAAGATGGAATGATTAGGGTTGTTTACGATGAGTATGAAACTTTTGATGACAAGTATGGACATATGTATTATGAGAAACCTTTTTCTTACTACAAAATTAGGTTTGATTATAGATTCCTAGGCGAGCAAACTCCAGGAGGGGAATCATGGAATGTTCGCAACAGTGGAATAATGCTTCATTCTCAATCTGCAAAAAGCAATGATTTGAATCAAGATTTTCCAGTCTCTATTGAAATACAACTTCTGGGAGGGCTTGGAAAAGGGCCCAGAACTACTGGAAACTTATGTACTCCAGGCACTCAAGTTGTTTTTAACGATAAACTTGATTTTACCCATTGTATTTCATCTAATTCAAAAACATATGATGGAGATGGTTGGATTCATGTTGAAGCAATTATTTTGGGGGATCAATCAATAACACATATTGTTGAAAAAGATACAGTTTTGGTATATGAAAAACCCCAAATAACTACTTCTTATTTAGATGATGATTGGGATAGATATGGAGTTACCAGTAAAGACTATTGGAAAAATATTTCAGGAAAATTATTGTCGGAAGGATACATTGCTATTCAAGCAGAGAGTCATGCAATTGATTTTAAAAACATCGAACTACTAAATCTTTGTGGCTGTATGGATAAAAAGGCAAAAAATTATAAATCATACTTCATAAAAGAAGATAATAGTTTATGTAAATATTAGTCTGCAAAAATGAATAGAGTACTTAAATCAAGCATAAAAGTTATATCAATAATACTTGTCTTATTTATTATCACTGCATTGTCAGCTTACTTTTACTTCAGTTCAAATGTTCTTACTTTTGAAACAACGTATTCCGATGAAAATTTTGATCTACAAGAAATTACCATCAAAGGAAGGAAGTATATTGACAGAAACGGAAACAACAAACTTGACCTATACGAGGATCACAGACAAACAATAGGAACAAGGGTGGAGGATTTATTGCCCCGCCTTACAATAGAAGAGAAAATTCGATTACTTAAAGGCTCAGGAATGAGTTCTGCAATTGGAATTGGAGATAATCTTGTCCCTGGCGCTGCAGGAACTACTGTTGGAATTCCAAGACTTGGAATTCCTAGACTTATTTTATCAGATGGTCCAGCTGGGCTTCGGATTCATTCTGTAAGAGAAAATGATGATAAGAAATATTATTGTACTGCTTTTCCAATAGGAACTTTACTTGCTTCAACATGGAATAAAGAACTTGTCAATGAAGTTGGAAGAGCAATGGGGAGTGAAGCACTTGATTACGGAGTAGATCTTATTTTAGGACCTGGGGTAAATATCCATAGACACCCACTGTGTGGAAGGAATTTTGAATATTATTCTGAAGATCCAATATTAACAGGAGAAATAGGGGCTTCAATGATTAATGGAATTGAATCTAATGGGGTTGGTGCCACTCCAAAACATTTTGTGGCAAATAATCAAGAAACATCTCGCAATATCAATAATTCAATTGTATCTGATCGAGCAATGAGAGAAATTTATCTTAAAGGATTTGAGATTATTGTTAAAAAATCCCAACCCTGGGCAATTATGTCCTCTTATAACAAGGTAAATGGAGTTTATACATCGGAGAGTAAACCATTACTCACAGATATTCTCCGAGATGAGTGGGGTTATGAAGGGATAGTGATGACCGATTGGTTTGGAGGAAATAATCCCTCAGAACAAATCAAGGCAGGAAATGATCTGCTAGAACCTGGTACAAAGAATATATGGGATGACCTTACAAAAGCATATGAAGATGGAGATCTTTCTCTAAAAGAAATTGATTTATCTGTTAGCAGAATTTTGGGTTTGATAATAAAGTCTAAGAAAATGAGTAATTACGATTTTACTAATGAGCCTGATTTAGATAAAAACGCACTAATTACTAGAAGATCAGCTTCTGAGGGAATGGTACTTCTTAAGAACGAAGCTACACTGCCTTTTAAAAACATTAAAAATATTGCTCTAATGGGATCTACTTCGTTTAATTTCATAGCAGGTGGAACAGGCTCCGGAGATGTTGAAGAGGCCTATACGGTTTCTCTTGAAGACGCTCTCTTAGAATCTGGTTATGAGATAAATAAACTTTCAAAAGAGACTTTTGAATTACATCTCAAAGAAAATGAAGAAGCTTTTGAGAAAAAAAATCCTCTTTTTGCGATGTTAGATCCAAGTTTACCACCTGAGATTGATTATCCAATTAAACTGATAAAGGAGTTTGCTAAAACCTCAGATTTAGCTATTATAACTATTGGCCGTAATAGTGGTGAGACATCAGATAGATTAGAAAAGGATGATTTTTTGCTTTCAAAAAAGGAATCTCAGATGATTAAAAATACATGTGAGATTTTTCACTCTCTTGGAAAAAAAGTTTTAATTGTATTAAATGTTGGGGGAGTTATTGAGACAGCTTCTTGGAATGATTTACCTGATGCAATTTTAGTTGCATGGCAGGCAGGCCAGGAATCTGGTAATTCAGTTGTTGATATTATATCTGGTGTTGTAAATCCCAGTGGAAAACTTCCAATGACCTTTCCTGTTAATTTAAGTGATCATGGATCTGCTAAAAATTTCCCTTCAGGAATTAAGGCTACTATGACTGACTTTTTAATGGCAAGTATCATTGGGAGTAGTGAAGAAAAGCCTAAGCAGGAACAAACTAAAAATATTGATTACACCATTTATGAAGAAGGAGTTTATGTTGGATATAGACATTTTGATAAGAAAGAGATAGATGTTTCGTATCCCTTTGGATATGGGCTTTCATATACCGAATTCGATTATAGTGATTTAAAGATCAAGGAGGAAGAAAACGTAATTAAAGTAACTGTAAAAATAACTAACATTGGATCATTTCCTGGCAAGGAAGTAATACAAATCTATACATCTAAACCAGATTCAAATATTGATAGACCAATCAAAGAATTAAGAAGTTTTGAAAAAACCTCTAATATTCAAGTAGGTGAAAGTATTAATTTAAATTTTAATATTCCTATTTCAGAATTATCCTATTGGAGTGTAGAAAATTCAAGTTGGGAAATAGAAAAAGGAGTTTATGATATTTTAGTTGGCTCTTCATCAAGGGATATAGAGTTAATTGGTCAGGTTTATATAAATTAATATTTTTAACCCTTTTTAAAGTTAATAATACAATTGTTTACCATTCATTTTATTGCTAAAAATAGAGGTTCATGAGAATTAGAATTTTTCTTTTCTTTACTTTATTAAATTTTACTTTTTTATCTGCTCAAGGCCTTAAAGCAGAAGGAAAGAAGATAGTTGATAAGAATGGAAATGAGGTTCTGTTAAGGGGAATGGGGCTTGGAGGATGGATGTTGATGGAAGGGTATATGATGCAATCCTCAGATGTTGCAGATACTCAACATGAGTTTCGTGAAAGACTGGAGGATTTAATGGGAATTGATAAGACTAACGCTTTTTTTGACAAATGGTTAGAGAATCATGTCACAAAAGCAGATATTGACTCTTTATCTGCATGGGGTTTTAACAGTGTTAGATTACCAATGCATTATAATTTATTCACATTGCCAATTGAGCAGGAGCCTGTGGAGGGAGAAAATACATGGTTAGATAAAGGGTTTACAATTGTTGATGAATTGCTTCAGTGGTGTGAGGAAAATCAAGTTTATCTAATTTTAGATCTTCATGCTGCACCTGGCGGACAAGGGGCCAATGCTGCCATATCTGATTATAATCCAGATTTACCCTCTTTATGGGAGAGTGATTTAAATAAAAATAAGACTATTGCATTGTGGGAAAAAATAGCTGAACGCTATAAGGATGAAGAATGGATTGGAGGCTATGATCTATTAAATGAAGTGAATTGGGAAATGGAGAACGACAATGAAGACTTATTAAATCTTTACAAGGATATAACAAATCAGATTAGAACAGTGGATAATGATCATATTATTTTTATCGAAGGCAATGGTTTCGCTAATGATTTTAATGGTTTAACTCCTCCTTGGGATAGCAACATGGTTTATAGCTTTCATAAATATTGGAGTGAAAATACTACTGAATCTATTCAGTGGGTGCTAGATATTAGAGAGGAAAATAATGTTCCATTATGGATGGGAGAAGCAGGAGAAAATTCAAATGTTTGGTTTACCGATGCGATCGAATTATTTGAAACTAATGATATTGGTTGGTCATGGTGGCCAATGAAAAGAATAGAAACAATTGTCGGACCATATTCTATTGATTTTACTGATGGTTACAAAAAAATACTTTCGTATTGGAGGGGAGAAACTGAAAAACCTAGTGTCGATGAAGCTTTTTCTATCATGATTGATCTGGCAAGTAAGACTAACAGTAGTTTATGCACTTATCAAAAAGATGTTCCAGATGCACAAATTCGACAAATTAAAACTGATCAAACCATTCCGTATAGTTTACATCAAATTCCTGGTATTATTTTCATGTCTGACTATGATCTTGGGAGAAACGGCATTGCCTATTATGATGTTGACAGTGCAAATTATCAACAATCATCTGGATATTTTCAGTCGTGGAATTCCGGTTGGGTTTATCGAAATGATGGTGTTGATATAGAAAAAAATACGGACAATATTAATAGTAATGGATTTCATATTGGATTTATAAATAGGGGAGAATGGTTAAATTATACTTTATCAGTCTCAGAAACAGGTGTTTATAGCATGAATGCAAGAATTGCTTCAATTGAAGATGGTGGAGAATTTCATATTGAAATGGATGGAGAAGGGGTTACAAGATCTCTGAGTGTTGAAAGTTCAAGCGGATGGGATCAATTTATAAGCCAATCCTATAATGATATATTTTTAGAAAAGGGAAATCAAACATTAACCATTAAATTCAGTGGAAAAAAGGCTTTTAATATTTCTAGTTTAGAGTTTAATAAAACAGGAAATTCAAATGATATTGATTTTACTATTTTAAATGCTACTGCATTAATGGACGGCAAAAGCATTCAAGTTTTGCTCAATCAAAACATTGATAAAACAACTCTCGAATCCAGTTTACAAGACTTTTCTTTATTAGTAAATAATGAGGAAATAACTTTCGATGAGTTTGTCTTATATGATGATAAAAAAAGAACATTTACATTAAAGCTTTCATCTCAATTAAGTTATGATGATCAAATTAGATTAAATTATTTTGGACAATCTATTAAAAATAATGATGGATTATTACTTGAGAACTTTTCTTCATTTAAAGTGCTTAATAATATCCCCCAGTTATTTAATGTCCCAGGAATAATTCAAGCCGAGGGATATTTTAATATGTATGGTATTGAAACTGAGATAACTTCTGATAGTGGAGGTGGCTTAAATATAGGGTATACTCATCCAGGAGATTATGTTGATTACTTGGTTGAAGTGGAAGCAGATTATGAATATGATATAAAATTGCGCGTAGCAGCAGAATCTAACTCTGGAAGAGTAGTTTTTTATGCAGTTTCTGATCAAGGGGAAGAAACTCGTCTTTCAGAGATATTACTGCCAGTAACTAATGGATGGCAAAATTGGGTTGATGTTAACAGCTCAATTCTCCTACTTAAAGGGAACTATACTCTTAGGATGAAGGTAATAAATGGTGACTTTAATATGAATTGGTTAGAACTTACATATCCTGATTCTGATCATGATGGTGTTAATGACACTTTAGATCAGTGTCCAAATACTTCAATTATTTCAAGTGTTGATCAATCGGGTTGTCCACTTGATCCGATTGCACTTAACAATTTTTCTCTTAAAGTTTTAAACGAGACATGTTCCTCTAGTAATAACGGAAAAATATTTATTAACTCTTTATCAAATGAAACTTTTGTTGCTAATTTAGATATTAATGGATCGATAGTCTCCAAGACTTTTAATTCCGAGGTTAATTTTTCCTCTCTTCAAGCTGGAAATTATTCTCTGTGCATTAACAAAGAAGCCTATCCCTCAGTAAAACAATGTTTCAAAGTTGTTCTGAACCAACCTAGTTTACTGTCTGTTAATTCTTATGTAAATCCTGATACTTATGAGCTTTCACTGGATTTAAAAGGAGCAGAGATATATTATGTTACACTCAATGGAACAGAATATAAAACTTCTGAAAATAAATTGATTCTCCCCTTGTCAAATAACAAAAACATAATCACTATTAAAACAGATCTAGAATGTCAGGGGACTTTCAAAAAGGAGATGATATTAGACAATATTCCTAAAATATACCCAAATCCTATTTTTGATAATTTTTTAAATATAAAAATGGGATATTCAAATCTTGAAAAGTCACTAATTCAAATTTATGATTTGAAGGGAATCCTAATTTACCAAGAAAAGATAAATGGATCAACTAAAATTAATTTTTCATTAATTCCAAAGGGTATTTATATTTTGAGAATAAATAAAAATCAAAAGGGTTTTAATTATAAAATAATTAAAAAATGAATCGCAGAATATATATACTAGCCAGCTTTTTGACACTTTTTTTAGTAGGATGTTCAAAAGAGACTGATGAAGATATTCCGGTTGTCATTACTCCATCAAGTACAGTTTTAATCTTTCCTGAGAATAATTCAGAATGTAACGAAGGAAAAGTAATTTCAGAGACAGAGAGTATTGTTAATTTCAGATGGGAAGCTTCTCAAAACACAGACAAATATCTTCTTAATGTTAAACTAGTTGAAGATGGATCAGTTCAAACAATAACAACAACATCTCTCGAAGCAGATGTAACTCTTAAAAGGGGAAAGACTTATCAATGGCATGTTGTTTCAAAAAAAGATGGCGTCTCTATAACTGCGGAAAGTCCGGTTTGGTCATTTTATAATGCAGGTATTGCATCTGAAAATAATCTCCCGCTTCAAGCTGAATTAGTATACCCATCATCTGGATCAACTGTTTCTCCTTGTTTAATTGTTTTGGAATGGAATTCGGGTGATATCGATAATGAAGTTTTAACATATGAGATTTTATTGGATGATTCTTATCCCCCCACTAATCTTATTGGTTCCACCTCAGATAATACATATTCTACTTCAATAGATGGGAGAAAAACGTATTATTGGCAAATAATTACAGTTGATCAAAGCGGAAGTAAATCATATTCAAATATTTTTTCATTTAGCGTAGAACCTCTAACAGGTAATTGCTCTGATGATTCTTCCTCTAACTCTGGTAATCTAGTGAAAGACAGTGAGATGAATGATACAGGATTTTGGAATTATAAACAACTTTGGACTGAATCAGACAATGATGTCAATCATGGGTTTGTTAATGGAGAATATGCTTTTAGAAGTGCTCAGGGCGTTACTTATTCTAATGCAATTATTTGGCAAGAAATTCAAGTAGAGACTGACGTGGCATATAAATTTGATCTTTATTTGCGAAGTAATGGAACATCAAATTCTTGGTTTGAAGTATATTTTGGCAGTGTTCCAATTGATGGAGGAAACGCAGATGACTATATTTCAAATGGAGCTCAGATCTATGTGAAAAGTTTTGGTGAAAACGAAAATTGCGGAGTTAACTCTTTTGAAGGATCTATCTTTGATGTTGTTACAGATGGTTGTCCAATTCCCTCAGAATCTTTACTTGATTCAAGCGGCAATTTGACTTTTCCTGCTTCTTATTTAACATCTGAAGGAACAATATATCTTGGAATTAAAGCTGGAAATTACAATGGTAATTTTGGATCTGGAATTTTTATAGATGACGTTGTATTATTTAAAAATTAAGTCAGATGAAATATAAAAAAACCCCTTTTTTACAGGGGTTTTTTGTTTAGAATTACACTATTAGATTTTGATTAATTTTGATCAAATAGACTTCCATTATAATATGCAACCTGTCGAATAATTTTCCCTTTATCATTAAATGAGTGGCTGAAATGACAGAAAACTCTAAAGACTTTACCAGATTTTTTGTTTTTAAATCTAAATGTCCACCATGAAATTGTTTCTGATCCATTGCCTTCATAATCAAGTAGATCTGGATAACCGTATTCATCGATACTGATTAAGTCAAAATTAGACAAAGTATTTTCAAAGCCTGCTCTGTTTTCTTCAATGGATTGGGAGCTTCCTATTGGTGAGTTTATATCTGAAAAACGAGCATTTTCATCATAGAAAGAGTATGCACTATCGTGATCTCCCATTTCAAAAAAAGAAATTACCTTTCTCAAAGTTCTTATATTTTCATGATCCTTATAAATTGTTCCGTTTTTAATTGTTTCAAAGGATAGATTATATTTTTGCATTAACCTAGTATTGTAATTGATTATCATTGCAGCAATTTTGTCTCCTTTTTCATTCAATATAAATGATCTATCATAGGGCATTTCAATTTTAAACCCGTTGTTTTTGTCAATTCCATGAAAAACGTCATAAGTATATACCCATGTTCCTGATCGTTTGTATTCAAGAGCATCTGGATACGAAGCTCCCCTTTTATTGATAGAGTAGTTCATCAATGAAGACTTCCAATATTTTGATTGATTAATTATATTTTGTTTTGTTGAAAAATTTTGATCTTTATTCATCCATTCACCATTGTAAGCTTTAAAGTCATCTGTCAATAATTCATTTAAGACAGCTTCATCAGCATCTACAAATGCTTTGTTAAATCTTTCAACTAGTTCAATTCCTGGATGTTCGTCGAAGATTTTGCCATTTGGATTTTTTTGAGCATAAACATAAAAAGTGCTAGTAAAAAGTAGAAGTAAAATTATTTTTTTCATTTTAATTTGATTTAGTTATAAATATAGGTTATACAGCAAATATACTATTATACATTTCTTTTAAACAATGGATCTCTAAAAAAGGTACTTCCACCTCAGTTTCCACCTCACAAAAAAAAGACCCCTAGTGTTTATAGGGGTTTTCAGAGATAGTTGCGGAGAGAGAGGGACTCGTCCCTTTGTTTTCTTTTCTTTTATATTTTATTGTTTTCTCCCATATTTACTACTAAAATAAAGCTTTTTCCGTTATAAAGTAAAATAATATAAAACAATAATTGATAATTATTGACTATATTTCGACCTCAGTTTCGACCTCACCTAAAATGGGATTTTATTTAAAAAAAAGTGGAATTATTAATTTTGAAGTTTATTTACCTTCTTGACAAAACTGAGCAGACCAAAACTAAATTTTTTGTAAAGATTCTAATCGCTTTTGGAATCTTTATTGGATTGAGAATTTTAGAATATTTTATAACCATTAAATGGTAAAAGCCAGTTGTCAATAAAGGGTATGGTTTATTGTGAATCTGTGATATTTGTACACTTATTTTATTACAACAACTTAAAATCCCCTCTTGTTTTTAATAAATTAAATTACATAAACTTATCTGTTAATTTCTCAAATGCTTAACTTTAAAATAAAACTTTTATGACTACTTCATATTTGTGTGTTGATGAAAATGGTTTTCATTCAATTATTTTAAAACATAACTTTAATGATTTTACTTATTTACTCTCATTGGACTACACTGGAGCTCAGTTTTTAGGGAAATTTTCATATGATGAGGAATATTCTGCCAAAGGGGTCTTTTCTTATTCTTATGGTTCACAAGAATGGGAGAAGAAAATTTCAAGTGTAATGTTTGATGAGTCTAGTAAATATTTCAAGGTTGAAACTGAGGACTTATTTGAATTTTTTAATACTGATGATACTAAAATTATGTTTAAGTTAATCGATGAATTATCAAAATACGTATACCATGGTTATGATGAGGATACGGATACAGAATATGAGAACCCTATTATTAAAGAAATTGATTTTGATTCCCTAAAAAAAATAAAGGATAATCATTTTTGTTCAAATCAATGGGATAATGAGTTTATGGAATTAACTAATTCCAACATATGGGAGTTATCATTAAAATTTCCTGATTTATTGGATGAATATTTGTAAAATTAAATTCATACCGTCCAAGGCCACCTCCATACGCAGGCATATACAGAGTATACAGTTGGCAGAAGATTTAAAATATTTGGAACTCAGGTAGGCTGTGGAATAGATTTTGATTCTTATGCAATGGCTTATGCAAAAGCAGGTAAAAAGCCTGCCGTTGGAGTAGCTATAATTTTAGGAGGCCATACTCCAATTAATTGCCTAATGGATCTATAAAAAAAATAGTGAAAAAAACAACCCTTCATGTACCCCGAGTGGTAGTTGAGTGGTAGCTTAAAAAAGGTAGTTCGACCTCAGTTTCGACCTCACAAAAAAAAGACCCCAAGTGTTTATAGGGGTTTTCAGCTATAGTTGCGGAGAGAGAGGGATTCGAACCCCCGGAGGTTTGACCCTCAATGGTTTTCAAGACCACCGCATTCGACCACTCTGCCATCTCTCCTGAGAGTGCAAATATAAATTAATTATTTATTTGGTTTTTGATTTAACAATAAATTTAAGATCAAGCATTTTCATACTTTTGTATAACCTGTGATAAATGAAACCCTTTACTATTTAATTCTTTTTTCTGTTGGATTTATTGCCAGTATAGTTAATACTTTAGCTGGAGGTGGATCTTTACTTACACTTCCTGTACTTATTTTTTTAGGACTTCCATCAAATGTAGCCAATGGAACTAACAGGATACTAATTTTAATCAACAGTATAGTTGGAACTGCTGGCTACAAAAGCAAGGGAGTTTCTACATTCCCATTTAATATTTATCTTGGAATTAGTGCTCTTTTTGGAGCGATCATAGGAGCTGAGATAGCTATTGAGATGAAGGCAGAGATTTTCAATAGAATCCTATCAATTGTGATGATAATTTTTGGTTTGATAATTATATTAAAGAGAAATTATGACATTGAAACAATTACAGAGAGAGTAACTGGAAAATATTTTTGGATTTCAATCATTGCATTTTTTTTTATTGGAATTTATGGCGGTTTTATTAATGCTGGTATTGGAATTGTTATAGTAATTTTTTTGAATGTGATTAATCGTATGACGCTCATCAGGGCAAACGCAACAAAAGTTGCATTAATATCAGTTTATACTTTGGGAGCACTAATTCTTTTCGCAATTAATGGAAAGATAGATTGGATTGCTGGTTTTTGCATGGCAGCAGGGAGTTTGTTTGGCGCCTGGTGGTCTAGCCGTTGGTCAGTAAAAAAAGGAGATAATGTTATTAAAATAGCAATGCTAATAATGGTTATTGTTATGTCAGTAAAACTTTGGTTTTTTAGTTAATATTTAACATATTCAACTATTTCAAGACCATAACCTGTTAGACCAACCCTGGGCTTTTTAGATGAGTTACTTATTATTCTAAGCTTATTTATATTTAAATCATGAAGAATTTGCGCGCCAATCCCAAAATCTCTAATATCCATAAATAAAGGAGGTGTTTTGACTTTGCTTTTTTTTAATTGTAATTTTTTAAGTTTTTTTATTCTGGGTAGTAAATCTTTAAATGGTTCTATTTGATTTATAAATATTATTGCACCAGTTCCCTCTTGATTTATTAATTTAAAAACCTCATCAATTCCTTTAGACTGCTTATTTATAAGCATAGTTAAAATATCATTATTTATTCGAGAGGAGTGAATCCTTGTTAAAATACTATCATTTTTAGACCAAGTTCCTTTTGAAAGGGACACATGAATTTGATTGTTTGTAGTTTGCTCGTATGCAGTTAAGTTAAATTTCCCAAATTTTGTTTCAATCTCACTTTCAAGCTTTTTTTTAATTAAACTATCGTGTTTCATTCGATATGCAACAAGATCTTCAATTGAAACAATTTTTAGATTAAATTTTTTAGCAACTTGAATTAGCTCAGGTAGTCTAGCCATTGACCCATCATCATTCATTATCTCTGAAATGACCCCTGCTGGTTTAAATCCAGCTAATCTTGCGAAGTCTATTGCAGCTTCAGTATGCCCAGTTCTTCTAAGAACACCACCTTGTTTGGCTATAAGTGGAAATACATGACCAGGTCTTGTTAGATTTCTAGCTTGAATTTTTGGATCAACAAGTGCACGGATTGTTTTAGAGCGATCAGAAGCCGATATCCCCGTGGTAACACCGTTTCCTTTAAGATCAACCGATACTGTAAAAGCTGTTTCCATTGGATCTGAACTTTCATCATCAACCATTTTTTTAAGCTTTAACTTTTCACATCTTTTTTCTGTAATGGGAGCACATATTAGACCCCTTCCATGTTTCGCCATAAAATTTATAGTCTGGGGTGTAATTTTTTCTGCAGCAGCTAAAAAATCCCCTTCATTTTCTCTATCCTCATCATCAACAACAATAATGACCTCACCCTTTTTAATTGACGAAATTGCTTCTTCAATTGTATTTAATTTTTTTTTAGTCATGAGTTTATTTTGCTTATTTGCCCTGTAAATTTATCATAAAGCCAGTTAAAAGGTAATGATATGAAATCTAAATTGATACTTCCTTTATCAGATGAAGCTCTTTTGGTTAAAACATATGCAAAAGGAGAGAAAATTATAGTGGATACCCAACTAGCTATTAATGGAGATATACTATTATCCTCTGCAGCATTTTTAGCAAAAATACCTATGTAGTGATAGGAAAGAAAAATAATTATTGATAAAACTAAGGGTAGACCCAATCCACCTTTTTTGATGATTGAACCAAGAGGAGCACCAATTAGAAAAAGTAAAATACATGAAAAAATTATGGTGTATTTTTCATTAAGGGTAATTTTATGAAGATTTAATAGTTTCTGATAAAGAAAAAAAGTTCTTTTTTTGTCTTCTAAGTTTCTTATAGCTTCACCTACACTATTTATAGCAAACTCAACAGATCTAAGTTTTCGCCATTTCATATCATCTTTAACAAAATTTAAAACATTTGAGTTTAAAATGGTGTCAATTTTAAATGAATCCTCATCTAATAGTGTAATTTTATTTGTAAAGCTTTTCTTTAAAAAATTTTCACTAAAAATATCCCTTTTTTTTTCATATTCCTTTTCAAGAGAGTCAATACTTTCCTCAAGTTGATTTATTTTTTGCATTTTATAGGTTGAGGTATAGCTTTCTTTATTTAAATCTACATTATTAAATTCGGACAAATCAATATTCATAATATATTCTTCAAAGCTTGTTTTCGTGTGATGATACCTTATTTTTTCAAGCGGCTTATTAGATAAAACTTCTTCATATCTATTTCCATCAAATAAAACTAATTGAAGATTAGCATCTGTTGTTTCGCTTCTTAATTCTCCTCGGGATGCTTTGATTACTATTCTATTTTTGTTATCAGATGTTTTCTCATGAATTATAATATCTTCAAGTAATCTATCATCTTGCCCATATTTTTTATTGACTCTAATATTCATTCTTCCCAAATCATTGAAAACTCCTTCCCTAATAGCAATAGCAGGTTTTAATTTGGCAAGATTTCTTCTTAGATTAAAAGACTTTACCTCTGCAGATGGTATTACATTATTTGCAAAGAAATAACATCCTATCCCAAGAAATATATGCAAAATAAAAAGAGGAGTTATACAACGAATCAGTGAAATACCAGAAGATTTAATTGCTGCAAATTCGTAGTTTTCAGAAAGTGAGCCAAATGTCATTAGTGAAGCAAGTAAAATTGATAGAGGTAAAATCAATGGAAATAATTTTGGCAAATAGTAAATTAAAAATTTAGAAATTATTGAAATGTCTAAACCTTTTCCAGCAAGTTCATCGAAAAAAAGCCAAAATGTTTGTATTACAAAAATTAGCATGCATATGCCAAATACACTGACAAGTCTTATTAAATATTCAGTAATAATATATCGATCTAAGATTTTCAAGTTCTACAATAAATTTTTATTCTATTATATAAAAATTAGGATATTCTTTTTTTTCAAACTGAAAAAAATTAATTGGTAATGAAACATTTGTTTTCATTTTTTCAATTGTTAATGTTGTTTGAGTTCCGTTATTTCCAATTTCAATTATTCGAAATAAATTCTTAGTATCTAAATCAACACCCACAAGTAAATATTGCACATCAGTATTTTCATCAACGGGGATAAGTTTAATGAATTGAATATTTTTATCACGAATGAATTGTTTAATATCCATTTGATAATCATAACCTTCCTTATAAAAACTCAGTAAATAGGATGGGCTAATAGTATAATTACTTAGTTCATCATCAGGGTTTGTTATTGTTATCTCTTCGTTTTCAGGAACGATTGTATATGTTAAATTACCATCATAAAGCTGAATTGCATCAAGGAAATTTAGTTTGTATAAATCTCCAGAGACAGTTATCTCTCCATAGGATTCTTGATTAATTTGCTCTTTGCGATTATTTAAAACATATGAAAAATCAAATTGAATTGATGAATATGAACTCATTTTTTCAGAAACTTGATTTAACAAATTTTTTCCTTCAACAGATGTTTGAGAGTAAGAAAAATTATAAATAATGATTAAAAAAAATAAAACTCTATTACTCATCTTGGTTCTTTAAAAATTGATCTAGTGAATTAAGATCTGATATTAAAACTTGTCTTGCTTTACTTCCCTCAAATGGGCCAACAATTCCTGCTGCTTCCATTTGATCAATTATTCTTCCAGCTCTATTATAACCTAATTTAAGTTTTCTTTGTAATAATGAAGCGGAACCTTGTTGCGATGTGACAATTATCTCAGCAGCCTCTCTAAATAATTCGTCACGCTCTGAATCATCTATATCAATACTGCTTGTCTCTTCTCCAATATATTCAGGTAATAAATATGCTTGGGGATAAGCTTTTTGCCCTCCTATGAAATCAGTTATTTTATCTACTTCGGGAGTATCGACAAAAGCACATTGAATTCTGACAAGATCATTTCCAACAGTATATAGCATATCTCCTCTTCCGATTAGCTGATCTGCACCGCCAGAATCTAGAATAGTTCTTGAATCAATTTTAGAAGTAACCCTAAATGCTATTCTAGCAGGAAAATTTGCCTTAATCAGACCAGTAATTACATTAACTGATGGTCTTTGAGTAGCAATTACCAGATGAATGCCAACTGCTCTGGCAAGTTGAGCTAATCTAGCTATTGGCGTTTCCACTTCTTTTCCAGCAGTCATAAATAAATCAGCAAATTCATCAATAACAAGAACAATATATGGTAAATAATCATGCCCCTCAGTGGGCAGCAATCTTCTTTCACAAAACTTTTTATTATACTCTTTTATATTTCTACACATTGCAAGTTTTAAAAGTTCGTAACGATTATCCATTTCAGCGCAAAGAGAGTTTAGAGTTTTAATTATCTTTTTGCTATCAGTTATTATTGACTCTTCGGCATCAGGAAGCTTTGCTAGATAATGACGCTCTATTTTATTATATATGGTTAGTTCTACTTTTTTTGGATCAATTAATACAAATTTTACCTCTGCAGGATGTTTTTTGTATAAAAGAGAAGTAAGGATGGCATTTAAACCAACTGATTTTCCTTGACCTGTTGCACCTGCCATAAGAAGATGTGGCATTTTGGTAAGGTCTACAACAAAAGTCTCATTACTAATATTTTTCCCCAGTGCAATTGGCAGTTCCATTTCAGCTTTTTGAAATTTTGTTGAGGAAATAACTGATCGCATTGAAACAATGCTTGAATTTTGATTAGGAACCTCTATACCAATTGTGCCTTTTCCAGGAATTGGAGCTATAATTCTTATGCCAAGTGCTGAAAGTGAAAGAGCAATATCATCCTCAAGGTTTTTAATTTTTGAAATACGAATTCCTGCTTCAGGAACAATTTCATATAATGTAACTGTCGGACCAACAGTAGCTTTTATAGACGCAATACCAATTTTATAATTGTTTAAAGTCTCAAGAATTTTATCCTTATTTCTACCAAGTTCTTCTTGATCAACAGTAATTGTTCCTTCACCATACTCATTTAGCAGATTAAGATTGGGAAAAATATATTTACTTAGTTCTCTTTTAGGGTCAAGCGGACCTTGCTCTTTTAGTAGTTTTTTAGCTTGATTATCTGCAAGGGTTTCTTCAGTCACACCTGATTTGACTTCCATATTTACTTCATCCTTTCTTTTAAATTCACCAGGGGCATCATTTTTTTGATAATTTGTATTATCATCAATTAGAGTATTTTTTACTTCAATTGATTCATTTTTATCAATCAATTCAGTAGTTTCTTGAGAATCCTCAACTGAAAATTGAGATTTTTTAGAGTTTTCTTTTCGAAATAAACCCATAATTTTTTCTGGAGTAAATTTCCAATGTAAAACTATTATACAAATCCCAGAAAAAACTAGAAATGAAATCAATCCAATAGGTCCAATATAAGATTTTGCTATGTCATTGATTTCAAAACCTACAGTTCCACTCAACAGGGGATAACTTTCAGAATAGAAAAAACCAAAAAAAACAGTTCCCCAAAGTATATAAGAAATCCCCCAACTCCATGTTTTTAAGAGGGATTTCTTTAATTTATTGAAAAATAAACTTACTCCTGTGTAGCAAAGTAGAAACGTAAAAATAAATGAAACTAATCCAAAAAGATCAAAAATAAAGAGGTGGCTGACCCAAGCACCTATCTTATTTAAAAGATTTTCAGATTGAATTTGTCTGTCATTCAATGAATCAAGTGTGCTTTGATCGGTTTGCCAATTATAAAAATATGAACAAAAAGAGATAAATAGAAGAGTTCCTAGAATAAACAGAAAACTCCCAAATATTATTTCCCTACTACGATTTACGTTTATTGCGTCCTCAGAAAAATTTGATATTTCTAGGTCAGGATTGTTCTCAGTCATTTAATAATGATATATACAAAAATACAAATTCAACTCATAAGAAATCATAAGAACTCAAATCTATTTTATGACTCTTTATTTGGGTTAATTTAATTTATTTGAAATCATCTTAATCTTTATTTTAAATGCAGCATAAAAAAGAGTCATTAAGGGACTTATCCAGTTAAATATAGCATAAAAGAAATAATCTGCTACAGATACGCCTAAAACTCCAGCTTGATATGCTCCACATGTATTCCAAGGAATTAATACTGAAGTTACAGTGCCAGAATCTTCAAGTGTTCTGCTCAGGTTTTCAGGAGAAAGTCTTCTTTGCTTATAAGCTTTAGCAAACATTTTTCCTGGTATAACAATTGAAAGATATTGGTCAGATGCAGTAAGATTAACAGTAAGACATGATGCCAGAGTACTTGCAAACAATTTAAATGTGGACTCAGCCCAGGCTAGGAATTTTTGACTTATAGTCTTAAGCGCACCAATTGCATCCATTGCTCCTCCAAAAACCATTGCACATATTATTAACCAAATCGTATTCAACATTCCTTTCATTCCGCCTGAATAAAAAAGATCATTCAATAATTCATTTGATGTTATAATTTGTGTTTCAACAGTTATGGCGTTAATAATCGTTTGATATGCTGAATAAAAAGTTAATTGATTTGCTTCAGATAATTCAATAATAATTTTTGGCTGAAGTATCAATGAAAATAATCCACCTAATAGAGTTCCTATAAAAAGAGCAATTAATGGTGGTGCTTTTCTAGTTATTGAATAAATTACTACAGCTGGAACAATGAAAACAATAGGAGATATATTAAACTTTTCTTCAATAGATTTAAGAAGATTTATTGTTTCAGTATTTCCATTAATATCTTGAGAGAAACCGATGATAAATAAAATAATAATTGTAATTAATATACTGGGAACAGTTGTATAAGTCATGTACTTGATATGCTGAAATAATTTAGCCCCAGATACAGCAGGAGCAAGATTTGTTGTATCACTCAACGGTGAAAGTTTGTCACCAAAATATGCGCCTGAAATTGCAGCACCAGCAACAATACCTGGAGGTAAGCCTAATGCTTTTCCAATACCAATTAAAGCTACTCCAATAGTTGCTGAAGTACTCCAGCTGCTTCCTGTAGCAAGTGAAACAAGAGCACACAATATAACACATGCAGGTAAAAAGATACTAGGGTGTATTATTAGTAATCCATAATATATCATTGCTGGTATAATACCACTTATTAACCATGTTCCTGCAAGTGCACCAACAAATAAAAGTATCAATATAGCACCAGTAACAGAATACAAGTTTTTTCCGATTTTTTTTATTATGAGCTTATAACTAATTTTATTAATAAAACCAATCAGAATTGCTATTGAAGCTCCGATCAATAAAATAAATTGATTAGATCCATCAAGAGAGTCATCTCCAAACACATAAACATTGTAAGTAAGTAAAATAATAAGGAAAATAATTGGAGTAAGAGATTGAAGTAATGAAAGTCTTTTCAATATTTTAAGTTTTGAATCAACAAGGTAAGTCATTTTTTAATACTAAATCATCTTATTTGTAGGTCAAAGAATTAAACATTTGTATTTTTGATCTGATAAATATTGTATTATGAAGACATTTGATGTAGCAGTAATTGGATCTGGCCCTGGTGGTTATGTTTCAGCCATTCGCTGTGCTCAATTAGGTATGAAAACCGCTTTAATTGAAAAGTATAATAGTTTAGGGGGAACATGTCTTAACGTTGGTTGTATCCCCTCTAAATCCCTATTAGATTCTTCACACCACTATGAAGAAGCATTAAAGAATTTTTCTAATCATGGGATTAATATTTCTGGAAAAATTCAACTAGATTTTCAAAAAATGATTTCCAGAAAAACTGAGGTTGTAGATCAAACGACCAAGGGGATCAATTTTTTAATGGATAAGAATAATATTTCTGTTTTTCAAGGATTGGGATCATTTTCTAGTCCAACAAAAATTGAAATTAAAGGAAAGAAAAATGAATTTGTTGAGGCAAAAAACATTATCATTGCAACCGGCTCAAAACCTGCTTCTCTACCGTTTATTAAGATTGATAAAGAAAGAATTATTACCTCTACAGAAGCATTGTCATTAAAAGAAATTCCAAAAAAGCTTATAATTATTGGAGGAGGGGTTATTGGCCTTGAATTAGGGCAAGTATATTGCAGATTAGGATCTGAAGTTTCAGTCATAGAATATGCAGATAGAATTTTACCTATAATGGATAGTTCATTATCTAGAGAGCTTATGAAAGTAATGAAGAAACAGAATGTCAACTTTTATTTGTCTCACGAGGTTAAAAAGGTTGATAGGCATAAAGAAAATATTATTGTTAAAGCATTAGATTCGAAAGGAAATGAGATAGTTTTCGAAGGAGATTATTGTCTCGTTTCTGTTGGGCGAAAACCCTATATTGAGGGACTTTCTCCCGAGAACGCAGGCATAAAAGTTAATGATAAAGGACAAATTGAGGTAAATGAAAAACTACAGACATCAACTGAAAATATTTATGCAATAGGGGATGTCGTTAGAGGAGCCATGCTAGCTCATAAAGCTGAAGAAGAAGGAGTCATGGTAGCTGAAATTTTAGCCGGACAAAAGCCACATATTGATCACAATCTCATACCTAATGTAGTTTATACATGGCCTGAAGTAGCTTCCGTTGGCAAGTCTGAAGAAGAGCTTATTGGAGAAGGTGTAAAATTTAAAAAAGGTCAATTCCCAATGCGAGCACTAGGTCGAGCAAGAGCTAGTATGGATACTGATGGTTTTGTAAAAATACTTGCTGATCAATCAACTGATGAAATTTTAGGGATGCATATTATAGGAGCTAGAGCCGCTGATCTAATTGCTGAAGGAGTAACAGCTATGGAGTTTAGAGCCTCTGCCGAGGATATTGCTAGAATCAGTCACTCTCACCCTACCTATGCAGAGGCTATAAAGGAAGCTGCGTTGGCAGCAACTGAAAATAGACCGTTACATATTTGATTTTACTTATTAAAAATCCTTAGCATTTTATCATTAATTTCATTTAGACTCAAATTACCTATGCTTCCTATATGAGTATGACTAATTTTACCGGATGGCTTGTATTTTTTGGATTTAATTTCTTCTTTGATCTTTAGGTAAGCATCCCTAAAAGGCATTCCATCTTTTGCATATTCATTGAGCGAATCAACGCTAAAAATATTTTTGTATTTAGGATCTTTAAGTATATTTTTTTTGACTTTTATATTCTTAAGGCTCTCAGTAAATATTATTATGCATTGTTTAATTTCTAAAACTGCTTCAATTATGGGGCCCTTAGCTAATTGCATTTCCCTATGATATCCACTAGGTAGATTTGCTGTAAGCATCGTCATTTGAGTCGGTAAACTTTTCAAAATGTTACACTTTCCTCTAATCAATTCAAAAACATCAGGATTTTTTTTGTGGGGCATTATACTTGACCCAGTTGTTATATCATTAGGGAATGAAATAAAATCATATTCTTTTCCCATGTAAAGACAAATATCCATCGCAAATTTAGACAAAGTATTAGCTAAAGAAGCAATTGCATTTGAGGTTGTTAATTCAACTTTACCTCTACTAATTTGAGCAGCCATTGAATTGTATTTTAAGTAATCAAATTTGAGCTCTTTTGTTGTTTTGATTCGATCAATATCAAATGAAGTACCAAAACCTGCTGCACTTCCTAAAGGGTTTTGATTAACAAAAAATTTAGCAAGATTCAAAAATTCAATATCGTCAATTAAACTTTCTGCATATGCAGAAAACCATAATCCAAAGGAGCTAGGCATTGCAATTTGAAAATGTGTATATCCAGGCATTAAATAATTTTTATTTCTTTTAGCCAGAACAATTAATAGATCAAAAAATTTTTTAGTTAAAAGTTTAATATCATTTAATTCCTTTTTTAAATATAGTTGAAGTGCTACTAGAATTTGGTCATTTCTTGATCTTCCTGTATGAATTTTTTTTCCCAAGTCACCAAGTTTATTTGTCAATTCATATTCAATTTTTGAATGAATATCTTCAAAATCATCTTCAATTAAAAGTTCTCTTTTTGCAGATTTAATTTTAATTTTTTCAAGTTCGTTGACAACTTTATTTAATTCATTTTTAGTAAATACACCAATTTTTTGTAGCATTTTTGCATGAGCAATTGATGCCAGGCAGTCATATTCAGCAAGAAATAAATCATAATAAGTATCTTTCCCTATAGTGAAAGAATCTAGTTTTTTATTAGTTGAATTTTTATTATCCCAAAGTTTCATAATTTCATTTATTTAATTAGGAAAATTTTTAACATTTTAATATATATCTCTATCCCCTCTTTAATTTCATTGACATAGATATATTCATTAGCAGTATGAGATCTTGTGGAAAGTCCAGGACCCATTTTTAATGAGGGGCAATTCAAAGAGGCTTGGTCTGAAAGAGTTGGAGATCCATATGTTTTTCTGCCAAGTTTAATACCTGATTTAATTAGCTCATGATCTTTATTAATTGAAGAAGAACCAAGTCTTAGCGACCTTGGTGTTAATTTGCAAGGAGCTTTTTCAATTAATATCTCGGAGATTTCTTCATTGCTATACATATCATTTACACGAACATCAATAACTAGATTAACTTTTGCAGGCACGACATTATGTTGAACTCCCGCTTCAACTTGTGTTACAGTTATTTTTACAGGACCTAATAAATCGGATTTTTTATCAAATGAAAAATTATTAAACCAATTTAAAATTTTAGGTAATTTCATAATCGAACTATCATGATTTTCATGAGCAGCATGACTTGGTTCACCATTAATGACCCCATCAAACACAATAAGTCCTCTTTCTGCAATGGCTAAATTCATTTCTGTGGGTTCCCCTACAATTGCCAAATCAATTTTAGGAAGTTTAGGGATTAAGCTACTTAATCCATTTTTTCCAGCAACCTCTTCTTCCCCTGTTGCTGCAATAATTATATTGTATTTTAGATTGTCATAGTCATAGTAGAAAGTGAATAAAGCTATCAGAGAAACTAATGCTCCTCCGGCATCATTACTTCCTAGTCCAAATAATTTGCCATCTTCAATTTCAGCCTTATAAGGGTTTTTTGTGTATGCAGAATTAGGTCTAACCGTATCATGATGGGAGTTTAAAAGAAGAGTAGGTTTATTGGGGTCATAAAATTTGTTTTTCGCCCATACATTGTTATTTGTTCTTTTATAATCTATTTTATTGTCTAAAAACCATTTTTCAATTCTATTTGCAGTTTTATCCTCCATTCCGGAGAATGATTTAATACTTATCAAGTCCTTTAATAAGTCAACAGCTTTTTCTTTAAGTTCTTTTTTCATCTTATAACTTAACTTTAGTATAAGGCTCATTTCCGCTAATAATTTTTGGCGACCCTATTTTAACTATTTCAACACCGTTAACCAATGCATTAAAACAATTATCAATTTTTGGAATCATCCCTGATTTAATAATTCCTTTTGACTTTAAGTTTAAATATGAAGCAGGAGTAATTAATTCAACTAATTTTTCTTCTGATTCATCAATTTTTAAAACACCTATTTTTTCAAAACAATATAATAAAGAAACACTATAGAGTTTTGATAGTTCAATTGCTAAAGCTGATGCAATAGTATCAGCATTTGTATTTAAAAGTTGACCGTTCCCATCATGAGATATAGCGCAGCATACAGGTGTTATTTTGTTTTCAAGTAATAATTTAAATAGATCAGTATTTATTTTATCAATATCCCCAACAAATCCATAATCAATTTCTTTAATTGGTCTTTTAACAGCTGATATTGAATTACCATCAGCCCCAGAAATTCCTATTGCATTGCAATTCAAGCCCTGGAGCTTACCGACAATAAATTTATTTATTTTTCCGGCATAAATCATTGTTGTTACTTCCAGACTTGATAAATCTGTAATTCTTCTACCATCAATTATATTTACATTAACACCTAATTTTTTAGCTAGATTTGATGCATCTTTTCCTCCTCCATGAACTAAAATTTTACCTCCTTTTAATTTTGCAAAATCATTGAGAAAACTATCAAACAAAATAGAATCTTCAATAACATTACCTCCAATTTTAATAACCTTAAGCTCATTCATTTTCTATAAGTTTTTTCAAAATTAGCTGCGTAGCATAAACTCTGTTTCGAGCTTGTTGTATTACAAGTGAATTTGGACTTTCAATAACAGAGTCTGAAACTATAATATTTCTCCTTACTGGAAGACAGTGCATAAATTTCGCATTATTTGTTAAGTTCATTTTTTTGGAAGTAATTTTCCAACTTGAATCATTCTTTAATATTTTGCCATAATTTTTATATGAGCACCAGTTTTTTGCATATACAAAATCTGCATTTTTAAGGGCCTCTTCTTGATCTGTTGTTGTGTTAACTTGACCTTCAATTTTTGAATTTAAGTGATAACCCTCTGGCCTAGATATTACAAAATCGGCATTGATTTTTTTTATCATTTTCACAAACGAGTTTGCAACTGCATGAGGGAGAGGCTTAGGATGAGGAGCCCAAGTTAAAACAACTTTAGGACGATTTGTTTTCTTATGTTCTTTAATTGTAATTGCATCAGCTAAAGCTTGTAATGGATGCGCAGTTGCACTTTCCATATTAATAATTGGAACACTAGAGTATTTACAGAAACTATTAATCACCAATTCACTCTCATCAGCTTCTTTATCATTTAACGAAGCAAATGCTCTTATTGCAATTATATCACAGTATTGCGAAATTACTGATGCTGCTTCTTTAACATGTTCAGAAGAGGAACCATTCATTTCAACGCCATTCTGAAATTCTAATTTCCAACCTTCATCATTGAAATTCATCACCATTGTATTAAAACCTAAATTTTGCGCAGCCTTTTGGGTACTTAATCTAGTTCTGAGACTGGGGTTAAAAAACAACATTGCTAATGATTTATTTTTTCCTAATGAATTAAATTTTAAGGAATTATTTTTAAGATCTATTGCCTCGGATACTGATTTTTCAAAATCAGATAAATCATCTATGGAAATGAAGTTTTTCATATCAATTCATTTAATGCTTTAAAGAATTTATCTAAGTCATTTCTTTTAATATTTAATGGAGGTAAAATTCTCAAAAGATTTTTATTTGAACTGCCTCCAGTGAAAATATGCTTTTTATAAATTAAATCATCTCTAAGATTTTTAACTTCAAAATTAAATTCAAGACCAAGCATTAATCCTCTTCCTTTAACTTTAATCCCATTGATTTTTGAGATAGACTTTCTAAAATATTTTTCCATTTTACTAGCATTTTTCATTAGTTTTTCCTTTTTAATTACATTTAAAACAGCAAGGGAACTGGAGCAAGCTAGATGGTTGCCTCCAAAGGTACTTCCTAAAAGGCCATGTTCTTCCTTTATTTTATCAGAAACAAGAATTCCTCCAATAGGAAATCCATTTCCCATTCCTTTTGCAATTGTTATAATATCAGGATTAATTTTATGTTTCTGAAACGCAAAGAAGTCTCCAGTTCTTCCAAAACCTGATTGTACTTCATCAGCTATTAGTAAAGCCCCATATTTTAAGCACAAACTCTCGACATCTTTCATGTATTTAGTAGTGGGTTCATCTAATCCTCCAACTCCTTGAATTGACTCAATAATTATAGCGCATACATCATTTTTAATTAGTTCTTTTTCTATAAGTTTTGTTTGATCGAAAGGCAAAAATGAAACATCTACTTGAGAGCTTAACTTTGATTGAATTTTATTATTATCAGTACAGGCGATAGCTGCACAGGATCTTCCGTGAAAAGAATTTTTAAAAGCTATTATTCTTCTTTTCTTTGTTTTATATGATGCAAGCTTTAAGGCATTTTCAATGGCTTCTGCTCCACTATTACAATAAAACATTTTATATTCCTTAACACCAGAGAGTTTTATGATTTTTTTTGATAATTTTTCCTGTAGCTCATTTACAATATAATTAGAGTAAAAACCTATTTTATTTAATTGCTTTGTCAAAGCATTTATGTAGACAGGATGACTATGACCAATTGAAATTACAGCATGACCTCCGTATAAGTCAAGATATTTAATGTTTTTATCATCATAAACGTAACATCCCTCTCCATATTTTGGTTTAACATTGTACAAGGGATAAACTTCAAATAAACTCATAATAAATTTTAAAAAAATGAACTTTTCAACTTTAAACCCAAATTTTCTTCTAAATCAAACATTAAATTCATGTTTTGAATTGCTTGACCCGCAGCACCCTTGATTAAATTATCGATTATTGAGGTTATTAAAATCCTCTCTCCATCTTTTTTTAGATGAATTATACAGTTGTTAGTATTTATAACTTGTTTCAAATCAATTTGATTCTCAGAAATATGAACAAAGTTTGAATCTTTAAAATAGTTGTTATAAAGCGTTTTAATCTCATCAATGTTTAGTTTATTTTTAAAATACATGGTGCAAAAAATACCTCTAGTAAAATTTCCTCTAATCGGTATGAATACTATATCATGTTTTTTATAATTAAGAGAATTTAAATTTAAATTTATTTCTTTGAGATGTTGATGATTAAATGATTTATACCATGAAATGTTATTATTTCTCCAACTGAAATGTGATGTGTCTGAAAGTTTAACTCCCGCTCCAGTACTTCCAGTTATTGCATTAATATTAACGTCTCCATATAAATGATTATTGATAGCAAAAGGTAAAAGACCTAACTGAATAGCAGTTGCAAAGCATCCAGGATTTGCGATTGAACAGGATTTTATTATCTCATCTTTATTTAGCTCTGGTAGACCGTAAATAAATTTTCTTTTACTGTGTGTCGAATTCAATCGAAAGTCTTGACTTAGATCAATTATTTTAATCTTTTTATCAATTTTATTCTTTTCAAGAAACTTTTTAGACTTACCATGTGCAACACATAAGAATAAAAGATCTACTTTTTCATTTATTTTATCGGTAAATTTTATTTTAGTTTGACCAATTAAATCCTTGTGAACCTCAATAACGTACTTCCCTTGATTAGTTTTACTATGAATAAATACTAATTCTACTTTTGAATGATTCATTAATAATCTTATCAACTCTCCTCCAGTATATCCTGAACCTCCTATTATTCCTACTTTAATCTTATTTTTTTGAATGGACATATTGAAAAATTTTATTTTGGTTTGATGATATTTTGATGAATCCTTTGACATCTTCTGGGCCCCATTTTGAGCTGGATTCCCCATATGATGCAAAACGACTGGACATTAAATCATATTTAGAATTAATACCTTCTAGTTCGAATCTTTTTGGATAAAGCGTAATTAAAACTTCACCCGAGACATTTTTTTGTGAACTTTTTAAAAACACCTCTATGTCTCTTACAACAGGATCTAAAAATTGCCCTTCATGTAATAGCATTCCATAAAAACTTGATAGTTGTTCCTTTTGATATTGTTGCCATTTTGTTAAGGTGTGCTTTTCTAGTAAATGATGGGATTTTATAATTACTAATGGCCCTCCAGCTTCAAATCCAACTCTACCTTTAATTCCTATGATGGTATCGCCAACGTGTGTATCTCTTCCAATTCCAAATTGACTGCATAGTGAAGATAGTTTTTCAATAATTTTAACTGGGCTCATTTTTTTTCCATTAAGTTTGAAAACTTCTCCTTTGTAAAAGGTGAGAGTAATTTTTTTACAATCATTTGTTTGTGAAACTTTAGCAAATGCTTTTTCAGGAAGAGCCTTATTTGAGGTCAAAGTTTCATCTCCTCCAATTGTTGTACCCCATAAACCTTTATTTATCGAATATTTAGCTTTACTCCATTTTATTTTCACACCCTTTTTCTCTAAATACTTTATTTCATTCTTTCTGGATATATTTCTATCCCTTATAGGAGTAACTATTTTGATTTCAGGTGCTAATATTTGAAAAATCATATCAAATCTTACTTGATCATTTCCTGCTCCAGTACTTCCATGAGCAACTAATTTTATATTATTTTCTTTTGCATACTTGATAATTTCAATTGCCTGAATTATTCTTTCAGCGCTTACTGATAATGGATAATTGTTGTTTCTTAGGACATTGCCATAAATCAAATATCTAATTATCTTTTCATAGTAAGTTTTCTTTGATTTTATCGATTTATATTTTTTTGCTCCAATTAAAACTGCTCTTTTTTTTATTTTACTTTTTTCTAAATCTGAAAAGCCACCGGTATCAATTGTTATTGCATGAACTTCATATTGATCTTCTGAAAACTTTTTCAGACAATATGATGTATCAAGTCCTCCACTGTATGCTAAAACTATTTTTTTCATAATTATTTTTCTTTTGGATCATGAATCATTCCAGTACAAAGACACATTTTTCTGTTCGTTCTTGTTAGGACGTCATAATTTTTACATGTTTTACAACCATTCCAAAATTCAGGATCATCCGTTAATTCTGAGAAAGGCACAGGCTTATAACCTAGAGAATAATTTATTTTCATGACTGCTAGCCCAGTTGTAATTCCAAAAATTTTTGCATTTGGATATTTCTTTTTTGAGTGAATAAATGTTTTTGTTTTGATTTTTTTCGCTAATCCTAAACCTCTGTATTTCGGTGAGACTATTAATCCAGAATGAGCTACATATTTTCCATGACCCCATATTTCTATATAGCAGAATCCAACGAATTTTTCTCCATCAAGACATATGATTGCGTTTTGATTTTCAATTTTTTTAACAATATATTCTGGAGTTCTCAATGCAATCCCTGTATCTCTAGCTTTTGCTGAAGATTCAATATTCTTTGAAATTATGTTAGCATATTTGATATGCTTATTTGAAGCGATTAAAATATCCAAGATTAATGTTTAAAAAATTAACGAAAATAGAATTAAAATGAAACCGGACTCACCTGGGTTTCTTATACAGAAATACACCCTAGCGGGCGGGCACGAAGAAAAGCACGTCTTAGATGCTTTGTACTATTAATATATCTGTTTTTAAAATTCACATAGCAAATATATAATTTTTTTATTAAAGCTTTAGAAATGATTTTTTAAACTGTAAGTATTAAATTTGTATGATGATTAGAAGATTTAAAGAACAGCTTTCTTCTCTTGATATTTCTTTAAGCGACAACTGTCTATTAGCTATAAGTGGAGGTGTTGATAGCATGGTATTAATTGATTTATTCTGTAAATCAAAAATACCTTTCTCTGTAGCTCATTGTAATTTTAATCTTAGAGGGAAAGAAAGTATTAATGATGCTTCTTTCATTTCTTCATTTTCCAGAAAAATAGATTGTGATTTTTTTGAATCAAACCTCTCAACTGAGTTTTATTCAAAACATAAAAAAATTTCAATCCAAATGGCGGCGAGAAAATTGAGATATTCATGGTTTAATGACCTGCTACAAATTCATGGTTTTTCAAAAATAATAACAGCACATCACTTAGATGATAGCCTTGAAACATTTATTATTAATTTATCCAGAGGTACTGGCTTAAAGGGTTTATTAGGTATACCTGCTCAGAAGAATAATATATACAGACCAATGCTTATTTTTAGTAAAGAACACATTATTAATTACGCAAAAAAAAATAAAATTAAATGGAGAGAAGATAGTTCAAATAATAAGCTGGACTACTACAGAAATTTTATCAGACAAGATATTACATCCAAATTAAAATCAACTAAACCAAGCTTTTTAGAGAATTTTAATAGTACTGTTAAAAAATTGGCAAGTTCATATAAAGCTTCTAAAATATTAGTTCAAAAATTTATGGACACCTATTTTTTAAAGGTTGGCGATCATATTGAAATTAATATAAATGCCTTGAAATCTTTAGATCCTATTGAGTTTTACTTGTTTGAAATTTTTTCTGAATATGGATTTACTGATATTGATTCACTTAAATATCTGCCTAACTCTCAATCAGGAAAATATTTAGAATCAGATTCATATCGTTTAATAAAAGATCGTAAGGTTTTGATTTTAATTAAAAAGAAAAATAAAGAAACTGAGAATTATTTTATTGATAACACAACTAGTTCTATTGATAAGCCAATATCTTTGAATTTTGATCATGGAGTTAATGTTAATTCTCTAAAAAAAAATCAAGCGTATTTATCTTTTGATAAATTAAATTTCCCATTAACTCTAAGAAAATGGTCAAACGGAGATTTTTTTTATCCAACCGGAATGAATGGAAAAAAAATGATTAGTAAATACTTTAAAGATGAAAAGTATTCAAAAATTGAGAAAGAGAGTCAATGGCTATTATGCTCAGGGGAAAACATTGTTTGGGTGATTGGAAAAAGATGTGACAGACGTTTCATTGCAAAGTCTAATCCAAAAAACTCTTATTTAATAACTCTTAAAACACAATGAACAATTAATTATGAAAAGCTTTTTCAGTTTCATTTTTATTTTCTGCTTATCTCAATTATTCGCACAGGACCCAGCTAATTGGACCACACCACTTCAGAATTTTTCTGAAATACAGAATGATTCTGCATCAAGTTTTCAAGAACCAGTTAAATGGACTACTTCGTTTGCGAAAACATCTGATTTAGAATACCAATTAAGTTTTAAAGCAAATATTATTCCAGGATGGTACCTATATTCTCAAAATTTACCTGATGGAGATGCATTACCAACTGAATTCAATTATGATGATGTTGATTCTAAAATTGAATTAATTGATGTAACTATCGAAGAAGATCCAATTGTTGAATATGATCCTTTTTTTAAAATGGACCTTTCTTTTTTTAAGACAGAGACTGTATTTAAACAAAAACTAAGACTTCTAGACGATGAAACAGGCATCGTGACTGGGAAAATACTTTATCAATCATGTAACGAATCATTATGTGTTTTTAGAAAAGAAAATTTTGAATTTATATTAAAAGATGGTTTTGAGAGTAAGGTAAAACTAGTTATCGATGATGTAAGTGAAGCAAAATCAAACGAGTTGATATTGGACCTTAAGGAGGAATATCGTTTAAATCAAAATTCAATTAGAAAAGATTACGGAAGTTTTATCAATCTATTTCTTCTTGGTTTTTTAGCTGGGATTATTGCTCTGCTAACTCCATGTATTTTCCCGATGATACCGATTACAGTTTCATATTTTATGAATCAGAGCAGCTCAAAAAGGCAGGGTGCTTTCAGATCATTTATGTATGGATTTTTTATTGTATTGATTTATTTGTTATTATCACTACCGTTTCATTTTTTTGAATTCATTGACCCACAAATTTTAAATACGATTTCAACAAATGTAATAGTCAACATAATATTTTTTGGAATATTTATATTTTTTGCATTTTCATTTTTTGGTTTTTATGAAATTACTCTTCCTGTAAGTTGGCTAAATAATTCTGATTCTTCATCACAAATCTCCAATTTGACAGGTATTTTTTTCATGGCATTGACTTTAGCAATAGTTTCTTTTTCATGTACTGGTCCAATTCTTGGCTCTTTGCTTGTCGGTTCATTAACTGTTGATTCAGGGGCTACTGACTTAACGGTAGCGATTTTTGGATTTGGTCTGGCACTAGCTCTTCCATTTTCATTTTTATCATTTTTCCCAAGCGCTTTAAAAAATATACCAAAATCGGGTGGCTGGATGAATAAGTTTAAAATTATACTAGGATTTCTTGAACTAGCCTTGGCCTTAAAATTTTTATCAAATGCAGATTTAGTTTCAAATTGGGGTATTTTGAAAAGAGAAATTTTTGTAGGTATATGGGTTTTAATTTCATTATTTCTTGCTGCTAATTTATTTGGAATGTATAGATTTCCCTATGAAAATAAAGATTCTAAAAATCATTATTCATATAAAGCACTTGGTATTTTATTTTTTCTTTTTACAATTTATCTTTCTCAAGGATTATTTAAATCATCTAATAAATTATCATTACTAAGCGGATTTACTCCACCAACCTTTTATAGTGTTTATGAAACAGAAGGAGAATGTCCATTAGGACTAGATTGTTACAAAGATTTTTATTCTGGTCTGAGAAAAGCTCAGAAAACAAACAAACCTATACTAATTGATTTTACTGGCTGGGCCTGTGTTAATTGCAGAAGGATGGAAGAGAATGTTTGGTCAAAACCAAGAGTTTTTAAGATTCTCAATGAAGAATATGTGCTAATTTCATTGTATGTCGATGATAGAGAAAAGCTTATGGATGATCAAATATTTGATTTTAAATATTTCAATGGCAAGATTTTTTCCGTAGAAACAATAGGAGACAAGTGGTCTGCCTTTCAAATTTTAAATTTCAAAACGGCATCCCAACCATTTTATGTAGCCATAAGCCCAGATCTGGCTTTATTGAACTCTCCAATACAATATTCAAATGCTAGTGAATTTGAATTATGGTTAAAACAGGGACTAACCAATTATTCTTCATTATAATTAGTTAATTTTCAATAACATTTCAAACCTGAATGAAAAAAAAATTTTTTCGTCTTGGCCCTGGAATATTGATAACCGCAGCTTTTATAGGCCCTGGCACATTAACAGTTTGCACAATAGTTGGAGTAAATTCTGGCACATCACTTCTTTGGGCGATATTATTTTCAGTAATCATTACAATAATTACTCAAAATATCGCTGCCAAAATTAGTTTGAAGACCAAAAAAGGACTTGCTCAAGTTCTAATAAACTACTCTAATACACCATTAAAAAAATGGTTTATGCTTATATTACTAATTTCTGCTATTTTTCTGGGAAACTCAGCATATGAGGCAGGCAATATTACAGGTGCTAAAATTGGGCTTGAACAAATCATAGGATCTAAAGTTATTTACTTTTCAGGCGTTGACTTTTTACCAATTATCATTTGCCTATTAATATCTATAATTTATTTAATGGGCAGTTCGGAATTGATAAAAAAACTTTTATTGTTTATTGTCGTTTTGATAAGTTTTTCTTTTGTTTTTGCGGCAATTATAACAAAACCTGATGTCTTAAGTGTTTTAAATGGCCTTTTAATACCTAGATTCGATCTAAGTGAATTAGCTTTAGTAATCTCTTTGATTGGTACTACAATTGTACCTTATAATCTTTTCTTGCACTCTGCCCTTATAAAAAATATATCTCATAAAATTGACTATAAACAAATTAAAAATGATACAATAATTTCTGTTTCCATAGGAGGTCTAATTTCTTTCTGTATAGTTTTAGCAGCTGCAAATTCAGGTTTGAAATCAGTTGAATCAGTTTCCGATTTAGGCATTGCTTTATCACCGATTTATGGCGAATTTTCAAAATATTTGATTTCTATTGGACTTTTTGGTGCGGGAATAAGTTCAGCAATAACTGCTCCATTAGCTGCTTCCTATGTGGTTTCTGAATGTTTTGGTTGGAAAATCAAAGAAAACAAGGCAAAATTTATTTTTTTATTTGTATTAGTTTCAGGCACAATTTTTTCGTCTTTGGATATAAATCCAATAGTTATAATTCAATTAGCTCAACTCTTCAATGGATTATTACTTCCGATCATAGGTGTTTTTTTGCTTTTATTGGTAACTAGCAATAAACTGAAAAATTATTTTAATAATCAATATTTAATCAAGATTATCCTTACTATTATTTTGGTATCTTATATGTTTTTAGGACTTAAAAATTTAGGTTTATTTTTTTAACTTTTTATATTAATGTTTGATTTTAATTGTGACTTAGGCGAGGGGATTGGAAGTGATGTTAAAATAATGCCTTGGATTACTTCCTGTAATATTGCTTGTGGTGGTCATTATGGGGACAGAAATACTATAAGCCAAACTATTTCATTGGCAAAAAAGCATAATGTTAGAGTAGGGGCACATCCGTCTTTTAATGATCCTAAAAATTTTGGCAGAATTTCTGCATATAACAATAAGAAGGACTTTCAAAATTCAATTAAAACACAATTAGATTTATTTCAAGAAGTGGTTAATGAGCAGAATGCAGAATGGAGTCACATTAAAGCTCATGGAGCTCTTTATAATGATATGGCTAAAAATATAAATCTTGCGATTGAATTTTTGGAAGTAATTAAAGAATATCCAAAAGTTTCTTTAATCTATTTGCCATCAGGTTTTAATAAAATCATAGATCTTTTTAAATTAAATAATTACAAAGTTTGGAGGGAAGGATTTGCAGACAGAAGATATAAAAATGATTGTGCTCTTTTAGATAGATCATCAAAAGGTTCTGTTTTATCAAATATTTCAGAGATTAAAAATCAAATTTTAGAATTTTTTGACGGTGAAGTCACTACAATAACTGGAGACACAATTTCATTAAAAATTGATACTATTTGCCTTCATAGTGACACGCCAAATGCTAGTCTTTATGTAAAAGAACTCCACTCTATGATTACTAAAAAAGAGTACTAATGAGCAGTAAACTCTCATTTATTCCATATGGATCAAAAGGGCTGATTGTAAAATTTGATAAACCATCTGTTTCTCAAATTGAGATTCTTTCTCGTTCAATTTTTAGAGATCAAATAGCAATCAAATTAAAAAAAAATGTTCAAGATTTATTACTAACTAGTGATTCTCTGACAATTTTTTTTAATGAGCCTCCCAGCTTAGATTCAATTAAGGAAAAACTTTTAAAAACCTATGATATGTCTGTATCTAAAAGAATTGATCTCCAATATAAACATTGGGAAATACCTATCTGCTTTGAGAATGACTTCTCATTAGATTTATTTAAGCATTTTAATAATGATGATTTAAAAACTCAAGACTACATAAGAAAAATCTGTGAGCTAGAGATGATAGTTCAGTTCTATGGATTTTTACCTGGATTTTGTTACTTAGTAGGCCTTCCAAAATCCATGCAGCTTGAGAGAAAGTCTGAACCTAATCTAAAAGTCCCTAAAGGATCTTTAGCAATAGGGGGTAGTTATGCTGGTATATATCCTCAAAACAGTCCTGGGGGATGGCATTTAATTGGAAGGACGCCAACTATTTTCTTTGATCCTAAGAGAAATCCCAATTGTTTCGCATCTGTAGGGGATAAATTATCCTTCAAGAAAATTTCTATCGATGAGTATAACGAGAAATTAATGCATAATTCAAAAACTAATTTACCAAAGTTTACTATTTATAATGTCAAAGATTAAAATTATAGAACCAGGATTTTTTTCAACTATTCAAGATCAGGGAAGAATAGGTCATAGGCATAAAGGAATACCTCTGTCTGGTCCAATGGATACTTTCGGTTTTAAATTTGCTCATCAGCTAGTGAATAATGATTACAGCATGAGTTTGATTGAATCAACACTGCAAGGACCTAAACTCCTTGTTGAAGGAAAAATAAAATTAGTTTATAGCGGTGCTCTAATGGATGTTTATCTAAACAAAAAAAAGATGATGATTAACAAGCCCTTTGAATGTAATTCAGGCGACATAGTTAGTTTTGGTCACTGTCTTTCAGGTGTTCGAACATATATTTCTTTTAGTGGGGGGTTAAAAACTTCATCAGTTTTGGGAAGTAGTTCATATTGCTATCCTATTACTAAAAAAAAGGTTTTAGAGAAGGGCGATGAGTTTTTTCTAGCTAGAAAGTCCTTAACGGTAAAATATGATTTAAATAAAATAAATGATGGATACTACTTGAAAAATAATTTAAATGTGTCAAAAGGTCCAGATTGGAATATTATTTCATCAGATATTAAAGAAAGCTTATTCAAAAATTCGTTTTCTGTGGGTATTAATGATCGAATGGGATATCATTTAGAAGGAAATGATAATTTAAAAAACAGAATACATCTTGAAAGTTCTGCAATATTTCCAGGCACCATTCAACTTACACCAAAGGGAGTTTTATTGGTTTCAATGGCAGATGGTCAAGTTACAGGAGGGTATCCAAGAGTACTAATTTTAGACGAACTTTCTATGTCAATTTTAGCGCAAAAAAGAAGAGGAGAATTAATTTATTTTAAAATGAATTAGATTATTTCCTAAAATATATCTGATCAAACGGAACTCTAAATCTAGGCCCATAGATTCCTTTTTCAGATCTTTTACCACAACTTATGATCATGTTTATTTCTGAGCTATTTGGGAGCCCTAAAATCCTTTTAGCTCTTAGAGAATCAAATCCTTCCATTGGACAAGTGTCATATCCGTATGCAGCCATACTAATCATAAAGTTTTCTGCAGCTAAAGCACAACTCTTATGAGCCACAACTCTCAAATCAGAAGTGAGAACTTGTCTATATATTGGACGAAAAATTCCAGTGAAAAAGGCAAATACATATCTCACAAATCCGAGGATTCCTATAAAATCAGAATATATAGCTGGTATTAGTTTTTTATAATAATTGATCGCCATTTTATTTCGTCTATTAGAATTGTCGTTATTACTATGAAATGTTTTTTTAATAAAATCTGCATTTGCATTTGCTCTTTTCTTCCAAAGATCTTTTCTTACTACAAATACTACAAGCTGTTTACAAGTCCTTGCTGCTGGTTGATTGAAACAAGATCTTGATAGTTTGCCAATAATATTCTTATCAATTATATGATAAAATTGCCAAAGTTGAAGATTACTACTATTTGGAGCTAAGGCAGCTTGCTTGAGAGATTTTTTAACAATTTCTTCATCAATTTCAAAATTAGGATCGTAATGTCTAATAGACCTTCTAAATTCTATGGCTTTACTTACTATTTTCTCAGACTTCATAGTCGATTAATTAAAAATTTCAAGAATGAAAGTGATTTTGGATATGGAGCATATCTTTGAGGTAGGTCAAATAAAAATGAACGTTTTACAATTGGTTTATAATGAGAAAAAATTTTAAAACTATATTTCCCATGATATTCTCCCATTCCACTATTTCCAACTCCTCCAAAAGGAAGATTGTCATTTGCGAAGTGAACTATTGCATCGTTTGCTACTCCTCCTCCAAATGAATATTTTGAAAAAATATTATTTACAAATCTTTTTTTATTTGAAAAAATATAAAAAGCTAATGGCTTTTCTTTTCCCTTAAGAATTTGATGCATCTCATCTTCAGATCCAAATGAAACAATTGGAAGTATAGGTCCAAAAATTTCTTGTTGCATCAGATCACTTTCATTTGTTGGTTCATCGACAATGGTAGGACTAAAATATAGTTGTTTTACATCTGTGACTCCTCCATAAAGAATTTTTTGACCATTTAGCGACGAACTTAATTTATCAAAATGTTTTTTATGAATAATTCTTCCATAATCTGATGAATTGATTGGATTATCTCCAAAGGCAGATTTTATCTCATTAATCAAATTGTTAACTAAGATAGATTTAATACTTTTTTGGACAACTAGATAATCAGGAGCAATACAAGTTTGACCACAGTTTATGTATTTACTCCAAATAATTCTTTTAGCAGTTTTTTTAATTGGTACACTTTCGTCAATAATGCATGGGCTTTTTCCTCCTAATTCTAATGTGGTAGGGGTTAAGTTTTCTGCAGCTGCTTTGGCAACAATTTTCCCAACTTGAGTACTTCCAGTGTAAAAGATATAGTCCCATCTTTTTTTTAAGAGTATTGAGGCAACGGATGCATCCCCTTGAATAACACTAACATGTGATGACTCAAAAACAGAATTAATAATTTCAGACACAATTAAACTTGTTTTTATTGAAGATTCAGAAGGTTTTAATACAACTGTATTCCCTGCTGCAACAGCCCCAACTAATGGAGTCATTGCTAATTGAAAAGGATAATTCCATGGGGTTATTATTAACACATTGCCATATGGCTCTGGAACAATAAAATCACGAGAGGGAAAATTTAAAAGACTACTTCTAACTCTTTTTGCTCTACTCCAGGTTGGGAGCATTTTGATCATTTTTTTTATTTCTTTTTCAACCAAGATAGTTTCAGTTGTTAACGACTCAAATCCTGATTTACGAAGATCTTTGAATAAAGCATCATGAATTTTGCTTTCATTTTCTCTTATAGCAAACAAAAGTTGTTTTAATTTTTTTACTCTATAATCAATCGAAAGTGTTTTTTGCTCAGAAAAAAATTTTTTCTGATTATTATATATATTTTCTATGTCCGTACTTAAAGCGTTCTTTATCATCTGGTTCAACAAAATTTAAATGATCTTTCAAAAATAATCTACATTTACAATATTAGTGGAAGTATTTAATAAAATAAAATTATAATCATTTTTATCAATTAATTTTTCTTATTGAATGTCTTTTCCGTAAAAGTTTAATCAATTAATAACCAGCATTTTATGTACTTTAATTTTAATTTGAATATAATACTTCTATTTTTGTAAAAACAAATTATTTGATTCTACCTTTTTAATTTCATCTCAATTTAATTTTAATGTCTTATAACAAATACAGTAGAGCTGTAACTCAAGACCCAACTCAACCTGCTGCTCAGGCAATGCTTCATGCAATAGGTTTAAATGAAGAGGATTTCAAAAAACCATTTATAGGTATAGCAAGCACAGGTTATGAAGGTAATCCATGTAACATGCATTTAAATCAACTTTCATTAAAGATTAAGAAATCAATCAATGGTAAAGGTTTAGTTGGCTTAATTTTTAATACAATAGGAATAAGTGATGGGATTTCAATGGGAACACCAGGAATGAGATTTTCATTACCCTCACGAGATATTATTGCAGATTCTATTGAATCGGTAGTACAGGGAATGTCATATGATGGTATTGTAACAGTTGTCGGATGTGACAAAAACTTACCTGGAGCATTAATGGCAATGCTCCGATTAAATAGACCTGGTGTACTAGTTTATGGTGGAACTATTGATTCAGGAAATCATAATGGAAAAGAATTAGATGTAGTTTCTGCTTTTGAAGCATGGGGAGAAAAGGTTTCTGGGAAAATTGATGAAAATGAATATAAATGCGTTATAAAAAAAGCATGCCCAGGGGCTGGTGCTTGTGGAGGAATGTATACTGCTAATACAATGGCCTCAGCAATTGAGGCTCTTGGAATGTCAGTTCCTTTTAGTTCATCCAATCCAGCAAAAAGTATAGATAAGATTAATGAGTGTGATTTAATTGGAGAAACTCTAGAAACTCTTATTAGAAAAAATATTTTACCCTCTCAAATTGTAACAAAAAAATCGTTAGAAAACGCTCTGCGTTTAATATCTGTTCTTGGCGGATCAACCAATGCAGTTTTACATTTTTTAGCAATAGCAAAAGCAGCAAAAATTGATTTAGAATTAAATGATTTTCAATCTATAAGCGATAAAACTCCATTTTTAGCTGACCTGAAACCAAGTGGTAGATACTTGATGAAAGATTTACATAAAATAGGAGGAATTCCAGCTGTACTTAAGTTTATGCTTGAAAATGATATGCTGCATGGAGAGTGTTTAACTGTTACAGGAAAAACATTAGCTGAAAATTTGTCTGAAACTCAATCATTATCTAAAGGCCAAAATTTGATAAGACCACTAGACCATCCAATTAAGTCATCTGGACATATCAGAATTCTCTATGGAAATTTAGCCCCAAAAGGGGCAGTTGCAAAAATAACAGGTAAAGAAGGTCTTTATTTCAAAGGGCCTGCAAAAGTTTTTGATGGAGAATATGAGGCTAATGATGGAATAAAAAATGGAAACGTAAAAAAGGGAGATGTTGTTGTAATAAGATATGAGGGACCAAAAGGAGGCCCGGGAATGCCTGAGATGTTAAAACCTACTTCTGCTTTAATGGGAGCTGGACTTGGAAAAGATGTCGCTTTAATTACCGACGGTCGATTTTCTGGAGGTACTCATGGTTTTGTTGTTGGGCACGTTGTTCCTGAGGCTCAAGAGGGTGGTCCATTAGCTTTAGTAAAGGATGGAGATATTATATCTATTGACGCAGATAAGAATTTAATTAATGTTGATATATCAACTGATGAGTTTAAATCCAGAAGAAAAAAATGGGTAAAACCACCACATAAATTTTCAATGGGAATAATGGCCAAGTATGTGAATAATGTTTCTAATGCTTCTGAAGGCTGTATCACTGATAAAATTGATGATGAATAAATTGAAAAATAATAATAGAAAATTATCGAAATCAAAAGAAACTTTGATCTCAGGAGCAGAGGCAGTTATTCTTTCTTTGTTATCAGAGGATGTTGACTTATTATATGGTTATCCTGGAGGAGCAATTATGCCAGTATATGATGAGTTATTTAAGTACAGGGAAAAACTTAATCATATTTTAGTTCGACATGAACAAGGAGCAACCCATGCTGCACAGGGATATGCTCGTTCATCAGGAAGAGTAGGAGTAGTGATTGCCACCTCAGGCCCTGGAGCTACTAATTTAGTTACTGGCATTACTGATGCCCAGATTGATTCTACTCCCTTAGTTTGCATTACTGGTCAAGTAGCCTCTCATCTACTTGGATCTGATGCATTTCAAGAAACTGACATTATAGGTATTTCTACTCCAGTAACTAAATGGAACTATCAGATCACCAAAGCATCTGAAATACCATCGATTATAGCAAAAGCTTTTTATATAGCAAAATCTGGTCGTCCTGGACCTGTATTAATTGATATTACTAAGGATGCTCAATTTGAAAAGTTTAAATTTTCATATAAAAAATGTGATGGAATAAGAAGCTATGAGCCAAGACCTAAAGTTAATGATGAAATCATAAAAAAGGCCTCTGAAATTATAGATAAAGCAAAAAAGCCACTCATAGTTTTTGGACAAGGAGTCATTCTTGGAAAAGCAGAAAAAGAGTTCAAAAATTTTGTTGAAAAGTCTGGTATCCCTGCTGTATGGACAATTTTAGGACTGTCAGCCCTTCCAACATCTCATCCCTTAAATTTAGGAATGGTTGGAATGCACGGAAATTATGCTCCTAATGTATTGACTAACCAATGTGATGTTTTATTAGCTATTGGAATGCGTTTTGATGATCGAGTGACTGGAGATTTGAAAACCTATGCAAAACAAGCTAAAATATTACATTTTGAAATTGACCCATCAGAAATTAATAAAAATGTTAAGGTTGACATTGGAATTTTAGGAGATTGTAAAGAAAGTTTGTCCAAATTGACATCACTTATCAATAAAAAAGAGTATTCTAAATGGATTAAAGAGTTTAAAAGACTTGATAATATTGAGTTTGATAAAGTTATTAAACAAGATTTAAATCCAACTAAAAAAGGATTGACTATGGGCGAGACTATTTCCAATGTTAACAAATATACCAAGGGCGATGCAATTATTGTTACTGATGTTGGACAACACCAAATGGCTGCGTGTAGGTATTCTCAATTTATAAAATCAAAAAGTAACATTACTTCAGGAGGTCTGGGAACTATGGGATTCGCATTGCCAGCAGCTATTGGAGCAAAAATGGGCGCTCCCAAAAGAGAAGTGATTGCAATTATAGGAGATGGAGGATATCAAATGACTATACAGGAATTGGGAACTATTTTTCAAAATAAATTACCTGTGAAGATATTAGTTCTTAACAATGATTTTTTAGGAATGGTAAGACAATGGCAACAATTGTTTTTTAACAAAAGATATGCAGAAACTGAGATGGTAAATCCTGACTTTGTAACTATCGCAAGAGGTTATCATATTAAAGCAAATAGGGTAGAAGAAAGAAAGGATTTAGATGGAGCTATTAAAGAGATGGTTTTATCAAAAGAGCCATATTTTTTAGAAGTATGTGTTGAAAAAGAAGATAATGTTTTCCCAATGATTCCTTCAGGGGAATCTGTATCCAATATTAGACTTGAATAATTCACATGAAAGACGGAATTCTATATACAATATCAATATACAGTGAAAATAATGTTGGATTGCTTAACCGTATTTCTGCAATTTTTTTAAAGAGGCATATAAATATAGAAAGTTTTTCTACTTCATTATCAGAGATTAAAAATGTGTTTAGATATGTAATTGTTGTAAACACTACAGAAGAAAAAGTAAAAAAGATTGTTTCTCAAATTGAAAAGCAAGTTGATGTGATAAAGGCTTTTTATCATACTGATAAAGAAACTATTTTTCAAGAATCAGCACTTTATAAAGTTAAATCTAGTTCTTTGTTTGAGCAAAGACACATCCAAAATGTAATTAAAAATAGTAATGCTAATATAGTAACAGTATCACCAGAATATTTTGTTATTGAAAAAACAGGATTTCGTCACGAAACAGAGCAACTCTATAAAGACCTTGAACCCTATGGTTTATTACAGTTTGTTCGATCAGGAAGAATATCAGTGACAAAATCTAAAATGGGTATTTCTGATATTTTAAATACCTTTAAAGGCAACAATTATAAAAAGAAAAAAAATGAGTAATTATTTTAATAAGCTATCACTCACGGCTAAACTCAAGCAATTAGGAAAATGTAGATTAATGAGCTCCTCTGAATTTGATGATGGTATTAGTGTTCTTAAAGGGAAAAAAATTGTCATTGTAGGATGTGGCGCTCAGGGTTTAAATCAAGGATTAAATATGAGAGACTCAGGATTAGATATTTCTTTTGCCCTTAGAGAGAGTGCAATTAAAGAAAAGCGTGATTCTTTCAAAAATGCAACTGAGAATAATTTTAATGCTGATACATTTGATAAATTAATTCCCTCTGCAGATCTTGTTGTTAACTTAACACCTGATAAGAATCATACCACAGTTATTGAAAATGTTATGCCACTGATGAAAAAAGGCTCTACATTATCATATTCACACGGTTTTAATATCGTAGAGGAAGGTATTGAAATCAGAGATGATATTACTGTTATCATGGTAGCTCCAAAATGTCCTGGAACTGAAGTTAGACAAGAATACTTGAGAGACTTTGGGGTTCCAACTCTTATAGCTGTTCATCCTGAAAATGACCCTAATGAGAATGGTCTGGATCAGGCTAAAGCATATGCTTTTGCCACTGGAGGTCATAGAGCAGGTGTTTTAGAATCCTCATTTGTTGCAGAGGTCAAATCAGATTTAATGGGAGAACAAACAATTCTTTGCGGAATATTACAAACAGGTTCAATTCTATGTTTTAATAAAATGATTGATGAAGGCATTGATAAAGGTTATGCCTCAAAACTTATTCAATATGGATGGGAAACTATAACCGAAGCATTAAAGCACGGAGGTATAACAAATATGATGGATAGACTATCTAATACGGCGAAGGTAAAAGCTTTTGAGCTTTCAGAGGAACTAAAGATTATTTTAACACCACTTTTTCAAAAGCATATGGATGATATTATGTCTGGTAATTTTTCTATGACCATGATGGAAGATTGGAAAAATAATGATCAAAAATTGTTAGAGTGGAGGGCTCAAACCTCGGAGACTTCTTTTGAAAAAACTGAAGTCACTTCTGATGAAATTAAAGAACAAGAATTTTTTGATAATGGTATTTTAATGATTTCACTGGTAAGAGCTGGTGTTGAACTTGCATTTGAAACAATGATTGCATCAGGCATAAAGGAAGAATCAGCTTATTATGAGTCACTTCATGAAGCACCACTGATAGCAAATTTAATTGCTAGGAAAAAACTTTATGAAATGAACAGAATTATTTCTGATACAGCTGAATATGGTTGTTATCTATTTGATCATGCAGCCAAGCCAATTTTATTTGACTTTATGAAAAAAATTGATAAGAGTGTAATTGGAGATGGCTCTAAATTCTTGAACGAAACAAGTGTTGATAACAAAAAGTTAATTGATATAAATGAGATAATTCGTTACCATCCGATTGAGATTATTGGATACGAATTGAGAGAATCGATGACTGCAATGAAAAAGATTTTATAAAAATATCAGTTTTTGATGTGGAAATCACTTAAAAAAGCCGGAATTGTAACTTCTGTTTTTGCTATAATTTTCTTCATTTTTAAAATTATTTTTAAAAACTCATATATGTTTAGTTTTATATATAGGTGGCTTAATTAACTAAACAATAATTTTTGTCAATTTAAAATTTTTTGATTTTCATTGAGGTTAAATTAAATCTTATTAGATATAATTTCATTCACTAGGAAATCCCCAACCTCTGAAGTAGTATATTTTCTTTCTTTTTCAAGAGAAAGATCTTCTGTAACAATTTTATTATTTAAAGACCTTTCTACTATTTTTTTTATTATATCAGATTCATTTTTTAAGCCAAAACTCATTTCAAACATCATCGCAGCTGAGAGAATTGTTGCTAAAGGATTAGCAATGTTTTTCCCTGCTGCCTGAGGGAATGATCCGTGAATGGGCTCATAGAGACTATTTTCATTTCCTATAGAAGCAGATGGCATAAGACCCATCGAGCCTGTTATTACAGAAGCTTCATCTGTTAAAATATCACCAAATAGATTTTCTGTAACTAGTACATCATAGTTTTTTGGCCATTGAACTAGCCTCATCGCAACAGCATCAACAAACTCGTATGAGACTGAAATGTCTGGGTAATCTTTTTCCATAGACTGAACCGTTTCTCTCCATAACCTTGAGCTCTCTAATACATTGGCCTTATCAACACAGCATAACTTCTTGGATCTTTTTTTAGCTAATTCAAAACCCATTTTTACTAGTCTAACTACTTCTTCTCTTGAATAGATGCATGTATCATAAGCAATTTCACCATTATCTAAGCGGCCTCTTTTCCCAAAATAAATCCCTCCCGTTAATTCTCTTAGAAAAACAAGATCTGTTCCATCAATTATCTCTTTTTTTAATGGAGACTTATTAATTAAGGAAGGAAAAGTGAATGTAGGCCTTACGTTTGCATATAAACCTAATTTTTTTCTCATTGCTAATAGACCTTGCTCAGGTCTCACTTTAAGTGAAGGATCGTTATCAAACATAGGATCTCCGATTGCTCCAAAAAGAATAGCATCTGAGCTTAAACAAATTGAGTGAGTTTCTTCAGGATAAGGATCTCCAATTTTTTTAATAGCAGCAGCTCCTACTAAACCATAGTTCCAGTTAATAGTGTGATTAAATATTTTTGCAACAGCATCACATACTCTTACACTTTGTTGAACTACTTCTGGGCCAATTCCATCACCTGGTAATACTGCAATATTAAATTTCATATTTTTTATATAATGTTAAGCATTTTTTCTGTAGCCTGAATAGCAGAAACAGTCTGATCTGAATCTAATCCTCTGGTCAAAAACTCTCTATTCCCATCATTCCATGTAATTGTAGTTTCACATAAAGCATCTGAATCACTTCCTGGAGGTATTCTAGTAGCATAGTCAATTAGTTTAGGTAATTTTCTTTTCTCTCTTTTATATATCTTTTTTAAAGCCTTCCAAAACGCATCATATTGCCCTTCTCCTGAGGAGCTAGCCTCAAAAACTTTTCCTGAAATTTCTATGGCAATACTAGTGGAAGCCTTCAGTCCTTTTGCGTGAGTCAAAGCATATGATTTTATATTAACTTTTTTTTGGGCATTAGAACTTCCCAACACATCCGATATGATGAAAGGCAAATCCGAGTTTGTTACATATTCCTTTTTATCCCCCAACTCAATAATTCTTTGTGTTACTTTTTTTAATTCAATTTCATTCAATTTTAAACCAAGCTCTTGAAGATTCTTTTCGATATTTGCCTTACCCGAGGTCTTACCTAATGCATATTTGCGTTTTCTACCGAATCTTTCAGGTAATAAATCATTAAAATAAAGGTTATTTTTTTGATCGCCATCAGCATGAATCCCTGCGGTTTGGGTAAATACATTTTCCCCTACAACAGGTTTGTTTACAGGTATTCGAAATCCCGTAATGGCTGCCACAAGCTGACTAACTTTGTATAATTTTTTTTCTGTTATATTAATTTTAATTTCAGGCATAAAATCATTTACAACAGCAACAACACTAGCTAGCGGAACATTTCCAGCTCTTTCTCCCATTCCATTTACAGTAAGATGAAGCCCATTGACACCAGCTTTACATGCAGCTAATGCATTTGAAACTGAAAGGTCGTAATCATTATGACCATGAAAATCAATATGTTTTTTTGGATATCTTTCAACTAACTCAATAAGGTAATCATATGTCTCATTTGGCTCTAAAATTCCAAGTGTATCAGGAAGTAAAATTCTTTTGATTGGTTGGTCATATAGAAAATCTATGTAATCTAAAATATATTGGCGTGAATTTCTCATGCCATTACTCCAATCTTCCAAATAAACGTTTGTAATGATCTTATTTTTTGAAGCTAACCTAATTTCATTTTCAACTAACTTAAAATGTTCTTTAGGAGTTTGCTTCAATTGGTATTTTAGATGGTTCAAAGAGCCCTTAGTTAAAAGATTTTGCACTGTGGCACCTGTTTTTAAAAGCCACTTTAATGAAATCCCATTATCGACAAATGTTAAAATTTCAATTCGATCAATTAGATCATTCTCTTTAGCCCAATTAGTAATATCTAATACAGCTTGATATTCTCCTTTTGAAACTCTGGCTGATGCAACCTCAATTCTATCAACATTCAATTCAGTTAAAAGTAATTTTGCAAGTGTTAATTTTTCTGATGCTGAGAATGACATTCCGGATGTTTGTTCACCATCTCTCAGGGTAGTATCCATTATTTCAAGGGTTCTCTGCTTCATTATACAATTAGAATTAAAAATTTCTTTTACTTGAAAAGTTTTTTATTTTTTCTTTGATGTTAACTAAGTAATCAATATCATCAAACCCATTTGTCATATTATCCTTTTTATAGGCTGTTATTGAAATTTTTTCAGTTTTTTCAATCCCTTCAACAGAGATAAATTCCTCAAGAAGATTAATTTTTATTATCGTTTTTGGATTTCTATAAACTTCATCAAAAATTTGACTTAAAAATTGATCTGATATTTGGACTGGTAAAACTCCAATATTTAAACAATTATTTTTAAAAATATCAGCAAAAAAACTTGAAACAACACACCTAAAGCCATAATCATAAATAGCCCATACAGCATGCTCTCTCGATGAACCTGATCCAAAATTTTTTCCACCGATTAAAATTTTACCAGAAAAATTTTCATTATTCAATATGAAATCATTTTTGAGACTACCATCTTGATTATATCTCCAGTCTCTAAATAAATTTTCTCCAAAACCTACTCTTTCAGTGGCTTTTAAAAATCTCGCAGGTATTATTTGATCTGTATCCACATTTTCTATTGGTAAAGGAACTGCAGTGCTTTCAAGTATTTTTAAAGGATCGTATGTCATTTTACTATAAATATTTTCTTGGATCTGTAATTTCACCTGTTATTGCTGCTGCTGCTGCAACTAGTGGACTTGCTAAAATTGTTCTTGCACCCGGACCTTGCCGACCTTCAAAATTTCTGTTAGATGTACTCACGACATATTTTCCTTTTGGAATTTTATCATCATTCATCGCTAGACATGCCGAGCATCCTGGCTCTCGAAGCTCAAATCCAGAGTTTTCCAGTATATCCAAGATTCCTTCTTCTTTTATTGCATTCATCACATTATGCGAGCCAGGTACTAACCATGCAGTCACTCTGTTTGACTTTTTTCTACCCTTGACGATTGATGAAAAGGCTCTAAAATCTTCAATTCGACCATTTGTACAACTACCTAAAAAAACGTAATCGATTTTTTTCCCTAGCATAAACTCTCCCTCCTTATATCCCATGTAATTAAGAGATTTTTTATAAGAAATATTTTCAGATTTCTCTGGATCTTTAGATGGAATTTTCTGTAAAATACTTAAACCCATTCCTGGATTAGTTCCGTAAGTAATCATAGGCTCAATTTCATTGCTATTAAAAGAAAATTCTTTATCAAATTTTGCATCTTTATCACTACTTAGGGTTTTCCAAAATTTCATGGCTTTCTCCCAATCATTTCCTTTTGGAGAAAATTCTCGCCCTTTGACATACTCAAAAGTTTTTGCATCAGGAGCGATCATACCCCCTCTTGCTCCCATTTCGATACTAAGATTGCACACAGTCATTCTACCTTCCATGCTAAGATCAGAAAATGCAGACCCTGAATACTCGACAAAATATCCAGTTGCACCAGATGTTGATATTTTTGAAATTATAAATAATGCTATATCTTTTGGTGTGACTCCTTTATTTAACTCTCCATTTATATTAATCCTCATCTTTTTAGGTTTTACCTGCATTATGCATTGAGTTGCAAGAACCATTTCTACTTCTGAAGTTCCAATGCCAAAAGCAATAGCGCCAAATGCTCCATGTGTGGACGTATGAGAGTCCCCACACACAATAGTTGCTCCAGGTAGTGTAATCCCTTGTTCTGGACCTATAACATGAACGATGCCATTATTTTTATGCCCTAAACCCCAATAAGAAATGCCATATTCCTTTGCATTTCTCTCCAGAGTTTTAAGTTGATTTGCTGAGAGAGGATCTTTTACGGGCAAGTGTTGATTTTTTGTGGGAGTGTTATGATCAGCAGTAGCAAAAGTCCTTTCAGGAGACATTACTTTTAGGCCTCTATTCTTGAGACCAATGAAGGCAACAGGACTAGTAACTTCATGAATCATGTGTCTATCAATGAACAAAACATCTGGTCCTTGACTAATTCTTTCAACTACATGTGAATCCCATACTTTATCAAAAAGTGTTTTACCCATAATTATTATGACTATAATTTAGAAGATTCTATAATTTTTGGAAGCTCTTCATCACTAATTTCTTTTTGTTTATCAGCAACTTTTAAAAATCTTTCATAAACCTTGTCAAGTTCTAATTTATTTAAATCAAAACCTATATTTTTTGCTCGATAAGCGAGGGCTGCTCTACCACTTCTTGCAGTTAAAACAATAGAAGATTCATCAACTCCAACATCCTTTGGATCAATTATTTCATACGTCTCTCTTTTCTTTATTACACCATCTTGATGAATTCCAGAACTATGGGCAAAAGCATTTGCACCTACAATAGCTTTATTTGGCTGAACAGGAACTCCCATCTTTGAAGAGACTAATTTACTAACACCATATAAAAGTTTTGAATTAATATTAGTCATAAGATTTAAGTTTTTATGCTGCCGCATAACCATAACTACCTCTTCCAGAGATGTATTTCCTGCACGTTCTCCAACTCCATTAATTGTACATTCAATTTGACGCGCTCCATTTATTACACCACTGATTGAATTTGCAGTAGCTAAACCAAGATCATTATGACAGTGACATGAGATAGTTGCTTTTTCAATATTTCTAACATTTTCTTTTAAATATTTTATCTTATTACCATAATCTTCAGGGAGACAGTATCCTGTTGTGTCAGGAATATTCAAAACGGTTGCTCCTGCTTTAATCACCTCTTCACAAATTCTAGCAAGAAAATCATTATCTGTTCGACCTGCATCTTCAGCATAAAACTCAACGTCATCAACAAATGATTTTGCATAGCTTACAGAAGAGATAGCTCGTTCTAAAATTTCATTTCTATTTGAGTTAAATTTATACTTAATATGTGTTTCTGAGGTCCCAATGCCAGTGTGAATTCTTGGTTTTTTTGCTTTTTCAAGAGCTTTTGCAGCTACATCAATGTCCTTTTTAACAGCTCTTGTCAATCCGCAAACAGTCGCATTTTTAACTAGTTTTGAAATTTCAACTACTGAGTCAAAATCACCAGGACTTGATATTGGAAAGCCAGCTTCGATAATATCTACTCCCATTTCATCTAAACTTTCAGCTATAATTAATTTACTATTAGTATCTAATTTGCATCCTGGCACTTGCTCCCCATCTCTTAAAGTAGTATCAAAAATCTTAACATGTTCCATTAAAAGGGTCTAGAATTAAGTTTATTATAAACAATATTAGCACCAAATTTAAAATTAATCTTAAGATTTGATAATTTTATTACAATATTCTATACTTTTGTTTAGTATTTAAGTAACTAATAGACAGTGTTTTAAATCTTATTTTTCTACAATGATTAATGATCAAAAAGACAACTTGTTTCAATTAATAAAGTCACTATCAAAGTCTGAAAAACGTCAGTTTAAACTTTATGTTGGTCGAATGGGTTCTAATAATGATTCCAAGTTTTTAAATTTATTTAATTTACTCGACAAATCTCCAAAATATAGTGAGAAATTAATTCTAGAAAAAGGGGTGGTAACTAAGCAACAGCTATCTAACCTAAAAGCCCATTTATATAAGCAAATATTAATAAGTTTAAGACTTAATCCAATTCATCAGAATGTTAGAATTCAGATAAGAGAACAATTAGATTTTGCGACAATATTATATCAAAAAGGATTATATAAATTAAGCTTGAAAGTTCTTGATAAAATTAAATCAATTGCTTTCAAGAATGAAGAGAAGTATTTAGCTTATGAAATTGTAGAGCTTGAAAAAGTTATTGAGTCGCAATATATTACAAGAAGTTTGTCTAACCGATCACAAATTTTGATTCAACAAGCAGATCAATTACAATATCAAAATGATTTAACTAGTAAACTTTCAAATCTTTCTCTTTTATTATATGAAAAATTAATAAAAACCGGTTATGCTAAAAGCGATGAAGAGTTTCGTGAAACTACAAAGTTTTTTTACAAAAAGCTTCCAGTTGTTGAAATTGAAAATTTAGGATTTCGTGAAAAGCTTTGGTACTATAAAGTACATGTTTGGTACAGTTTTTTAGTCCAAGATTTTCTAAGCTGTTTTAAATATGCTTCTAAATGGGTAGATATGTATGAAGAATCACCAGAAATGATAAAGATACATCCTGTTTTTTATTTGAAGGCAAATAATTATTTAATGGAATCTCTTGCCCTGATTAAATATCCTGAAAAATTCAAAAAAACTTTAAATTTAATGCTAAGAAATATTAACGATTCAAAACTTGTAAAAAACCATAATATTTCTTCTTTAGGATTTTTAGTTCATTACAATAATCTTCTAAATCTTTACTTCATGCAAGGCAATTTTGAAGAAGCAAAAGGTTTTATTGCTGAAATTAATGATGGAATAAAAAAATATAAAGATCAAATTGATGAACATCACGTAATGTTATTTTATTACAAGATCGCATGCTTATATTTTAGTCTATCTGATTATGAAAAAAGTATTATTTATATAAATAAAATTATAAAGAATAAGCACTTAAAAATGCGTGAAGACCTTCTTTGTTTTACAAGAGTTTTAAATCTAGTAGCTCATTATGAAGCAGGGTTTGACTATCATCTTGACACTCAGCTTAGAGAAACTTATAAGTTTTTAATTAAAATGAATGATTTGCATGAGGTCCAAAAAGCAATGATAAGATTTCTAAGATCGCTTGGAGAAATATTTCCCCACGAACTAAAAGATTCATTTATAAAACTTTATGGTGAGCTTAAGCAATATGAGGATGATCCATATGAGAGAAGAGCATTTTTATATTTAGATATTTTATCTTGGCTGGAGAGTAAAATAAAAAGTCGCCCTGTATCTGAAATAATAAAGGAAAAGGCTAAAGTTATGAATCGTAAAGAAAAGCGTTCCATAAATGTTTTGTAGGTGGATTTGCCTTAATTTGAATTAGTTTTTTGCGAACAGGATGTTCAAAGTTTAACTCGGCAGAATGAAGGCAAATACTAGCATCAGGGTTAGATCTTTTTGCTCCATATTTCAAATCTCCAACGATTGGATATCCCATGTTGCTAAGTTGAACTCTAATTTGATGATGCCTTCCTGTTTTTAAATGAATTTCTAGAAGAGTATAGTTTTGAATTTTTTTTTGTATTCTAAAACTTAGTATTGCTTTTTTTGTTTTAGAATTCTGATTTTTAAATACAAATGATTTGTTTATCCTGGGGTTTTTTGCAATCCAATTAGTTAGAGTTCTAGATTCAATTGTAAAAGGATTTTTAACAATGGCTAAATATTTTTTTTCAACATTTCTTTTTTTGAACTGCTCATTAAGTCTTGTTAGTGCCTTAGAAGTTTTTGCACAAATTACTATTCCACTTGTTGGCCTATCAATGCGATGGACTAGGCCAAGAAATACCTCTCCTGGTTTTTTATACTTTTTTTTCAAATACAACTTTACCTTATCAACAAGAGTTTTGTCTCCAGTTGAATCACCTTGAACTAATTCACCAGCCTCTTTATTTATTATAATTATGTGATTATCTTCGAATAATACGTCTATCAAAATAAACTAAATAATAAATTATTTTGCACCTAATATTGTTCTTTTTTATTTGGGAAACTAGACTTCTTGACATCTTTAGCATATTCACTTACAGCCTTAGTTATTTCTTGATTTAAATCAAGATAGCGCCTTAAAAAGCGTGGACTAAATTCAGTATTCATACCTAACATATCATGTAAGACTAGTACCTGACCATCCACATCAACACCTGCACCAATACCTATTACTGGTATTTTAAGTTCATCAGAAATTTTTTTAGCCAGCTTTGCAGGAATTTTTTCAAGCACAATAGCAAAGCATCCAAGTTTTTGTAGCAATTTTGCATCATTGAAAAGCTTTTCAGCTTCAAAGTTTTTTTTAGCTCTTACAGAATAAGTCCCAAATTTATAAATTGATTGTGGAGTTAATCCAAGGTGTCCCATAACAGGGATTCCTGCATTTAGAATTCTTTCAATAGAGCTTTTAACTTCAATACCACCTTCTAATTTAATTGCATGAGAACCAGATTCTTTCATGATTTTAATTGAGGACTTTAAAGCCTCTTTTGAATTAGATTGGTATGTTCCAAATGGTAAATCAACTACAACTAAAGCTCTTTCTACACCTCTTACAACGGATGAAGAATGATAAATCATTTGATCAAGGGTTATTGGAACAGTTGTTTCATGTCCAGCCATTACATTTGAAGCTGAATCTCCAACTAAAATAACATCAATCCCTGCTCTATCAACTATTTTTGCAAGGGTATAATCATAAGCAGTGAGCATAGCAATTTTCTCACTCGCTTTTTTCATTTCAGAAAGAGTGTTTGTTGTTATTCTTGAATAATTGCTAATTATTTTATTCATTTTTTTATAAAAATAATTTCTTTTTTTTAATCGCTGTCAAAATTATCAATTATTAATGCAACAAAGCTATGACTGACACCCTGTCATATTTTTTTCAATGGCATAGTGATTGTAATTAGTTTGAATAAAAAATTATGAGTAAAATTATTGGTATTGATTTAGGAACTACAAATTCATGTGTATCTGTAATGGAAGGCAACGAACCTGTTGTTATTCCCAATTCTGAAGGAAAGCGGACCACCCCATCTGTAATTGCATTTGTCGAAGGTGGAGAAATTAAAGTAGGAGATCCCGCAAAAAGGCAAGCAGTTACAAACCCAACTAAAACTGTTGCCTCAATTAAGAGGTTTATGGGTAATAAATTTTCAGAGTCAGCAAATGAGGCAAAAAATGTTCCTTATAAGGTTATGAAAGGAGACAATGATACTCCGAGAGTTGATATAGATGGAAGATTATATACGCCTCAAGAATTATCCGCCATGGTCCTTCAAAAGATGAAAAAAACTGCTGAAGATTATTTAGGGACTGATGTTACCTCTGCTGTAATTACTGTTCCAGCTTATTTCAATGATTCTCAAAGGCAAGCTACAAAAGAAGCAGGTGAGATTTCAGGACTGAAAGTTGAAAGAATAATAAATGAGCCCACAGCAGCTGCATTAGCCTTTGGTTTGGACAAAGGCTCAACCGATAGAAAAATCGCCGTATATGATTTAGGCGGAGGTACTTTTGATATTTCTATTCTAGAGCTTGGAGATGGAGTTTTTGAAGTTTTATCCACTAATGGGGACACACATCTTGGAGGCGATGATTTTGATCAAGTAATAATTGATTTTCTTGCTGATGAATTCAAAAAATCTGAAGATATTGACTTAAAAAGTGATCCCATGGCTCTTCAGCGCCTGAAGGAAGCTGCAGAAAAAGCCAAGATTGAACTCTCTTCTTCGACTCAAACTGAGATTAACTTACCATATATTTCAGCCACATCCAGTGGACCAAAACACCTAGTAAAGACTTTAACTCGCTCTAAATTTGAGCAATTATCTGATAATCTGGTAAAAAGATCAATGCAACCTGTCCAAAAAGCTCTTGATGATGCGGGATTATCAACAAATGATATCAATGAAGTTATTTTGGTGGGAGGTTCAACAAGAATACCAATCATTCAAAATGAAGTTGAAAAATTCTTTTCAAAAAAACCCTCTAAAGGAGTAAATCCTGACGAAGTTGTTGCAATCGGCGCAGCAATTCAAGGTGGAGTTTTGACAGGAGACGTTAAAGATGTTTTACTTTTAGACGTTACACCTTTGTCCCTGGGAATTGAGACTATGGGAGCTGTAATGACAAAATTAATAGATGCAAACACTACAATCCCTTCTAAAAAATCACAAATATTCTCAACAGCAGCAGACAATCAACCCTCTGTTGAAATTCATGTTTTGCAAGGTGAAAGATCTATGGCTGCTGATAATAAAACTATAGGAAGATTTCATTTAGACGGAATCCCTCCAGCTCCAAGAGGCACGCCTCAAATCGAAGTAACATTTGATATTGACGCCAATGGAATTATAAAAGTTAGTGCTCAAGATAAAGCAACTGGTAAACAACAAGATATTAGGATTGAAGCATCTTCAGGATTAACTGAAGAAGAGATTGAAAAAATGAAGAAAGATGCAGAGGCCAATGCAGAGTCTGACAAAAAAGTTAAGGAGGAAGTTGAAAAGCTAAACAATGCAGACCAGATGATATTTCAAACTGAAAAGCAACTAAAAGAGTTTGGAGAAAAATTATCAGATGACAAAAAGAAGCCTATTGAAAATGCACTGGATAATTTAAAAAAGGCATATGAATCTAAAGATTTATCAAAAATTGATTCAGCTCTAGAAAAAATTAATGAAGCTTGGAAAAATGCTTCAGAGGAAATGTATAAAGCCCAAGCAGATGCATCTGCTCAAGAACCTAATAAAGGAAAGCCAAAATCATCAAAAGGCAGAAAAGAAAATAAAAAATCAAAAGATAAAGGAGATGATGTTCAAGATGTTGACTTTGAAGAAGTTAAATAAAAGATAATTATATTATTTTTTTATGGCCAAAGAAGATATCTTGAAGATATGTAACCAGATAGCCGACAAGGGTTTACTCAAAACTCTTGGGATAAAATTTGTTGATGTTGGAAGTGATTTTCTCACAGCAAGTATGCCTGTTAATGAAAAAGTTTATCAACCTGACGGGATTTTACATGGAGGAGCTACAGTCGCATTAGCAGAAACTGTTGGAAGTGCTGCTGTTGCGGTTCTTACCAAAAATCCAAACCTTATTATAAGGGGAATCGAAATCAATGCAAACCATATTAAATCTGTTAAAAATGGGAATATTATGGCGACAGCAAAGCCAATCCATCTTGGAAAAACTATACAGCTATGGGAAATTAGAACAGTCAACGAAAAAAATCAGTTGATTTCAATTAGTAAACTCACAACTTATACTCGCATTAAAAAATAATAATTAATTATCTTTCATTCACATAGAAAATCATATATATTTGGCGAATTAAAATTCTTATATGAAAAGTGTTATAATTTGTGACATGGAAGGTGTCATTCAAGAAATGAATCAAGGCGCCTTGAGCTTGTTTGGATATAAAAAAGATGAACTTATTGGAAAAAAAAGAGTTTCAATTTTTTCACCTGGCGAGATTGTTATACAAAACGTTCTTGGTTGGCTAAACAAAGCAAACAAGTATGGAAAAACCACTGTCCGTACAAAGTTTCTAAAAAAAGATGGTTCTGAATTTAATGCTGAAATTGTCATTACACCAAATTTTGCAAATGGAAAAGATAAAGATCAAACAGGTTATTGTGGAATAACAAAAGAAATCAAAGATGATGTAGATATTCCTATAACTTATTTAACAAAATTTTTTAAAGGAATAGCAATTACAAGAGGCGGATTCACATTAGCTTGTATTTTACCTATGATTGTCGTTTCATGTTTCCTTGCCGTTTCAGGAAATGTTAGCCTACTTAATTCAATAATTTCTATTTTTGGAGTTGCCTGTTTACATTTATTCTCTAATCTTTATAATGATTATTACGATGTGAGTTATGGCACTGATGAAGCTAACTCAGAGTATTTTAATGTGGGGGATAAATCATTGGTCCTCAGAGGTGCTCAAATCTCTGGTGGGAGTAGAGCTATTGAATTAGGTCTAACAACTCTTTCTAAAACTAAAACTTTAGCAAATATCATGCTAATTTTAGCACTTGTGTCATTAGTGTTTGTATGTATAAACAGTTATATAGTTACATCAAGTTTAAACAATATATATGGAATGATTATTATTGCTTTAATTGCAATTTTGCTTGGTTATTTTTATACTGCAAAACCTCTCAGATTTTCTGGCAGAAAAGGTCTTGGTGAGCTTACTATTTTTTTAGCTTTTGGTCCTTTATTAACTCTTGGAAGCGCTTTTGCAATGTCCTCATCATCATATGATTTTTCTGTCGAATCAATTTCTAATTTCATTTTAATTGGCTGCCCTCTTGGTTTACTAACTACTAACATTTTATTTATTAACCAGTTTCCTGATTACACCTCTGATAAAAAGACAGGTAAGATTAATCTAGTTGTTTTACTTGGTAAAAAAGCCTCTAGGTGGATATATTTATTTAACACTGTTTTGGTTATTTTACTAACATTTATAGTATCAGAAACTATTTTTACAGCTATTGATGGATTTAATAAAGATGTTTTTAATATTATTTTGATTTTATTAGCGATTTATGGATTTTATATTTCCTTTGGATTAATAAAAAAATTTGATTCGAGAGATCTTATTAAATATAATATTCAGACCATCTATTATCAAATTTTTTTCTGTTTTGCTTTAATTTTGAGTCTTACATTCTTTATTAATTTATAGCATTATGTTTCTTAGTCAAGTTAATTTAAAACCAAAAGACTTTTTAAAGTACTTACTCGGATCATTTCTAATTATCATTTTTAATATACTAGGGCAAATACCATTATTTGTTTATTTGATCACCCAAAATATATCAGATCAAGAACTTACCGATCCAACTGATATTTTTTCATTAATTCCGTCTAATACTGGATTATTTTTGATGCTTCTTCCATTTGCCATTTCTCTTTTAGGACTCTGGTTCATATTAAAAAAGTTACATCAACAAGACATGAGAATTGTTGCGACTTCCAGAAATAGTATTGATTGGAATAGAGTTTTTTTCTCTTTTGCTATATGGGGGTTTCTTTCCTCAACGATTATTTTATCTGGCTACATAATTAGTCCTGAAGAATATGAGATTAATTTTAAATTAACTCCTTTCATCATTCTTTTATGCATTGGAATTATTTTAATTCCTCTTCAGACCAGTTTTGAAGAATATCTCTTTAGAGGATATTTAATGCAAGGATTTGCTGGATTATTTAGAAACAAATGGGCTCCACTCTTTATGACATCAATAATTTTTGGATGTTTACATTTAGCTAACCCTGAAGTTGATAAATTAGGGTATAATCTTGTCTGGTGGTATATGGGGACAGGATTAGTTTTAGGTATTATGACTCTGATGGACGAAGGAATTGAATTAGCTTTGGGTGTCCATGCATCAAATAATCTTTTTGCAGCCCTTTTGGTTACTGCCGATTGGACTGTTTTTCAGACTGAATCAATTTTAAAATATACTGGAGAACCATCACTGTCAAAAGAGTTAATCCTTTCATTTATTATATTTTATCCTCTTTTACTATTTATTTTTTATAAAAAATATAATTGGACTGGTTTTAAATCAAGATTATTTGGAAAACTTTAATTTAAACCTGAAGGATACCCATATTGAATTTTTCATTTACTGGTGAATGGTTTGCCATCGTAATTCCCATACTAATCCATTTTCTAGTTTCAATTGGGTCAATAATTGCATCTATCCATAATCTTGATGCAGCATATGTTGGGTTCGATTGGTATTCATATTTAGCTTTAATTTTACTATGCAATTCCTTTTCAACTTTTGAGCTAATTTTCTTATTGATCTTTTTTAATTTTGATTTTTCCATTTGTAAGATAACTTTTGCAGCTTGATCTCCTCCCATAACAGCTTGTTTAGCTCCTGGCCAGGAAACTATTAGTCTTGGATCAAATGCCTTTCCGCACATTGCATAATTTCCAGCGCCAAATGAATTGCCAATTATTACAGTAAATTTTGGTACTACAGAATTTGCAACTGCATTAACCATTTTTGCTCCATCCTTAATAATTCCTCCATGTTCAGCATTACTTCCAACCATGAATCCAGTAACATCTTGAAGAAATACCATAGGAATTTTTCTTTGGTTACAATTTGCAATAAATCTTGTCGCTTTATCAGCAGAATCACTATAAATAACTCCACCGTATTGAATTTCACCCTTTTTATTTTTTACCATTTCTCTCTGGTTATATATAATTCCAACTGCCCAACCATCTATTCTCGCATATCCAGTGATAATTGTTTTTCCAAAATCTGCTTTATATTGATCAAAAGAATTTTCATCAATTAACCTTTCAATGATTTCAAAGCTGTTATAAGGCTTAGTTTTATCTCTTGGTAATATTCCGTAGATTTCATCTACTGACTTTTTAGGTTCCTCTGATTTTATTCTATTAAAACAAGCATTCTGACTTGAACTAATCTTGCTCATTAAAGAGCGAATTTTATTTAATGCATCTTTATCATCAGAAGCTTTATGATCGGTTATGCCACTAATCTCACAATGAGTTGAAGCACCACCTAATGTTTCATTATCAATTTCCTCACCGATTGCGGCTTTAACCAGGTAGCTACCAGCTAAGAAAATACTTGCTGTTTTATTTACAATTATAGATTCATCTGACATTATTGGTAAATAAGCACCACCAGCTACACAACTTCCCATTACAGCTGCAATTTGAATAATACCATCACTACTCATTTTAGCGTTATTTCTAAAAATTCTACCAAAATGATATTTATCAGGAAAAATTTCATCCTGCATTGGAAGATATACCCCAGCACTATCAACAAGGTAAATGATGGGTATTTTGTTTTCCATTGAGATTTCTTGAGCTCTAAGATTTTTTTTTGCAGTTATTGGGAACCAAGAGCCTGCTTTAACAGAAGAGTCATTAGCAACTATAACACATAATTTATTAGAAACATAACCTATGATTACAACTACTCCTGCTGATGGACATCCGCCAACATCTTCATACATCTCATAACCAGCAAAAGCTCCAATTTCATAATACGAAGAATTATTATCTATTAAATAGTTAATTCTTTCACGAGCTGTCATTTTTTGGTGATCTTTAATTTTTACATCTTGTTTTTTAGCCAAACCGCCCTGCTTAATTTTAGAATAAAGCTGATTTATTTCTGAAAGCAAAAGTTTATTGTGATCTTTATTTTTTTCAAACTCAAGATTCATTTTTATTTTTTTTACTAAAGTAATAATGAATAATTATAACCAAATATTATTTTTAAAACAATAAAAAAAAATTATATTTTTGACTTAATTAAAATCTCAACCTTGGGGCTAAATAAAAATAAAATTTTTGGTTATTCCTCTTTAATACTTTTTTTGTTTGGAACAGCCTTAATTCTCTTAGGTTTTTTAAAGTATCCTGACCATGCGATTGGATTTTCTGTGGCAGGTGTAGGTTTTTATGCTATTGCATGGGCTTTCAATGCTTTAAGAGGTAGAGTATAATTTGACTTTTCAAATCATCTTTTTAGGATCTACCCACTCATCAAATTCTTTAGAAGTAACATAATTAAGTAATATAGCTGCTTCTTTAAGAGTAATCTCTTCTGTAAAAGCCTTATTTGCAATTTCAGCGGCTTTGTAATATCCAATTTTTGTATTTAAAGCTGTAACAAGCATAAGAGAATCATTAAGAAACTGATTGATCTTCTTTTTATTTGCTTGGATGCCATCTATACAATTTTTAGCAAAACTTTGACACGCATCACCTATCAATCTAGCTGAAACTAGAAGATTTGATGACATTAATGGTTTAAAGACATTTAATTCATAGTGTCCTTGTGCACCACCAAATGAAATTGCAGTATCGTTACCTATTACCTGACCACAGACCATTGTTAATGCCTCACATTGGGTAGGATTTACTTTACCTGGCATAATTGAACTTCCTGGTTCATTTGATGGAATTATCAGTTCTCCAATTCCAGATCTTGGACCAGAAGCCATCATACGAATATCGTTAGCAATTTTATTTAAAGAAATAGCAAGTTGTTTTATCGCACCATGACTTTCAATTATAGCATCATGAGCGGCCAGAGCCTCAAATTTATTTTTTGCAGAAATAAATGAAATACCAGAAAATTTTGAAATATATTTTGCCACTAATTCAGAGTATCCTTTGGGAGTATTCAAACCAGTTCCAACTGCAGTTCCACCAAGAGCAATTTCAGATAAATGAGGCAAAGAATTTTTTAAAGCTTTAAGGCCATATTCTATTTGAGTATAATAACCAGAAAATTCTTGACCAAGAGTTATAGGTGTCGCATCCATGAGATGTGTTCTTCCAATTTTAATAACTTTTTCAAATTCTTTAGATTTAGCCTTAATTGATTCAATTAATTTAGAAAGACCTGGAATTGTTACATCAGTAATTTTTTTATAACAAGCAATATACATTGCAGTAGGGAATGTGTCATTTGAAGATTGAGATTTGTTTGCATCATCATTTGGTTTAACAAAAACATCGCCCTCTCCTAATTTATTACCTAACAATACATGAGATCTATTTGAAATAACTTCATTAACATTCATATTAGTTTGGGTCCCAGAACCGGTCTGCCAGATAACCAGAGGAAATTCATCGTTTAATTTACCTTCAATTATTTCATCACAAACTTTTGCTATTAAATCTCTTTTTTTTACATCAAGAACACCAAGCTCATGATTTGTATAAGCAGCTGCTTTTTTTAAAATCGCAAATCCATGAATTATCTCAATAGGCATTGAGGATTCAGGCCCAATTTTAAAGTTACCTCTAGATCTTTCTGTTTGAGCACCCCAGTAAGCATCTATAGGGACTTTAACCTTTCCTAATGTATCTTGCTCAATTCTATAATCCATTTGTAAGATTTTATTACAAAAATAATCTCTTTTGAGTAATTAATTGATTTTTTTTAAGTTAATGAAATCTTTCAATATTTTTTATTGTAAATTTGTTTATAATATAATCTTATGGTTGAATTTGATCAATACTTAGGTTTCATTGCTTTTTTAAGTATCCTAACAATGGGCTTTTGGCTAATGATTTTTTTACTTTTATTCGTAATTCCTTATTGGATCACCGGTTCTTTTCTTCAGAGAATTAAGGATAGAAGTAAGAAAAGAAAAAAGTAATAATTTTTAAATATCAAATTCACCACCAGCTTCTTCTGCATTGTAATTTTGATTTTGACCCCTTCTTCTTTCATACTTCTTTTGGTTTAGCCTATAGGTAATAGTGAAAATATATGTTGGTGTTCTCCATTGAAACTCACCATATCCTTTAAAATTTGGAGTAATTGTTTCTGAAATTCTTCTCCCAGAATTGAAAACGTCACTGGCTCTGAATGAAATTGTTGCTTTATCTTTTAAGAAATCTTTATTTAATGCTCCTGAAAGCACAAAATTTCCTTGGGTTTTTGTTTGAGAGTTTTCTGACGGTCCAGAATATCGCATTCTCAATTGCCAATCTATTTTACCTGGAAGCCGTATAGTACTATTTAATCTAGCATACCACCTTAAATTAGTTGCTCCAAAATCTATATTTTGATATTCTCCAACAAGTTGGGAGCTAAATAAATTGAAATTTCCGTTAAGACGGACTTTTCTAGATGGGGTGAAACTTAAATTAAATTCTGTCCCATATCTTTTTTCTTCAGCAAGATTTATAGGAGTTCTTAATATAACTGGAACTTCAATAGCCGGGTTTTCGGGGTCATTTCTATCTCCACTTATAATAGCAGTTTCTCCAGTATTGACAGTAATAAATTGATAAACACTGGTAGATTTTTGAAAATAAACTGACCCATTTAAAGTAAATTTATCCCATCTTTTTAGATATCCAAAGTCGTATGCATTTGAATAACTTGGATCTAAGTCAGGATTACCTTTAAAGATATTTGTTATACTACTTCTTGATGGAAATGGATTTAAAAATCTTGACCATGGCCTCCTAAGTCTTCTACTGTAACCAAGAGTTATACTTTTTGTCTCATCAAACTCGTATGACAGATTGATTGTTGGAAACCAATCAGTATATTTTTTTAAGTTATTATCGTTTGTGGTTTTTTGATTTATAGTAATATTTGAGTTTTCCATCCTTAAACCCAATAGATAAGAAAATTTATCAATTTTTTTCCCATATTGAGTATAAGCAGCATTTATATACTCTTTGTAAAATAATACATTTGATAGGTTATTATCAACTCGAAAAATTCCTTGATCTAAATAAGAAACCTCATAATCTGTTTCCTGGTTTAAGAAACTTCCTCTATATCCAATTTCAAACTGAGTGTTTTCGTCAATTGGAAGAACATAATCTCCCTGAAGAAGAGTTCTGTTTTGATCTTCGTATTGTTTAACACTTTCATAAGTTAAATCTGAAACATCTGGAAATAAAACCTGATTTTCAATGCTACCATCCTCATCTTCTTTGCTCTTTTCATACTGAGCAACTAATGTTAATTTTTGACCTTTGTCATCTAATTCAGAATCAAAATTTGCACTGAATTGATATGATTTGTCATCATCTGTTTCATTCTCAACTCGATTTGACCTACTAATCAGATTATTTAAAGAATTAGTTTGCTTAATATCGTTTTTTGTTTCACTATCTCCTTTCCTATCTCTATAAAAACCACTTAATATTAAAGAGGTATTTTCTTTTAGGTAAAATTCAATTCCTAAATTCGTAAAAATGCTTCCATTGTCTCTTAATGGTTTTCTTTCCTCTTCAAGGAAAGTGCTTGGGTCATCCCCATTGAAATATTCATTGTCATTGTAATAAAATCCCTTGGATCTACTTTGTCTTATAGAATTAACAGTAAAAACATTAAACTTTTCATTTCTAAAATTAACACTTGCTGAACCACCATATGTTTTTGGAAAACCACCATTAAGAACAAAATTACCATTCACGCCTATTAATTCTTGTTTTTTTAATATAATGTTTAGTATACCACCAGTACCTTCTGAATCGTATCTTGCTGATGGGGATGTAATTACTTCAACTTTATCAATTGATTCGGCTGGAAGCTGCTGAAGTCCCTGAGGGCCAGAAAGCCCTACAAGCCCAGAGGGTTTTCCATTTATAAGGATTCTAACACTACTATTACCTCTGAGAGATACATTTCCTTCCACATCAACAGAAACTGATGGGACATTATCCAAAACATCCGCTACACTTCCTCCTCTAACAGTAATATCTTTTCCTACATTATAAATTCTTTTATCCAATCTTATTTCCACTTCAGTTCTTTCAGCCATTAATTCAACACCCTCAAGACGATCTACTAAAATATTAAGCTTTATTTCACCTAAATTTATTGATTCTCTGATCATGACGGCTTCTTGAAGATATGACTCAAATCCAATGAAATCAATCGAAATATCGTATAGTCCTGGGAAAATATCTACTTTAAAGTTTCCAGCAGAATCTGTTATGCCTCCTTGAAGAAGATTTGAATTCCTTTTATTAATAAATGTTATGGTAGCGTATTCTAAAGCCTGGTTTGTCTCACTATCTATAACTTTTCCCTCAACTACTTTTTTTGAAATTGACCCGTAAGATTGAGCTGGTCTTTGTGCAAATAAGGTTATAGTGAATAATAAAAAAATTAAATTGAGAAGATATACTTTCATATATATTTTAATTATTTAACCAATTACTTATTTAATTCCCCTACTTTTTGATCAAACGATATTAAATTCTCAATAGGGCGAGCCAGGACACCAGAATTTTCATACTCAACAATTGGTCGTTCTATAAGAGAGGGGTTTTCTGATAGAACATCAATTAATTGATCTTCTTTCAAATTCATTTTTGAAAAT
>PBWA01000039.1 GCA_002728855.1 Flavobacteriaceae bacterium
AATCACCGCTCATCACTTGTGATGTCAGTTTTGGATCTTTATAGTATCCTAACATAATATTTGGCCCTTTACAAAGTATTTCTCCATCATCCTCTATTTTAACAATCACACCATCAATAACTTTTCCAACAGTACCGAACTTTAAACCATTTTCTTGAAGGTAGTTAACTGATATTACAGGAGATGTTTCCGTAAGTCCATAACCTTCAGCTACGGTCATACCTGCAGCTGAAAAGATTCTAGCAATTCTTGGCTGTAGCGGAGCACTACCAGAAGAAATATGAGTTAAATTTCCGCCCAATGCTTCTTTCCATTTTGAAAAAATTAGTTTTCGAGCAATTTTCAGCTTAAATTCATACCAGAACCCATTTTTTCCATAAGGCTCATAACTTAGCCCTAAGTTCACCGCCCAGTAAAAAAGCTTTCTCTTTATTCCCTTGAGTTCTTGTCCTTTAGAGTAAATTTTGTCATAAACTTTTTCTAAAAGCCTTGGAACAGCAGTCATTGCATTGGGCTTCACTTCTTTTAGATTCTCTCCAATTGTTTCTAATGATTCAGCAAAATATACTTTAATTGAGTTGTATAGATAGATATATAAAATAACTCTTTCATAAATATGACATACAGGTAAGAAGCTTAGAGCAGTTGACTCTCCTATATCTAATGGTAATCTAACTGTACTAGAAATGACGTTAGACACAATATTTTCATGACTGAGCATGACACCTTTTGGAACACCAGTAGTTCCTGAAGTATATATTATAGTTGCTAGATCGCTTGGCTTTACATTTTTCTTCCTATTTGATAATATATTTTTATCTAAATTCTCAGTTCCAAGATTTTGTAATTCTGACCAATGCTTACATCCAGGTATTTTGTCAAAGCTATAAATATCAATTAAATATTTTAAATTATCCTTTACGGCGATAATTTTATCATAAATTATCTTGTCTGAAACAATGCAGTATTTACTCTCTGAATGATTTAGTATATACTCATAATCTTTTGAGGTAATTGTGGGGTATAAAGGAACATTTACTGCTCCAATTTGTGCGATTCCCATATCAACTATACTCCACTCAGTTCTATTATTTGTTGATATCATGGCAATCTTATCATTAGAATTAATTTTCAGCTTTATAAAGGCTGAACTTATTAGGTTAGCTAATTTTAAATATTCAGATGTTGAAATAGATTCCCATTCACCATTATATTTAGTTGTCAAGGCATTGTTTAACGGAGCATTTTCTAATTGAAAAGTCAAAAAATCAAAAATTCGAGTAGGTAACTTTTTCATAATAATCTATGATGATCTAAATTTAATAAAATTAGATTACTATAAAAAAAGTCTAATGAAGCGACAACCATGAAAATGCGTTTTCAAAGGCCATTAACCAGGGAGATGTTTTATCCTTTCTGTCTTTTGGATAATATCCCCAGTTCCAAGGAAAAGTTGATCTTTCTAAATGAGGCATCATTACTAAGTGCCTCCCATTTTGACTACACAACATTGCAGAATTATAATCAGAACCATTTGGATTTGAGGGATATGAATCATAAAAATATTTAGCTGGGATTTCATACTTTTTTTCCTTATTAGGCAAATAAAACTTTCCCTCTCCATGAGCAGCCCAAATGCCAAGGACGGATCCTTCCATTCCTTTGAGCATAATTGATGAAGATTTTTGAATTTTAACCGAGGTAAAAATGCATTCGAATTTTCCAGAATCGTTAATCATCATTTTAGGAAGTTTAGTATCCTCAGGAGTAATTAATCCAAGTTCAATAAAAAGTTGGCAACCATTACAAACTCCTAGTGATAGGGTGTCTTTACGTTTAAAAAAATCTTCTAAACTTTTCTTAGCTTTTTTATTGTAGAGAAAAGAACCTGCCCAACCTTTTGCAGAACCTAAAACGTCTGAATTGGAGAACCCTCCAACTGCAACTAAAAATTTAAAGTCCTCTAAATTTGTTCTACCGGTGATTAGATCTGTCATGTGAATATCGTGAACTTCAAAACCACATATGTGCATGGCATAAGCCATCTCTCTTTCAGAATTACTTCCTTTTTCTCTTATTACAGCAACTTTGATTTTTCTATTTTTTTTTGGAGGCATTGATCCATGAAATTTTTCAGGAAAAACAAATTTTAATGGATTGTTTTTAAAATTTTCGAATCTTTTCTTTGCTAGATTATTTTTTGTTTGGAATTTATCAAACTCAAATGAGGTTTTAAACCAAATGTCTCTATATTTATCAATATTTAGAGAAAGATCAAAATTATTTTTTTTGATTTTCAAAAAGCCACTATTATTTGTCTTACCAATTAATTGGAAATCAATATTTAACTTCTTAAAAATTAATTCAATATTTTCATTTGATTGAATAATTATTCCTGAGTTTTCAGAGAAAAGAAGTGATACAATATCGTCATTTTCAATATTGGATAAATCTATATTCATTCCAATTTTTTTTGTTGGAAAACACATTTCTAAAAGACTAACAATCATTCCGCCAGATGAAATATCATGACCTGCGTTTATTTTAGATTTCTTTATTAGTTTTTGAATTGTATTAAAGGCTATTTTAAACTTATCAGAGTCACTAATTCCAGGAGAATGATTTCCAATTTGATTTAAGACCTGTCCCAAACTAGATCCACCTAGGGCATGTTTTTCAAAGGATAGATTAAGATAATATAAGTTCCCTCCATCTAAACAAACATTGGGTGTAACAACTTTAGTGATTTCATTGCAATACCCAGAAGAAGATATTATTACTGTGCCTGGAGCAATTACTGATTTTTTTTCGTATTGTTGTTTCATTGACAAGGAATCTTTTCCAGTTGGAATGTTGATCCCAAGACTTATTGCAAATTTAGAGCATGCTTTTACAGCTTGATACAAACGATAGTCTTCTCCAGGGTTATTGCATGGCCACATCCAATTTGCTGATAAACTTATGGACTTAATTCCATCTTCAAGAGGCGCCCAAATAATATTTGTTAGTGATTCCGCAATAGAATTTACACTTCCTTTACTCGAATTAATTAGACCGCTAATAGGAGAGTGACCTATAGCTGTAGCTATTCCTGATTTACCCGAGTAATCAAGAGATATTACTCCACAATTACTTAAGGGTAACTGTAATTCTCCAACTGTTTGTTGTTGAGCAACTCTTCCTGTTACACATCGATCTACTTTATTAGTAAGCCAATCCTTGCAAGCAACAGATTCTAACTGCAGTACCATTTTTAAATAATTTTCAATTTTTGAAAAATCATAAGAAATTTTTCCATAATTGAATTTTCTTTCAAAGTCAATTATTTTAGTTTTAGGAGTTTCGCCAAATAGATGTTTTAATTTTAAATCAATGGGTTTATTTCCATTTATATTATTTTTAAAAACAAATTTTTTATCATCCTTAATTTTTCCAACAACATAAACGGGCGATCTTTCTCTTTTTGCAATTAGATCTAATTTTTTAAAATTCTTTTCTGAAACAATTAATCCCATTCTTTCTTGAGATTCATTGCCAATTATTTCTTTGTCAGATAGAGTGGTGTCACCAACAGGAAGTTTATCAATGTATATTTCACCTCCTATTTCTTCAACTAATTCTGAAAGACAGTTTAGGTGACCACCAGCTCCATGATCATGAATTGAAATAATTGGATTTTTATCACTTTCAGCAAATGCTCTGATTGTATTTGAAACTCTTTTTTGCATTTCAGGATTTGAACGTTGCACTGCATTTAACTCAATGACACTATTAAATTTTCCAGTATTTGAGGAAGAAACTGCTGCTCCTCCCATACCTATTCTATAATTATCACCTCCAAGTACAACAATCAAATCTCCTTTTTTTGGTTTCTTTTTAATTGCATGATCAATATTAGTATAACCTATTCCTCCTGCAAGCATTATTACCTTATCATATCCGAGATAATGATTATTTTCATTGTGTTCAAAAGTAAAAAGTGATCCTGAAATAAGAGGCTGTCCAAATTTATTTCCAAAGTCTGATGCACCGTTGGAAGCCTTAATTAATATATCTAAGGGACTCTGGTATAACCATTTCCGTTCTTTTAAATTATCACTCCAGGCAGATTCTTTTTGAATTCTGGAGTAAGGAGTCATATATACAGCAGTACCTGCAAGTGGAATTGAACCTTGACCTCCAGCCATTCGATCTCTTATTTCTCCTCCAGAACCGGTAGCTGCACCATTAAATGGCTCAACAGTAGTTGGGAAGTTATGTGTTTCAGCTTTTAATGATATTACACTTTTAATTTTCTTTATTTCATAATTACTTGGAACATCAGCTTTTGAAGGAGAAAATTGTTGAATTTCTGGTCCAGAAATAAATGCTACGTTGTCTTTATAGGCTGAAATTATTGAGTTTTTATTCTTTCTTGAAGTTTTCTTAATAAGCTCAAAAAGAGTTTTTTTTTGATTTTTATTATTAAGTATAAAATTTCCGTTAAATATTTTATGTCTGCAATGTTCTGAGTTTACCTGAGAAAAACCAAAAACTTCAGAATCAGAAAGCTTTCTTTTGAGTTTTTTTGAAAGATTTTCTAAATATTTTATTTCATCTTTATTAAGAGCTAAGCCCTCATCTTGATTATATTTTGAAATATTTTTAACATACTTTATTGATTCGGCTTTAATATTAACATCAAATATTTTCTGATCTAAAATCGAGTATTCCATCGAAATCATTTTATCAAATTTATCTGCCCTACTTTTTGAAATAAAGTTTTCAATTCTATTTACCTCATTAACACCCATATTTTGAGACATCTCAACTGCATTTGTACTCCATGGTGTAATCATTGTAGACCTTGGCCCTATAAAACTTCCTTTTATAGTTTTCTTAGTAATAATTGTTTTTCCGCTAAATAACCACTCTAATTTATTAATGGAGGATTCTTTTAGTTTCCCCTTTGATTCAACTGCAATTATATTTGAAGAAACATTGCCAAAAAAATAAATCATACCTGAAATTTTCTTTGACAAAATTAATTTTTTTATGTTAGTTAAGAGGTCAGAATTTTGGAATTAAAAAACTAAGTTTCAACTATTTTATTCACATTTTTAATTTTTAACTATTATTGTCTAATCTGATTAAAAAATCTGAAAATCAACTAGTTTTTTATAGAGAGAGTCTTTATTTATTAAAAATTCGTGAGTGCCCTTTTCAATTATTAAACCCTTATCCAGCACTACTATTTTATTTGCTTTTTTGATTGTGGATAATCTATGGGCAATAACAATGGAGGTTCGATTTTCCATTAGTTTCTCTAGTGCATTTTGAACTTGTTTTTCAGATGAGCTGTCAAGTGATGAGGTAGCCTCATCTAAAATAAGAATCTCTGGATTTTTAAGTATTGCACGTGCTATTGAAAGTCTTTGCTTTTGTCCTCCTGATAATTTATTTCCACCTTCTCCAATATTGGTATTATATCCATCTGCTAATTCTTCAATAAACTCATGAGCGTTAGCCATTCTTGCAGCGTTTTTAATTTCTTTTATGTTTGAATTTAAATTACCTAAAGCTATATTATTTGCTACAGAATCATTAAATAGAATAGAATCCTGTGTCACTAATCCTATTAAATTATTTAGTGATTTTTTTCTTATTTCTTTAAGTGGGTTTCCATCAATTTTTATTTCGCCCTTGTCTGTATCATAAAAACGACTGAGAAGATTTGCTATAGTTGTTTTACCCCCTCCAGAAGGACCAACAAGAGCAATTGTTTCACCCTTTTTTATTGTTAATGAAAAATTTTTAAGAACAATATTTTTTTTATAAGAGAAGAAAACATTTTTAAAACAAATTTCTTTTTCAAATAATTCTAGATCTTTTAGATTTAAACTATTTTTAAATTCATCCTCTTCATTAAGTATTTCAATTATTCTCTTAGCGGCAGCATCACCTTTTTTAATACTATAATATGCTTTACTTAGTCCCTTAGCAGGTGTCAAAATATTATATGCCAGCCCCATATAGGCTATAAATACAGCTCCGTCAATTGTGCCATCTATTAAAACCATTCTGCCTCCGTACCAAAGTAGAACTCCTATAACTGAAACACCTAAAAATTCACTTACAGGTGATGCTAAATTTTGCCTGTTAATTAGTTCATTTGAAAATTTGAATAGTCGATTAATTGAAAACATAAATTTTTTGATAAAAGTATTATCTGCATTAAATGCTTTAATTATTTTAATCCCTGTTATTGTTTCTTCTAAGGTAGACAAAAATTGACCTTGTTCTTTTTGTACTTTTTCCGACTTCTTTTTTAAAGATTTTCCTATCGTGGAAATAATACTTGCGGAAATAGGTACAAAAATTAAAACAAATAGTGTAAGATTTGTACTTATGGAAAACATTATAACAAGAGTGAATAAAATAGTTAAAGGCTCTCGAACAATTAATTCTAGAATTGACAAAAATGATTGTTGTAACTCAAGAACATCCGATGAAACCCTGGCTATAAGATCCCCTTTTTTCTTTTCAGAAAAAAAGTTTATAGGAAGTGAAATGATTTTTTGATATAATTTTGATCTTAAATCTCTTATAACACCATTTCTTAGAAACGTAATAAAATATAAAGCTAAGTAGTTAAAAACGTTCTTAAGTAAGAATATTGATATAATGATGAATATTACAAATAAAAGTGCTTTAGAACTGTCTTGATTCACATAATATGTTAGTTTGTAATTTAGGAAGTTTTCCAAATAATCCTTCAAGTTACTGAAGCCCTCATATTTTGGTTCCTTCAATACTTTATTTGTTTTATCAAAAAGAATTTGAATCATAGGAATCAAACCAATAAAAGCAAGGGCACTAAAAATTGCATAAAGGATATTAAAAAATAAATTAAAAAATGCAAATCTTATATAGGGGATACCGTAACCTAAAATTTTCCTAAAATATATCATTTGATAAGATCTTGAATTAAATTATCTATTTTTTTATCCAATTCTTTTTCTATTTTTTTCCATTTTTCACTTTGATTAAATGGCTGATTGACGCTAAAATAAAATTTAATTTTTGGCTCTGTTCCACTTGGCCTGACTGATATTCTAGAATTGTCTTTTAGTATGAATGATATAACATTTGATTTTGGTAAATGAATTTTGGTATTTGACCCATTAACTAGATTAAAAGAGCTCCTTTTTTTATAATCTTTTATTTCAACCACTGGTATTCCAGCAATAAATTTAGGAGGGGAGTTTCTATAATTATCTATCTTCATTTGAATTTCATTTATTCCCTTTTTTCCCTTTTTAACAAAAGATACAAGTCTCTCTTTGTAAGCGCCATGCTTTTTGTAGCAATCCACTAATAATTTATAAATTGATCCACCATTATTTCTCATTTGATTTTCTATCTCGCAAATTAAAAGTGCTGCTGCAACTGAATCTTTATCTCGAACCTTGTCTCCTATAAGATATCCATAACTTTCTTCACCTCCAGCAATAAATTGTAGATTAGGATAATCCTTTATTAGTTTTGAAATCCACTTGAATCCGGTTAAAGTTTCTTTGTAAATAACATCATATTCAGAAGCTATTTTTTTTAACATCGGAGTTGATACAATAGTTGTTGCAATGAATTGATTACCGTTTAGCTTCCCTCTTTTTTTTAAATTTTCCAGTAAAAAATAAAATATTATTATCATTGTTTGATTTCCATTTAAAAGATAAAACTTTTGATCCTCATCTCTAATTGAAACCCCTATGCGATCACCATCTGGATCTGTAGCTAATATGATTTCACCATCATTTTTTTTAGCTTCCTTAATTGCAAGTTCAAAAGCCTCTGGTTCCTCTGGATTAGGAGACTTGATAGTTGGGAAGTTTCCGTTTGGTTTAGATTGCTCTTTTACTAAAATAACATTTTTAAAACCAGACATTTTTAAAACCTTTGGAATTGCTGTTATTGATGCTCCATGAAGAGGAGTAAAGATGATTTTTAATTTTTTAGTAAGTGATTTATCAAATTTAGCTACATTAATAGTAGCCTCATAAAATTGCTCATCAATTTTTTTGTCAATTAGTTCAATTAAATCTTTATTTTTTTTGAACTTGATTTCAGAGAAATTAACCTCATTTACATATTTTATAATATCTACATCTTCAGGATAGACGATTTGCCCACCATCTTCTGAGTAAACTTTTAATCCATTGTATTCCATAGGATTATGAGAAGCAGTAATAACAATCCCACAGGAAGCATTTAAATATCTTATTGCAAAAGATAATTCAGGAGTTGGTCTGAGTTCTGAAAAAAGATAGCAATATATTTCATTTGCTGAGAATATTTCAGCAATTTGACTAGCCCATTTTTTACTATTTACTCTACAATCATATGCAATCACAATTTTAATTACATCTCTTTTACTATTTTTCTTTAGATAATTACTGATTCCTTGTGCACATCTTCCAAGAGTGTACTTGTTAATTCTATTTGTGCCTACTCCGACAATACCTCTTATTCCACCGGTTCCAAACTCAATATCTTTATAGAAAGCTTCTTCAAGTTCATTAGGAAAATAAAATAATTTATTTACAGCTTTTTGGGTTTCAATGTCAAATGGATTTTTGCACCACTTTTTAGCTTTTAATTTAAACATAACCAATTTCAGTTAGTTTTTTCTGTAATTATGTACCTTTTAACCTCTTTTTTACTTTTTAAAAAAATTTCTCCAAGAAATCCAGCAATAAAAAATTGAACTCCTATGACCATAGTAGTTAGGGCAATGAAAAACTCTGTTCTTTGAGCAATTAATTTAGCTGATTTTGTAAAATAAAGTTTGTCAAGACCTATATAAAGTATAAACATAAAGCTAACTATTAGCATAAGGGTTCCCCAAAAACCAAAAAAGTGCATTGGTCGTTTTCCAAATTTGTTAAGAAACCAAAGAGTTATTAAATCTAAAAATCCATTGATGAATCGACTACTTCCAAATTTAGTTTTACCATATTTTCGTGGCTGATGTTTAACTATTTGCTCTTCGATTTTATTAAATCCCATGTTAGAAGCAATAACAGGGATATATCGATGCATTTCTCCATATACATTAATAGTTTTTATAACATCTTTTCGATAGGCTTTTATGCCACAATTGAAATCATGAAGATAAACTCCAGACACTCTTCTTGCTGCCCAATTAAATAGTTTTGACGGAAGGTTCTTTAAAAAGAAGGAATCATATCTTTTTTTCTTCCAACCTGATATAATATCTAATCGTTTTTCTTTAAGTGTTTTAATCATATTAACTATTTCATCGGGAGAGTCTTGTAAATCAGCATCCATAGTTATAACGTAATCACCTTTTGCTAATTTAAAGCCGGCATTCAATGCCTGGGATTTCCCAAAATTTTTAGGGAATAATATTCCATGAGTATCTTTATTTTTTTTTGCAATGTTTTTAATTTTTTTCCAAGAATCATCTGTACTGCCATCATCAATTAAAATGATTTCAAAATTTTCTGAAAAATCTGACATTGAGGATAGTATCCACTCATGAAGTTCATCTAAAGATTCACTCTCATTAAATAAAGGAATTACAATGGAGATTTCCATAATTAAAGGATACTTTACTTAACAAAAGTAAAAATTTTAAGCTATTTTGGCTGGGATTTTTTTACAATTAAACCTCCAATAAGAGAGACAATGAATCCAAAGATCAGAGATACTATTACTGTAGTAAGAGCCATTGAGATGGGGGTATAAAATCCTTTACTCATCTCTATGAATTGATTAGCGGTTTCGACAGACATTTCGGGATCATTGGATAGCATTTTTTGCTTTGCAAACTCAAAACCCTTTTCAAGGGTATTTGGGTCAATGAAATTCATCATTAAATAATTAAAAACTACAGAAATAAGACCTCCAACAAGAGATATTCCAAGTCCTAACTTTAGTGCATCTGATAAATTTAAAAAACCTTTGTTTTCATTTTTAAATTGAATAATGCCAAACATAATAATAAATATACCGACCAATGCAGCAATTATTTGAACAATTGGATCATTTTGATAGTGCATGTCTAGGGCATAAAGCATTAATCCTAAGATTATTCCAAATGATCCATTGATTAGACCAAAGTTTATAGAATATTTTGCCGGACTGGGTTTTTTATTTTCCATAATTTGTTAAATTTTACTGGGTTTATGAATTTGCTGTTGCAATTTATCATTTTTAGACGAGGGGACTCTTGTTTTTGATAAAAAAATGTTAAGTTTGCGCTCTTAAACAGAATTTATGAAATCGGATTTGCATCCTGAAAATTATAGGTTAGTTGCTTTTAAAGATATGTCTAACGATAATATTTTTATAACTAAATCTACTGCAGAAACAAAAGAAACTGTAAAAGTAGATGGTGTTGAATATCCACTTGTGAAACTCGAGATTTCTCGCACATCCCATCCTTATTATACTGGTAAATCCAAATTGGTTGATACTGCAGGAAGAATTGATAAGTTTAAAAACAGATATGCTAATCTTACAAAAAAAGAGGATGTTAAAGAAAATAAAGAACTTGATAATGCTGTTGATTCTAAACAAGAAGAATCAAATCAAAAGAATACTGAGCCAGAAAAGATTGATCAAAAATCTAAATCAGAAAATCAGATTTCAATAAAAGAAGAGGCTAAAGCAACATCAGATAATGATTCAAACTCCTCTGAAACCTCAAATATTCAGACAGAAGAGGATCAAAAAAAAGATAATGAAGTTTCTATTTTAGAGCAGCCTAAAGATGGAGCTACTGATGATTCTCAATCTGATGAATCTGATGTTCCCCAGAAAAATTCAGAGTAGAAAAGCTAAGACTTTTAGGATTAGATCTTTTCTTTAAATCTTTAAAATTATATTTGTTACTTATTTCTAAGTTTGTGATAGAAGGAGAAGTTATTGGAAAAATTGATAAAAAGATTAAAATTGCATTCCATACTCTTGGATGTAAACTTAATTTTTCTGAAACGTCTACAATATCAAGAGATTTTAAAAGTGATAACTTTGTTCAAGTTAGTTTTTCCTCATTTGCAGATGTTTATGTTATTAACACATGTTCAGTTACAGACAACGCTGATAAAAAGCTTAAGTTTTTAACCAAAAAAGTATTAAAACAAAATTCTAATGCATTTGTTGCAGTAATTGGATGTTATGCCCAACTTCAGCCTAAGTCTATATCCTCGATTAATGGAGTTAAATTAGTTTTAGGTGCAGATAAAAAATTTAAATTAAAAGATTATATAATTGATTTAATTGCCAAATCTAATAAAGCATTTCATTCATGCGAAATAAGTAGTGTTTTTAATTTTGAAAGTTCTTATTCTATGGATTCTAGGACTCGTTCTTTTTTAAAAATACAAGATGGATGCAACTATAAATGTACTTTTTGTACGATTCCAAAAGCAAGAGGAATATCAAGAAGTGATTCGATAGAAAACATTTTAGAAAATATTAAAAAAATTTCCATAAAAAGAGTTAATGAAATTGTCCTAACGGGAATTAATATAGGAGATTACGGTCTTCAATCTAAGAATGGTAAAACTAACCGTTTTAGTAATTTTTTTAAGTTATTAAATGCGATTGAGAACTATAAATATTCCAAAAGAGTAAGGATTTCCTCGATTGAACCAAATTTACTTTCTGATCAAATAATTGAATTCTTTTCTAAAAGCAAAGTTTTTGTTCCTCATTTTCATATTCCACTTCAAAGTGGTAGTGATAAAATTCTAAATAAGATGAAAAGAAGATATTTGAGCGGCTATTACAAAGAACGAATCAGAAAAATCAAAAAATTAATTCCAAATGCATGTATTGGAGCAGATGTAATAGTTGGTTTTCCTGGTGAATCAGAGGATGATTTTTTAGATACATATAATTTCATAAGCAAAATAGACCTTTCTTATTTACATGTTTTTACCTACTCTGAAAGACCAGGAACTCAGAGTATAAAATTTCCTGAAATCATAGAAATTAAAAAAAGAGCTGAGAGGAGTAGATTGCTAAGAAAACTATCAGAGAATAAAAAAAATAAGTTTTATACCAGTCAGCTTGGAAAAAAATTTAATATCCTTCTAGAAAATAGTAATAAAAAAGGGTATATATATGGTTACACGGAAAACTATATTAGAGTCAGATTACCATGGAATCCTGATTTAAAAAATAAATTATTATACAAAGAACTTGACTTTATTGACAAAGAAGGTTATGTGCGTTTTAAAAATTAAAATTAAAGCTTTATTCCAACAGGGAGAAGAGATTTGAAAGTTTTGTTTTTTCTAACAAAACCAGCAATCTTGGGGGATGTAGGTACTACTTTATAATTTCTATCAGAAAGATATTCTAATACAGATTTAATAAAATTTTTTTCAAACTCTATTGAGTTAATTGAATTTGGAATAATAAGTTTTGTCAAAAAAATCTTTTTTTCTTGCTCTGCATATTCAATTCTAGCTAATTGTCCATTAACCAAAGTTTCAAACTGGCGAAGAAATTCATTATTTTGTAGTTCCAGGTTAGAATCCATTATTTAAAAAAGGATTGTATTTTAGATTAACGGACAGCTAAATTAATGATTATTTAATAAACAAAAAATAAATATTTTGAAAAATAAT
>PBWA01000040.1 GCA_002728855.1 Flavobacteriaceae bacterium
CAAGGGTTTATGATGGGCGGTCTGGACGGGACTCGAACCCGCGACCCCATGCGTGACAGGCATGTATTCTAACCAACTGAACTACCAGACCTATTTATGATGAGAACAAATATACATCTCTTTTTTACTCTCAAAATAATATTGAAATATTTTTTTTAAAGAAGGGAGTCTAATGCGTCAGAGTAGGTCTTCTTTGGAGCAACTCCTACTTGTCTATCAACTAATTCCCCTTTGTTAAAAATTAAAACGGTGGGAATATTTCTAACTCCATATTTAGCAGCAAATATTTGATTTGTATCTACATCAATTTTAGCAACAACAGCTTTCCCCTCATAATCAGCACTTAATTCATCTATAATTGGACCAACCATTCTGCATGGACCGCACCACTCAGCCCAAAAATCAACTATAGCTGGTTTGTCTGAGTTTAAAATAGTTTGTTCAAAGTTGTCGTCTGTAACCTCTATTGCCATAACGGCTGCTAATTTAAAAATTATTTTTATTTGATCTATTCAAAATCATTTTAATTTAATCTGTAATCCCAATTATTTTTATCCAAATGGGTTAGAAATTCAGTTGAAATATCAACTCCTCCCTTTTGACTTTCTAGTGATAACCGTATTGATTTTTTATGATCCATCACATTGAAAAATAATGCCTTGTCACCCTTAAATGGTTTCAAATCTTTTTTTAATTGTTCTATTAAGTCATTATTTATTTTATTTATATCAATTGTTAGTGTTATTTTCTCTGAGTTATCTCTTATAGTGTTTTGAAGCATTTCAAACTTAACAAATTGAATTCTTGGCTCTCCTACTTTTCCTGTTTCTCTATTAGTCCATCCCTCCCTTACCAAAATTTTAAATCTAATAAATTGATCAACGATTAGAAAATGTCTAAATTTTAAATATTCTTCACCAAAAATTTTGAATTCATATTGATCTTTGAAATCTTCAATCACAAATTTGCCCCAAAGATTTCCATTTTTTGCCTCTAAATGTTCTACAGAGTTTATTATCCCTGCAACAAAAAAAGTCTTTCTTAATAATGGTTTTAAATCTTTTAAAAAATTTAATTCTAATGTTTTAAAAAGCTCTATTTCCTTTTTAAAATCATCCAAAGGATGAGCAGATATATAAATGCCTACTACCTCTTTTTCATTTTTTAATCTCTCTAAACTTCCAAACTCTTCACATTCAGGCAATTTTAAAACTTGGTAGACATTATCACTTTTTTCTCCAAACAAATTCATTTGAGAAGATTTCATGTTTTCTTGATATTTTGACCCAAATCTTAAAACCCTTTCTATAAATGGTATTCCTTCATTATCAATATGAAAATATTGTGCTCGATGTGAATTCTGAAAAGAATCAAATCCTCCAGCATAGGCAAGATTTTCAAATGTTTTTTTATTTGCTAGTCTTAAATCAACTTTTTTAACTAAATCAAAAATAGATTCATACTTTTTATCTTTTCGATTTTCAATGATAGTTTCAACAGCTGTCTTACCAACCCCTTTTATCGCTCCCATCCCAAAGCGAATAGCTCCACTCTCATTTACCGCAAATTTGTAGAAGGATTCATTTACATCTGGCCCTAAAACTTTTATTCCCATTCTTCTACATTCTTCCATAAAAAATGACACCTGCTTGATATCATTCATGTTATTTGATAAAACCGCAGCCATGTATTCTGCTGGATAATGTGCTTTTAAATAGGCCGTTTGATATCCGATCCAGGCATAACAAGTTGAATGTGACTTATTAAATGCATATGAGGCAAAAGCTTCCCAATCCTTCCATATTTTACCAAGAATTTCAGGGGCATGATTATTATTTACTCCTCCTTCAATAAATTTAGGTTTTAATTTTTCTAAGAGATCAAATATCTTTTTACCCATTGCCTTTCTTAGTAGATCTGCATCACCTTTACTAAATCCAGCCAATTTTTGGGACAACAACATCACCTGCTCTTGATAAACTGTTATCCCATATGTTTCTTTTAGAAATTCTTCCATCTCAGGTAAATCATATCTGATTTCTTCATTTCCATTTTTTCTGCTAATAAAACTTGGAATATACTCCAAAGGACCAGGTCTATAAAGTGCATTCATAGCAATCAAATCATCAAAAACATTGGGTTTTAAATCTTTAAGATACCTTCTCATCCCTAATGATTCATATTGAAATATTCCAACTGTTTCTCCCTTTTGGAATAAGTTGAATGTTTTTTGATCATCCAAAGGGAATTTATCAGGATCCAAATCTATTTTGTGATTATACTTAATAAGTTTAACAGTCTCCTTTATGAGCGTTAGGGTTTTTAAACCTAAAAAATCTATTTTTAAAAGACCTGCTTGCTCTACTACTGAATTATCATATTGAGTGACATACAAATCAGAATCCTTTGCAACAGTAATAGGCACAAATTCTCTGATGTCATCTGGAGTAATAATTACTCCACATGCGTGGGTCCCTGTATTACGAAGAGACCCCTCAAGTATTTCAGCTTGCTTTAGTGTTTCCCCTGCTAAGTTATTTAAAGAATATACTTCTTTCAATTGCTTTACGTTAGAATATTCCTCCCCTCTTAAACTTTGTTTCATTTCATCATTCTTCATCTGAAATATTGAATTTAATTTCATGTTGGGAACTAATTTTGCTATTCTATCAGTTTCCCCTAGTGAAAGATCTAAAACTCTACCGGTGTCTCGAATTGATGACTTAGCAGCCATTGTTCCATATGTAATTATTTGCGCAACTTGATCAGTACCATATTTTTTAATCACATAATCTAAAACTCTTCCTCTTCCTTCATCATCAAAATCAATATCAATATCTGGCATACTAACCCGATCAGGGTTAAGAAATCTTTCAAAAAGAAGATTATATTTGATAGGATCTAAACTGGTTATTCCCAGGCAATAAGCAACAACCGAACCAGCTGCAGATCCTCTTCCTGGTCCAACTGAAACTCCAAGATTCCTTGCAGCTTTAATTAAGTCTTGAACGATCAAAAAGTACCCAGGGTAACCTGTATTAGCAATTACTTCAAGTTCAAAATCTAGACGCTCTTTAATATCATTAGAAATTTTGCCATATCTTTTTTCAGCACCGATGTTAGTTAAATGTCTCAAATAAGCATTTTCTCCTTTATTATCCTCTGAATCGCCTTCACTTTTGAAATCAATAGGTATGTCAAATTTTGGCAGTAAAACTTCTCTATTTAAATCATATGACTCAACTTTTTCATATATCTCTTTTAAATTTATAATGGCTTCAGGCAAATCAGAAAACAATTCCTTCATCTCATTCTGAGATTTAAAATAATATTCTTGATTTGGTAGTCCGAAACGATAACCTCTTCCTTTTCCTATTGGAGTACTTTGTTTTTCGCCATCCTTGACACATAACAAAATATCATGCGCATTTGCTTCTCTTTTATTTGTATAATAAGAATTATTAGTAGCTACTAGTTTAATTTTATGTTTTTTTGACAATTCAATGAGAGTTTCATTGGCTCTGTTCTCATTTTCTTGACCATGTCTCATAACCTCAACATATAAATCTGTTCCGAATTCTTCTTTCCACCACAAAAGAGACTCCTCTGCCTGCTCTTCACTAATGTTTAAAATCTTTGATGGGATTTCTCCATAAAGATTTCCAGTTAAAACAATTAAATCGGTTTTATGCTTTTTAATAACTTCTTTATCAATCCTTGGCACATAATAAAATCCTTCTGTATATGCTATAGAGCTCATAATTGAAAGGTTTTTGTATCCTCTTTTATTTTTGGCTAAAAAAACTATTTGAAAACCATCATCTCTTCTGGATTTATCATGATGGTCTTCACACACAAAAAATTCACAGCCAATAATTGGTTTAATTGGAATCTGAGAGCCATCTATGGATGAATTATGATTATTTACTTCCTTTATAAAATTAAATGCTCCCATCAAATTAGAATGATCAGTTAATCCAACTGCTAACATTTTATCCTCAGAGGCTGATTTTATAAGTTCACTTAGTCGAGAAGTGGATTGAAGAACTGAAAATTGAGAATGTGTATGAAGATGAATGAAAGGAACATCATTCAAATTACTTTTTTTCAGATCAAAGGAAACAGATTCTACATTCTCTTTACTTTGATTTTTAATTAATTTTGATGAGGCTTTTTTTAAATCTCTATGTTTGATGCCTAATGGCTCTACTTGGCTGGTTAAAGATTCACTTAAACCAATTTTAATGTCCTCATAGTTTCTAAGAGCTTCTGGATTAATAATTTTTAGTCTAAATAATTCAAAAAGACACCTTGAGGTTGCTTCTACATCAGCGGTAGCATTATGAGCTTCTTGGAATTCCGAGTTAAAAAGAGATTGATGCAGTTCAGAAAGTGTTGGAAGCTTATACCTGCCTCCTCTCCCTCCGGGTAATAAACAAAATGAGGCTGTTTCTTCAGTGCAAGTGTCAATAACAGGAAATCCTTCAATTGGATTATTAGACTCTACTCTATAAAATTCAGCTCCAAGGATATTCAGATCAAATTTTACATTGTGCCCACAAATAAATTTACAATCCTTTAAAACAGATTTAAATTTTGATATTACTTCTTCAAGTGATACTCCGTCCTTATCAGCTAATTCAGTTGAAATTCCATGGATTTTTTCTGAATCATAAGGGATTTTAAACCCATCTGGTTTTATCAAAAAATCCTCATGAGACAAACATTGACCATTAGAATCATGAACTTGCCAAGCAATCTGAATACATCTTGGCCAGTTATCTGAATCAGTAAGAGGAGCATCCCATCTTTTTGGGAGTCCAGTTGTTTCCGTATCAAAAATTAAAAACATCTAAAGAATTTGTTTCACTAAAATAAACTATTGAAAATTTAATTTGAAAACTATCTTTAACTAATTATCAACCTTTGGTTAATATCATTTGAAATGAATCAAATTTTGTTCTAATTAGAATTTATATTTGCAAAAAAACATACTATCAAAAATCTATTCAAATCAATAAATAAAACAAACTCTCAAAGTGAATTAATAAAATCACTTTCAGATAATTCTGTTTTTCAAATCAAAGGAATAGCCGGATCTGGTTTAAATATTAGAATTGCATCTGCCTTCTTAGAATTGAAAATGAATATTGTTATAATTATGGGAGATTCTGAAGAGGCTATCTATTGTTTAAATGATCTAGAAAGCTTTCTTGAAAGTAAAAATGTTTTATTGTTTCCATCATCCTATAAAAAATCGTATTCCAAGGATAGTTCTCCAGATAATTCAAAACTTTTAATGCGCTCAGAAGTTTTGGAGAGAATCACTAATGATAGTGCCCCAAATATAATTGTCACTTATCCTGATGCTATATATGAAAAAATAGTTACCCATCAAACCCTGAAAAATAAAAGCCTCAAAATTGAAAAAGGGCAGGAAATCTATCTAGAGAGTTTGAATGAATTTTTATTTGATCAAGATTTCGAAAAAGTTGATTTTGTATCTGATCCTGGTGACTTTTCTATAAGAGGAGGCATTGTTGATATTTTTTCTTTTTCATATCAATATCCATATAGAATTGAATTTAATGGAAATAAAATTGAGAGTATTAGAAGTTTTGATGTAAATACGCAACTTTCGATTCAAAATTTAGAAAATATAGTATTGGTTCCAAATATCTCAAAAATCTCAACAACTAAAAACACTCAATCAATTCTTAAATTATTTCCTAAAAATACATCTGTCATTTGTGATGATCTAGATGGTATTATTAACCAACTTGAAAAACTCTACACAAAATTTAAAACAGAGAAATTTGAGTATAATTCTACCGAAAATTTAGTAGTAAAATCAAATTTGCTCAATGACTTAAAACATAGAAATATTTTATTGATAAATAATTCTCAAATTGTAACGCCAAAAAAAATTATAGATTTTGAGCAATTCCCTCAGCCTCCAATAAATAAAGATTTCAATAAACTAATTGAAATTTTAAATCAAAACCATACCTCAGGATACTTGAATTATATTTTCTGTGTTAATTCTCAACAACAAAGAAGACTTGATGAGATTTTTGAAGAAATAAAAGTGCCTGTTAATTATAAAACTAAAGTTTTACCTCTTTACAGGGGATTCACTGATAGGGAATCTAATATTGCTTGCTTTTCTGACCATCAGATCTTTGAAAGATATTATAGGTATTCAAATAAATCAATTTCTTTTGGTAAAAATTCACTCAAATTAAAAGAGTTAACTAGTTTAAAATTTGGTGATTTTGTTACTCACATAGATCATGGAATAGGAAAATTTGCTGGGCTTAAAAAAATAACTCTAAATAAAAAAGAGCAAGAAACTGTAAAATTAGTTTATGGAGATGGAGACATCTTATATCTAAGCATCCATTCTCTTCACAAAATAACTAAATACAATAGTGCAGATGGAGTACATCCAAAGATATATAAATTAGGTTCTAAAGCATGGGAAAACTTGAAAGAGAAGACCAAAAAGAAAATTAAAAATATTGCTTTTAATCTTATCCATCTTTATGCAAAAAGAATGCAAAAAATAGGTCATGCATTTCCAGAGGATAGTTATATTCAAAATGAACTAGAAGCTTCATTTATTTATGAAGATACACCAGATCAAATCAAAACTCTTCAGGAGATTAAATCAGACATGCAAAACAAACGCCCTATGGATCGTTTAGTTTGTGGAGATGTTGGTTTTGGAAAAACAGAAATAGCAATCAGAGCGGCTTTTAAATGTGTTGATGATAGTAAACAAGTTGTTATTTTAGTACCTACTACTATACTAGCATTTCAACATTTTAATACATTTTCAGAAAGATTAAAGAAATTTCCTGTAAGAGTAAATTATTTAAATAGATTTAAATCCAAAAAAGAAAAAAATGAAATTTTAAATGAGCTTGAAAAAGGTGATATTGATATCATTATTGGTACTCACCAACTAGTAAATAAATCTATTAAATTCAAAGATTTAGGACTTTTAATTGTTGATGAAGAACAAAAATTTGGTGTTTCAGTTAAAGAAAAATTAAGAGATATAAAAAATAATGTTGATGTACTTACATTAACTGCAACTCCCATTCCAAGAACATTGCAATTCAGCTTAATGAAAGCACGAGACCTCTCAATTATTTCTACTCCACCTCCAAATCGTTATCCCATAGAAACTGAAATCATAAGATTCAACGAAGAATTAATTAGAAATGCTATTAATTATGAAATTTCAAGGGGAGGGCAGATTTTTTTTGTTCATAATCGGATTCAAAACATTTCTGAAATTTCAGATTTCTTAAAAAGGATTGTTCCTGACTCAAGAATAATTATCAGTCATGGGCGAATGAAAGGGAATGAAATTGAAAAAAATTTCTTATCATTTATCAATGGAGATTTTGATATTTTAATTGCAACAACAATAATTGAAAATGGATTAGATGTTCCCAATGCTAATACTATTTTTATCAACGATGCTCAAAATTTTGGTTTAAGTGATTTACATCAAATGAGGGGGAGAGTGGGAAGAAGTAACAAAAAATCTTTTTGTTTTTTTATAACGCCTCCAATAAGTAACCTTAGTAATGTCTCTAAAAAAAGAATTAAGGCAATTGAAGAATTTTCTGAATTGGGTTCAGGTGTCCAAATCGCTATAAGAGATCTTGAAATAAGAGGATCTGGAGATCTCTTAGGTGCTGAACAAAGTGGTTTTATAAATCAAATGGGTTTTGAAACCTATAAAAAGATTTTAGATGAAGCTATTGATGAAATAAAAGAAGAAAAATTTAAATCAATTTTCAAAAATGAAGATAAAAAACAAAATAATGTTTTTGTAAATGAAGTTCATATTGATTCAGATTTAGAGTTACTCTTTCCAAATGATTATATAAGTCTAACAACTGAAAGGCTAAAAATTTATAAAAAATTAAATATGATCAATGATGAGAATAACCTTTTAAGTTTTAAAAAAGAACTTGAGGATAGATTTGGCAAAATACCAAAACAAGGAAATGAACTTATCAATACTGTCAGATTAAAATGGATTGCATCAAAATTAGGTATAGAGAGAATAGTGATAAAAAATAATGAATGTCTAGCCTTTTTTATAAAGGATAAAAAATCTATTTTTTACGAGTCTGAAATGTTTTCAAAGATTTTAACCAAAGTAAAAACTCTTTCAAATAATATTTTAATGGTTGAAAAAGAAACCCGTTCTGGGAAAAGACTTTTAATGAAAATAAAAAATATTAGCTCTATAAATGAAATTCATAAACTGTTAGTTTCATTAAAATGATTTACAGATATTTTAAATTTTTAATTACTTCGAATGCAATATTCACTGAATCATCATTCATCAGAATAGTGAATTCATTTGATGTTGAAATGACCTCGTTTATATTTACACCTTCCCAGGATAATCTTTGAAAAATAAAGTAATAAACTCCTGGAATAGTTACATTTTCATTAGGTAATTTTACTGTTATTGCTGATAAATTTTCTAACTTATCTAGACACTCCTCATTTTTAAATAATGAATCTATCAGATAAGAAACATTATCACTTACTACAATATTAGATTCTCCAACTCCTCTTGATGAAGTGTAAAAAACATCTTTTCTATTCTGAATTTCAGATAAAAACTTTGACTGTGCAAAAAGCAATGATTCTGAAAGTTTAAAACAATAATCATTCAGTGATGAGCGAACAGTAATTTCTCCTAAATTTTTTAAAATGTTTATTATTTTATGCGTGGATAAAAACTCCTCAGTATCTGAAATTCGTTTAAGGGCCATAACAATTGCTCCGCTCTTAGCTGGCTTTTTTAACGAATTTTCAATCTCAGGTTGAATGATTCTTGCAAGTGAAGTCAAATTAATTATTCCTTGAGATAAAGCAGAAGAGAGATAAGGTTTTGTTTTTATATAGTCAGAAACTTGAGCTGCAATTGTTTTCATTTTAATTAAAATTTAATTGAATATATCAAAATTAAACAATTTGTTATTTTTATAACAATACTAATTCTTTAATTCAGAAAATTAATTTCTTTACTTTAGCAGTAATTAAATGAAAAAAATACCTAAAAGATATACTGTAACTGCTGCTCTTCCATATACTAATGGCCCAATACATATTGGTCATTTAGCTGGAGTATATATACCAGCAGATATTTATTGCCGTTTTTTAAGATGTAAAAAAAGAGACGTAATATTTATTTGCGGAAGTGATGAACATGGAGTAGCCATTTCAATAAAAGCAAAAAAAGAGAATAAATCCCCTAAGGAAATTGTAGATCATTATGACAAATTAATTCGTGACTCATTCAAAGATTTTGGCATTTCCTTTGATAATTACTCAAGAACATCTCTCCCTATTCATCATAAAACTGCAAAAGATTTTTTTAATCTATTAAAGTCGAAAAATAAATTTTTTGAAAAAGAATCTGATCAACTTTTTGACATTAAAGAATCTCAATTTTTAGCTGACCGTTTTGTCACAGGTACTTGTCCAATGTGTAATGAAAAAGATGCTTATGGAGACCAATGTGAATCCTGTGGCACTTCATTAAGTCCTGAAGAATTAATAGATCCTAAATCTACCTTATCAGGAAGTATTCCTGTAAAAAAGAGAACCAAGCATTGGTACATTCCACTTAATGATTATGAAGATTTTATTACAAATTGGATTTTAGTAGATCATAAAAATGATTGGAAACCAAATGTTTATGGACAAGTTAAATCATGGATTGATAATGGCTTAAAACCAAGAGCTGTAACCAGAGATTTGGATTGGGGTATACCTGTCCCAACCAACGATGAGAATAAAAAAGTTCTTTATGTTTGGTTCGAAGCACCAATTGGATATATATCATCTACAAAAGAATGGGCAGAAAATAAAAAGATTGATTGGGAACCATATTGGAAATCAGAAGAAACAAAATTAGTTCATTTCATAGGTAAGGATAATATTGTATTTCATTGTATCATTTTCCCAATTATGTTACATTGCTCTGGTGAATATATTTTACCAGAAAATGTTCCTGCAAATGAATTTTTAAACCTAGAGGGTGCTAAAATATCTACTTCAAAAAACTGGGCAATCTGGCTACATGAGTATCTTGAAGAATTCCCAAATAAACAAGATGAATTACGTTATGCTTTGGCATCAAATACCCCTGAAAATAAAGACAACGATTTCACATGGAAAGAATATCAATCAAGAAATAATAATGAACTTGTATCAATTTTTGGTAATTTTTTTAATAGAATCTTAGTTCTAACTCATAAATACTACTCAGGAAAAGTGCCTGTTGCAATGAACCTTAAAAATGAGGATAAAGCTATTTTAAATGAGCTTCAACTTTATCCCTCAAAACTTGAGGCGGCTATAGAAAAGTATAGTTTTAGAGAATTTAGTACTCTATTAATGAATCTTGCTAGACTTGGAAACAAGTACCTTGCTGATCAAGAGCCCTGGAAAATAATGAAAGATAATCCCGGAAGAGTAAAAGAAATAATCTTCACTGCTATTCAAATTTCTGCTGGGCTCGCAATCTTATCTGAACCTCTCTTGCCTTTTACCTCAGTTAAAATGAAAAAAATTTTAAATCTAAATTCTGATTGGGATCATGTAAGTGAAAATTCCTCTATTATTGAGAGTGGACATGAAATAAATCAACCAGAATTATTATTTGAAAAAATTGAAGACGAAAAGATTATCCAGCAATTAAATAAATTGAAAAGTGAAAAAAAATAACTCTCAAATAAAATATTTTTGGAAAATTTATTTGCAAAAGATGATAAATGAATTTTTTTTAAATAATGAATAAATTAAAATTGGATTAAGGATTTAATAAATAATCTATCTCCATGTTTGACTCTTCATTTTTAAAGCACAAATTACAATATCTTTCCTGCTAATTTGACCAACTAAACGCCCTTTATCCATTACTGGGAATCTACGTTTACTTGTCTTAAAAAACTTTGAAGCTGCATCAAAAATATTTGTTGAGGCCTGAATCGTTTCTACCGGAAAACTCATAAAGCTCTTAACTGATTTATCTAAAATTGGCATATTAAAATATCTACTGTCTGATATTTCTCTCATACAGTCTGCTTCAGAAATTATACCAACAAGTCTTCCTGTTTTGTTAACAATAGGCCCTCCAGAGATCTTATATTTAATAAAGTAAGACATTACTTGATGGATAGAATCTTCAGGAGAAAATGTGACTAAATCACGAGACATAATATCACCAACTGTAATATTTTTATTAATCTTTCTTGATTGTTTTATTTGCTGTCCTTGAAAACTTTTAATACCCATTTTTAATTAAGCTTTCATTGAATATAGCATTTTTTTTTTAAATATTCTAATGATTGTTCCATTTGGATACGATGTGAATAAGTTGTTAATAGAAGATTTCAGGTTAAGATAATGCACTTAATTTAATAGCTAGATTTGTTAAATAGATAAAAAAAGTGAAAAAAGAATTTAAAATCTTTATTCTTTTAGAAAAAATTTTAAACGCGCTAAACAATTCTAGATTAGAATACTTAAAAGCCGCTGATAAAAGCCCTTATCCAGAATACAAACGTTTTTTAAACAAGACTGCAACAACCAGAAATAAATTTTATCAAGATTTAATGGCTGTTTTGAGAAGTTATTATGGAAAGTCAGAAAATCCAGTTCTAAATAAAATTGATTATATAAAAATCGTTACCAATCCATATAAAAACTTAAAAACAGATCACTTGGAAATAATTTTAAATTTGGACCTTAAACTTGTTGAATTATATGAAGAAATAACTAAGAAGCATGAAGTTTCAGGAATTTTAAATGAGCAACTTGATCAGATTCTTGATTGTGTAAAAATTAATAAAAATAAAATCCTGGATAAACAAGTGGTATTCTATCACTGACTTAAATCTATAACTGGCAATGCTTTTTCCTCCTCTACAAATGAAATCATCCTTTGCAGAAGAGAATTATAGTATCTATACATCTCAATTAATGCTGGACCCAATTTATTGTTTTCTTGATTTTCTGAATAAAATTTACACTTCATCACTTGCATTTGAATAACCTTGATCCTACTTAATATTGTTGGTGAATTAAATTTTTCAGGTATAGACGAGTCTAATAATTCTTGAATTTTTTTCTCAAGTTCATCAAGATAAAATGTAATTCCTTGAGGATCTAAATTTGAAATACTTTCAATGGATTCCTTAAATGAAATAAATTTGGTCCACTGATCTATCTCGTTTTTTTCAATAAAGTCAAGGGAAAAATCGTTTAAAAAATCAACTTTAGGAAGTTCAGAAATTAATTCTGATTCTTTATTATAGGTTTTATCCTTGTCATTTTTTTTAGAAAGATCACATGAAAAAATAAAAATTGCAAGGTTGAAAATAATTATAAATCTAGTCATCACTCAAAAATAAAAACTTTGCTCAAAAATATTTATATTTGATTAGATTAATAATTAATAATGTCAGAAGGTTTTGTTGTTGGAGTTGTTATAGTGACTACTGCAATTGTCTTAATTGCTATTTTTAGGGATATGCTTAAAAAGTAGTTTTATGAAATCTTTAAATTCATTTGACAAGTTTATCTATTTGCTAATCATGGCAAATGTTCTTGCAATGATATTGGATTCACATCAATCTATTCATGAAGCTTATGGAAATTTATTCTATCAATTTGAATTTGTTTCTATAATTATTTTTTCTTTTGAATATTTGTTCAGGGTATTTTTAGCTTATAAACAAGGAAAGTTTCAAGGAGCTTTTAATTATATTTTCAGTTTTTTTGGCTTAATTGATCTTTTATCAATTCTCCCATTTTATTTAAATCAATTTGTTAAAGTTGATGGAAGGTTCCTAAGAATATTAAGATTATTTAGATTAACAAGAATTTTTAAACTTGGGAGGGAAAGTAAAGCTTTAAAATTATTTATAAAGGCTCTATCTGCGGTTAAAGGAGAATTACAATTTACTCTTTTTTTATCCATCTTGACTATTCTTTTTTCTGCATCTGCTATTTACTATCTTGAAAATGAAGCTCAACCTGAAAAATTTTCAAGTATTACAGAAGCCATTTGGTGGGCGACAGTATCACTTGCAACAGTTGGATATGGAGATGTTTATCCAGTAACAGTTGGTGGTAAAATTTTCGCTTCAATAATTTCATTAATTGGAATTGGTGTGGTTGCTATTCCTACAGGGATAATCAGCGCCTCTTTTGTAGAAGAAATAATTGCTCAGAACAGAAAGAAAGATACCCCCAAAAAATAAAATTTAAAAGACTTCATTAGTTTTTTCTATTTAAAAAGATAATCATCCATTAGATTTTTTAATACATAAAAAATTAAAACATTATTAAGTTATATTTGTTCCCAAGTGAAAAAAAAGGTTTCAATAATTGGCTCTGGATTCTCTGCGCTAGCTGCTGCATGTTATTTGTCAAAATTTGGTTTTGAAGTTCACGTTTTTGAAAAAAATTCAATGGTTGGAGGTAGAGCAGCAAGATTAAAACTAAAAGGATTTACATTTGATATTGGACCAACATGGTATTGGATGCCAGATATTTTCGAAAAATTTTTTTCAGATTTTTCCAAAAAACCTGAAGATTTCTATTCTCTAGAAAGATTAGATCCAAGCTATGAAGTATATTTTGGTAAAAAAAAATCAATTAAACTTGAAGATTCTTTTGAAAAGAGATGCGATCAATTTGAAGCGATAGAAAAAGGAAGTAAGAGAAAATTAAAGACATTCATGTCCGAAGCAAAAACAAATTATAAAATAGCAATTGGTGATGTGGTATATAAAATGTATGGTAACTCCTTTTTTGAATTGATTACAGTTAATACCATAAAAAAGATTAAATTCTTTTTCACCAGTATTAAAAAAGAAGTAGTTAAAAAATTCAAAAATCCTAATTTGAGACAAATTCTTCAGTTCCCTGTTTTGTTTCTTGGCGCGAAGCCATCTGCTACACCAGCATTTTATAATTTCATGAGTTATGCTGATTTTGGTTTGGGTACTTGGCACCCTAAAAAAGGTATGTATAGTGTTGTTGAGGGAATTGAGAGATTAGCAAAAGAATTAGGGGTTAAATTTCATTTAAATAGTGAAGTTCAAAAAATATTAACAAAAGAAAATAAGGCCTCAGGCGTTAGAGTAAATCAAAAAGATTTTTTCTCAGATATTGTCCTAAGTGGCGCAGACTATGCTCACTCTGAGTCACTTTTAGAGTTTAAAGATAGAGTTTATAGCGAATCATATTGGAACAAAAAAGTTTTTGCTCCATCTGCACTTTTATTTTTTATTGGATTTAACAAGAAAATTAAAAATGTCTCCCACCATACTCTTTTTTTTGATACAGATTTTGATGTTCACGCTAAAAGTATTTATGATGATCCTTCTTGGCCAGTTGATCCATTAATATATACTAATTTTCCTTCAATTACTGATGAATCTATGGCGCCAAAAAATAAAGAAGCTTGTACCGTTCTTGTTCCTATTGCTCCTGGAATAGAGGACACAGAAGAAATAAGAAAATCATACTTTAAATTAATTATTGAAAGAATTGAAAAATTAACTGAACAATCTTTGAAAAATGATGTTTTATTCCATAAGTCATACTGTATAAATGACTTTGTTGCTGATTATAATTCTTTTAAAGGAAATGCATATGGACTTGCCAATACACTAATGCAAACTGCTTTTCTAAGACCAAAACTAAAAAGTAAAAAAGTAAAAAATCTCTATTTTTCGGGACAGTTAACTGTTCCTGGACCAGGTGTTCCTCCCGCTCTTATTTCTGGAAAATTATGTGCAGAGTTAATAAATAAACAGATAAATCCTTAAAAATCAATTATACTCCTCTCCGCAATTAAATAGACACCAATAAATTAGGGTTATTTCTGATTCTTTAAGACCAACAACAGAATCAATTATTTTAATATTTTTTTCCAAAAATTGATCATAATCAGACAATTGATCTGCTATTTGTTCCCATAATTCAATTCTGTTGTAGAGGTTATATCTTAAAAATCTATCCTTTTGAATGTATTTTCTGTTTTTTACCCACCAATAGTTGCTGTATAAATTGATATCATCTTCTATGTCATACACCCATCTATATGATAACCTATCGTTGAATTGATTCACAAAAATTCTTTCTTCCCTATCGGTATTTATCATCAAATATTTAAGATCCGTTCCATCATAAGTCTCATTGATTATTCTACCGATGTAAGGTCCTAAAAATCTGAAGGTCCCATCAAGTTTAATTGCCTCATAAACTACTCGGGGAGGATTAAATGGATCTAAATTTGGATAATAAGTTAATGGGGAATAATATCCTTCATCCTCGGTAACCTCTTCATCGTGTAAAAGAAAAATACTGTCATTATCAACCTCCCATTGATTATACAATCTTTTATACATGTTAGTAACCCATAAATTTTGTTCAATGTATATTTGAGTATATTCTTGCATGCTAATCATTTCATTTCTTAAGTTTATAAGATTGTCAATATTTCTACCTCTATCATCAAAAGACTGTCCCTTTTGTTCAACTCCAAAAGATACCAATACACCAAAAAAGACAATTAAAAAATCTACTATACCCTTTTTTAAACGATCAAAAAAATCTTGATAGGAAAATCTATCTCCAAGAGTAATGGCTCTTAAAAACCAATTTAACTTCTCTTTTTTAACTCCTTTTTCTTCAGGAATCACATAACCTTTCTTTTTCTTATTCATAATTTTATTAAAACTCCTTTAAATATAATAAATATTATTCCATACGTCTAAAAGGGATTTTAGAGTTAAAAATTTCTATAATAAGATCAATTAAAGACTTTTCGAATAATGATAAAGTAGAGGGATCAATAAAATTATTTTTTTGAGAACCTGAAAGTGAAAGTGGCATAAAATATTGATCTAAATTTTTAAATGAAATTATACCTGCTTGAACCGAATCATTATTTTCTAAATGGTTTGAATATAAATAAAAGTAGCTTAATAGTTGAAATGATGAAATAAATTTAGTGCCAGAAAATAAATTTTCAATTTTAGAGAGTTTTAAATTAGAAGGTAAAATTTTACCTGTTTTATAATCAATTATCCTAGTAACTCCATCTAATTTATCAATTCGATCAGGTTGGCCACGAAATTTTACTGGGAATGGAAGGCTAGGAATCGAAATATTTTTTTCTAAATCCTCCTCTAAATATATTATCTCTATGGTTCTGCCATCTTTAACAAGATTTTTTTCTTTTAAAATAAAATCTTTAATATTCTTTTTTAAAACCTCATGGATTATGTAGTTTGAACCTGTTTTTTTATAACTATTGCCATATATTTTTTTAAACTTTTCATTTATTAAGCCCTCAATGCGTTTTTCCATTAAATTAAAATTTTCTAATCTTAAAGTTTTATTCAAATAAGGCTCATACAAATCCTCCAAAACCTTATGGACAATTTTACCCCTGCCTGTATAACTTAATGTAGATTCAATTTTTTCAGTTTCTCTGATTTTTAATATTCGTTTGTAATAAAATTCGATTGGATCTGTTAAGTAATCAATTAAGGAAGAAGGAGAGAACCCTTTAGAAGAAATTTCCGCTAATCTTTTCTCTACTTGTTCTGTTTTTTTAATCAAGTCAATTTTAGAATATTGTTTCTTAAAATCATATCCTAAATTTATTTCTTTTAAATCATGATTTTTAAGATTATTAAATTTTAACTGATATATAAACCTACTTTTTTCGCCAGAATTAAGCCCTTCACTTTTAGTATTATATATAAGAAATATATTTTTTGCTCTTTGAATCAATCTATAAAAGTGATAGGTATATATTGCATCTTTATCAAGAAAAGTAAACATCTCAAATTTTTTTCTGGATTCAAATGAAATAAATGAATGATTTTTCTTTCCAGGGGGTAAAACTCCTTCATTAACATTTGTTATAATTACATTTTCAAAATCTAAAAGTCTTGTTTCTAAAAGCCCCATGATTTGGATCCCTTCAGATGAATCAGTTGAAAAGTTTACTTTCTCCGATCCAATCAAAAATTTGAATGTTTTATATAGTGAATTAATATCATTGCCAATTAAATCTATTTTGTTTTTATCTAATATTTGCAAAAAAATTTCCTTAATTCTTTTAAAATGATTCAACTCTAAAAAGATTTTTTCAAGATCAATTGATCCGAAAAAAGAAATAAAAAAATCAGATATATTTAAGAGTCGGTTTATAAAATCTTTAGAATCTTTAAATTTTTTAAAAAAAAGTTTCTTCAGGTTGTTTTGACTATTTTGATCAACAAAAAATGAAGAATCAACTAATATCTGATTAGTCTTTTTCAATTTTTCCATGTCAGATATGATATTTATTTTATTGAATTGAAACATTTCCTTAACCCAACTATTAGTTATAATCTCATGAATATTTTTATAATAAAATCCATTTGAAGAAACATTTATATGCATTTTAAAAAACAAGTCAAAAAAATCTGAAGAAGAAGTTTGAGAAATTGGATATCCCATCGTTACATTCCACTTTATTTCATTATTTGAAAATCCTGATAATAGTGGAGTTAATAATGTTTCTTTTCCCAAAACAATTACAGTTTTTTCTCTCTTTGATTTTTTATAAATATTTTCAGAAATTTCTGCAGCATATTTAGATTGACCAACATTTTTTGGCACTCCGACAAGAGATATCTTTTTCTTTAATTCAAAGTTTTTCTCAGCAAATGATTCTTTTTTTTGTCTCAAATAATTCCATTCATTAAAATATTTTCTAATAAATTTTCCCGCCGAATTCGATTCATCTTCATATAAAAATTTATCAATATCCCATATTATTTCTCCTTTTCTTAATGATAAAAATTCTTGGAAAATTTGACTTTCACATTTATTAAGAGCATTAAAACCAACAAAAAAATGAAACTTATTTGTGTTCTGAAGATATATTTCCAGATTCCCAACAGCTTCTCTAAAAATCATTCCAAGACTACCCTTATTTTCATGCATCAAATTTTTATAAAGTTTTTCATAATATATTTTAAGAGAATTAAAAAAACTAGAATGATTTTTCATTAAATCGTTCGATGAATTTCCTTTAGCCCACTCTTCAATTCTTGCTAAAGAACTTTCATATTCAAAAAAATCATCTGCGTTTAATAAATGAAAATCTATCTCATCAAAATCATCCAATGCTGTATTTGCCCATCTCAAAAATTCATTAAATTCACCAATATTATCTGTCTTGCAAATTTCATACAGATGAAACAAGAGATCTATTCTCTGAATTTTTTTTAGCCCTGACATTTCTTCCATGAATTTTTCAATACTTATTATTTCTGGAGAAAATTGAGGTTTTGACAGATTATTTGATAGAGATTTTTTAAAAAATGATATTGCTCTTTTATTTGGAACAACAATTTTTATGTCTTCAAATTGATAATTTAAAGAGATAATTTTTTTTGATATTTCGTCTAAAAAAGTTTTCAAAATTTAAGACTTAAGTTTTATAGATCTTACTTCAATATTTTCTCCGATATAAACAAGATACTTTCTGTAAACGATCAATCCCATTTCATTCAAGACTTTTTCATAAACAAAAAGCTGAGTTTCATGATCAAGTTTATAAGCACCTGTTTTGTAATCTATTATTACCCATCCTTTTGAAGTTTTAACTATTCTGTCTGGACGAACAAAAGATTTTTTGGGAATTAAAATGTCCTGTTCGTTAAGAACATAACAAGATTGACTATAATAATCCTTTAACTTAGGATGTTTAATTATTTTAGTTATTAATTCATGATAATATTTTTTTTCCTGAATTTTAATTTTATTTCTTTCAATTCCAAAGTCTATGATTTGATTAAGATCATTATCATATTTTAAACTGCTAAGAAGCTCATGAATTATAATCCCCTTATCTGATTTAATGGATTGAGGATTTAAATCTTTTGAAAGATTTTTTTTGTGAAGTTTTTCATTCCAATTAGTTGAAATTTCAAAGGGAATTTTCTCAATACTATTTTTTTCTTCATATTTTCTTTGACTGGGTTTAGAAAACTTGCCCCAAACATATGAATTGTCATCTTCTGGGGTTTTGTTTTCTTCAATTAAAAACTGATTTATCAGAGTTGAATAACTTTTTAATGGGTCATTTATATCAATTTCCTTTGGGCAGATTAAAAATAAATTGTTGATGGCTCTTGTAAGCGAAACATACAAAACATTTAAAGACTCTAATTGACTCTTTAAAATTTTATCTTCATAAAAATTATTCCCCTTATCTCCCAATAGTTTCAATCTTTCAGAAAAATTAACCCAACCCCAATTAAAATTACTCTCTGAATCATCATTAATAGGGTACCAAACCTTATGATAGTTCTTTAAAGAGATTAATGGATCCTCCAAAAAAGGTAAAATCACGTTAGAAAATTCAAGTCCCTTTGATTTATGAATAGTATTTATAATTACGCAATTCTTCCCCTCAGGCATAGGAATGATTATTTCTGAACCTTTTTCTTCCCAATAGGATATATAAGCAGCTAAATTTTGATTTTGGTTAGTTGAAAATTCAAAAACATCATCTAAAAAAGCAATTAAATACGCATCTATTTCACTCTTCAACCTAAATGATTTTATTGCATATTCAATTGCCTCGTATAAAGAAACTTTAGTGAAAATTTCTGGATTGAAAGAATATCCAAATTTTTTGTTGATCTCTTTAAAAAAAGTACTTTGGCTTTGCTCATTATCTAAATTTTCAAACATTAAATCCTGGTAATCTTCTTTCTCAAAATTAATTTGCCACAAAAACTCCAAAACTTCTTTGCGATGAAACATATCACTTGGATCTATAGTTGACTGGATAAGTGTAATTAAAAAATTAACTGATTTTGATTCAGAAACGGATAATGATTCTGAAGACACAAAAGGTATATTTTCCTTACTCAAAGCATTAGCGATTGAAACAACTTCTTTTCTAGTTCTGGTTAATATTGCTATTTCTCCCCAATTAAAACCTGAATTCTTTATTTGAATTAATGTTTTAATCGCTTGATTAACAAATGAGATATTTCTCTGTTCTTTATTTTTTAATTTATCAACGACTTTTATTTCTACATATCCTCCCTTTTTTTTACTTTCTTGAGTGAAGTTGAATGTTTTATTTGATTTAATAGTGTTGATCTTATGATTAATAAATTTGAAAAAATCATCGTTGAAATCAACTATACAATTTAAACTTCTGTGATTTGTTCTAGGGGTAAAAATTTCAGACTCTACCTGAAAATTTGACTGATTATCTAATAATTTTAAAAATTGGATATTATCTCCTCCCCTCCAACCATAAATAGCTTGTTTGGGATCTCCAACAAGTATTAATGAACCTTTTCTTTGCTTATCATCTAAACCCTCTAAAGAATGAGATACTAATGGAATCAAATTACTCCATTGTAATTTAGAAGTGTCTTGAAATTCATCAATAAAATAGTGCCTATACTTGACTCCCAATTTTTCGTATATAAAAGGAATAACTGGTTGTTCTAAAATAACCTTATCAATAATTTCATTAAATCTTTCAAGCAATATTTCTCCTTTTTCATTTTGAATATCTTCTAATTCATATTCAATTTTTCCCAAAAGGGAAAGAGTTGTCCATTGACTCAATAAATTTTCTAAAAGAGAAACCTGTCCAATGTCAATTCGCAATTCCATATATTTTTCCCTTAAAAATGATTCAATATTATCAATGAAATCTTTCTTTTCAATCGGAGTGGATTGAGGATATAATTTATCGCCATTTTCAAAAAATTTTAAAAGTCTATTATCAAATTCAAAAGTATTTTGAATGTTTTTATTTAAATTTATATTAGA
>PBWA01000041.1 GCA_002728855.1 Flavobacteriaceae bacterium
CTTTAATCAAATTTTGATTGGCAAAAATAAATGCATTATCTAAAAGATCATCGTCGTAATGCCCTTTTTCTGGCTCTGGCATTCTTAAAACTCTTCCTATTGTCTGTTTTGAAAATGTAGATTCTTTCCACTCTCTAAAAAAAGTTATCACATGCGCTCTGGGGCAATCCCATCCAAGAGCAATTGCTTGTTTAAAAATAAGCACTTCAACTTCATTATTATTATCTTTAATGTTCTGTAACTTTTTTTTGTCTTTGCTTAGATAAATACCTAGCTTTCCATTGGATACAGAAATGTCGTATTCATCATTGAGATAATCTTCTATTTTCTCTCTCAAATCGTTTTTTTGCCCTTTTTTGTCGTCTGGTAATTGGATAAGAAGTAATGGATTGACGTCTATGCCTTTCTTAATAAAGGCTTCATGGATTTCCTTCCTTTTTTTTAATGACTTCTCCAAAAAGAGAATGTCAGTGCCGCCTTTAACATTTGTTTCTAATTGTCCGCCTATAAGTTTTCGCTCTTTAAACCCTTCATTAGGAATAATATTTTTTTTAATCATTCCCTCTTCTACAACTTGTGAGTGTCGTACTCGTACTATCGCATCACGATCACCACCTTTTGGTGTAGCAGTCATTTGAATGCTGAGATTTGGTTTTATTACTTCATCGACTAATGTCAAAGATCTATCTGTTGCCGCCCCATGATGGTACTCATCTATTATGAGAATAACTTTACTACCTATTTGCTTTGTATTTTTTATAACTGATTCAAGATTAATTTCATCTTCATTTTCTTTGATGAATGTATTGGTGCTTTTATTTATACTTTCCCAATTTAGAAAAAGAATTTCGTTTTTTTGGATTCGATTATTTTTTAAATCTCCTATTTCAGAGCATTTAAGAATATTTTTATCCTTATATATTTTTGAGAGCTTTTCATTGCTTTGATCATGAAGTTTTCTAGGGGCTATCCATATAAATACAAAATCATTTGCAGGATTACTCTCTGAGATAAATCGCTCAAGAAAATTAGCAACAACCACTGTTTTTCCAGATCCAGTGGGAGAGTGAAATAATATTTTTGATTCATCAAAATTTTCTTCAATAAAATCTCGAGAGTTTGACAACAAATCCCTTACTGCCTTTTCTTGATATTTTCTTAATGTAAAATTCATGTTGATTAAGTTATACCTTTAATTCTCTATAAATACGATGAATTGAATTAATAAGAGGCACTGGAACAGTTCTGCACTCAATTATATTTTGATTTACCTCAAGCTCTTCAAAAAATCCCTCTGCACTAAACGACATAAAATAGACTTTAAATTTGGCAGAGCTTTTTGAGACTTTTTTTAAAAACTTATCAGTTTTAAATTCATCAAAAATGATGCCAACAGAATAATTGCTTCCTTCAAATATTAAAAATCCTTCTTCTTCAACAGTTTTTTTAAAAGTATTGTTTTCAAAACAAATAGTATCTACCATCTTTTTTGCAATTAAAGATTTCATGCCATCAGTTCTAGGCAGGGGATGTAACTCTGTCTTAAAATATTTCAGGTTCGCTTTAATTCCTGGTACATCTTTTTTTCCATCCTTGTAGCCACTTATGGCTCTCTCGATCCGTTTATAAGTATATTTTTCAGCAATTGGCTCTTTCTCATCATTTGTAGAGCACATAATTGATCTTCTGAGCCCGCTATCATCTTTGTTAATCTCTAAAACAGCATGGGCAGTTGTTCCTGAGCCTGCGAAAAAGTCCAAAACAAGGGCATCTTTTTTATCTTTTATAAATAAAGAAATACAATCCTTAACCAAGTGAATAGATTTAGCATAATCAAATTGATTGTCTTTAGATAATTCAGGAAAAATCTTTTGGAGGAGTTTGGTGCCATGTTCGCTGGCACTATATCTAGAGCCACTAAAAATTGATTTAGGTGTAACGTATTCCTTTGCTCTAATAATATCAAAAGTATCTTTACCTAATTTTTTAATTGATAGAAGATCGATGTTTTTTTCAGCTACCTCTTTGCTCCACATCCACTTTCTTTCATTACCTTTAGAATCGATAGGATAGATAAAGTATTGATTTCCTTTCTTAATAGTTGCTTTGCCTGGATGAAAATTATGTTCACAGACATCTCCAATCTCTATAATTTTATTATCTTCAATTATGATCGGGAAAAAGGTTTGACTTTTACCTTTTGCCCTAGCGCCACTATTATTTCCCTCAAGTTTATTTGAGTTTCTAAGACTTCTTGTATCAATTAATTCTTCAGGGAAGTACTTTTTAATAAGAGCCATTACTTCTTCATCTGATGAGCTTTTTAAAATTTTTGATATCTCTTCCTTTGTTTTTTCAATATCTTTTTTTATTTGCAAAGCATTTTTGTCATTGTATTTTGGGATATCTGGGATCACAAAAATTGCATATTCATGTATATTTGAGAATTGTCCGTACTGTGTTCCTTTCGGATTGTGCACAACTGGGACAGTGTGAATGTGATAGTTTTTAAAATTTTCCTCTAACAACAGCAATAATCTTGGTAATTCGTGTTCGTCTATAGCACAAATTAAAACACCATCCTCTTTAAGAAGTCCTCTGGAAGCTTTAAGCCTGATATCCATCATGGAGATCCATTTGGAATGCCTGTAACCATCATCTTTATTTACAATTTTATTGTTATAAGCCCACTTTTCTCCTTCACCTGTGTTGTAAGGGGGATCAATATAGATAACGTCTATTTTTTTAGAATGCGTATGATTCAAAATAGCCAAACTATGAAGATTATCTCCCTCTAGAACATAATTCCATGGCAGGGTTTTGTCTGAGTGTATAGATCTTTTTTTGACTTCGGATAGAAGGACTATATTATCTTCAAGCTCAATCAGTCTATCATCCTTAGGTAAATCCCAAACAAGTCCGTATTTCTTTTTACTTTTTAAGTGCGCGTTTTCTTCTTCTAGTTTAGCAATCTGTTCTAGAAGCTCTTTCAATTTAGAATTTTTATTATTATCCAATTAAATTACCTTTTTCCATGAAGCTAATTTACTGTTATAAACTACTCCACAGTGATTGAGTAAGAGTAAACGTCGTATTTCTTAATCTTATCGATAACGAATAAGATTTTGTCAGTTATCATTCTTCGACCCACTCGCCATCCTTGAAAATTATAGGTTTTTCACAACTAGGACCATCGGCACCTAATTCATTTAAAACCTTTATATATTTATTTCTCAGTTTTTCTTGTAATTCGGGTTCATTATCTAAAAGATGTGCCTTGGAAAGGTTATGAGATGAATCAGCAATTTTGACTTCTTTGGCAATCTTATTTTTTTTTACTCTAGGAAGGTAATCTTCAAAATAATCATCTTCAGGTAACTTTGTCATTGCGTTGATAGCATCTACCACTTCTTGATTAAAAGTAGTCTTTATAAGGTTTTTGATTTCTTCTTGAAATCTTTGTCCATCATTGTGCTTAACTGCATCTTCAATTGCATCGTGAAGCAGTCCCACAACAAAATAATCATCTCCTAATTGTTGAACCCTTTTAGCAACATCATTTACATGTGCCATATAAGGGAAATTTTTCTTATCAGTTTGAGAACCATGAACCTTTTCTGCCGTTTCTTTAGCAATATCTACTTTTGAATTCATTTGTTAATTATGCCAAAAATGCGACGTTTGGTCTTATTCAACTGTTACGGAATGTATTTAACAGGTGGGTTTCTTTACCTCACTGTTACGGTTACTACAAATCAACTTCATAATCACTATCGTAACGATATTCCCTTCACAACAAAAGAGATCTCTCCCCTTCTAATTAAATACAATAATGATTAATTCCTTGACTATTTGGGTATTTACCCAATATAATTTGGGCAATTACCCAAATAATGAGTCAATATGGACATTAACTTACATAAAAAATTAGATCGAGAAGCACTGAAGATATCCAAAGAATACTCGGGTAGGATTGGGTTTCTAACGATTATTTTGTCAGTTGTGGCAGTTTCTCTATACTCAACTGTGCTGTTTTCGTTTGCAAACGGTTTCCTCTCTCCCCTACTAACAGTGCCCCTCCTTGCGGTTTTGACATTCATGTCTTACACACCAATGCATGAAGCAGTGCATGGAAATGTTGGGGGGAATAATAAAAAGTTTAATTGGTTGGATAAGGCAGTCGGTTATCTGATGGCACCGATAATTGCCATACCTTATACATCACATCAAAAAGAGCACTTTACGCATCACGTTCATACCAACAAAGAAAAAGACCCCGATGCTCATATAAAAAACTGGTTTGACTCTCCGAAACACTTTTTTATGGGATCAATAAGAATTATCAAAACGCAAAACACCTTTGTGATGAACAACTACACAAGGATAGAAATCTTTATTAGTTTGGGTTGGAGATTATTGTTTGTGTTCTTTACAGGAATTGTGAGCATTCCGGTGTTGTTCATGGGGTGGTTTTTGGGGGCATTCATAACCCTCTATTTGTTGTCATACTTGCCTCATAAACCATACAAAGAGACGGCAAGATATAAAAATACCAACATACGGTTATTTCCAATACAATGGGTGGAGAACCTCATGTTCCAGCAGAACTTACATGCGGTTCATCACCTGTTTCCAAGGATACCTTTTTATAATTACAGGAAAGTATTTCAAAAGATAAAACCTATCATGAGAGCAAAAGAAACCCCGATTATCAGGATTCTCAACCAAAGACCGGTTTAAACTCATGAAGACTAAAGAAAAAATAGTTCAAGAAAGTTTGTCTCTTTTCAATGAAAATACTTTTGAACTGTCCACCACCAATTTAATTGCAAAAAAATCAGAAGTTCTAGAGGGTTCTCTTTGGTATCACTTTAACTCAAAGCAGGATTTAGTATCGGTTCATACAGAATTATTTTTAGATTCTTTCCGCAAAAAGAGAATTTACACTGAAAAAAATGACCCTAAGGAACTAATACTCGGACTGTTGAGCATATATGAGGTTCTTTGGGATTATAGGTATCTCGTTCGAGATTCATTTGAGCAGTTTTCAAATGAAAATCCAAAACTTTGCAAAAAAATAGTTGATATAAACCATGAAATTGATGAGTGGGCAAAAGAAGCAATCATCCATGCAAAAAACCTTGGGGTATTAATTATTCAGGATGAAGACATAGAAAGTGTTGTAGAGATTTCATTAATAATTGGAAGGCATTGGTTGGATTACTCTATGAAAAAATATCCCTCCAAATCAAATCTATACCTAAGAAAAAAAGGCATTAATCTTTTAATAAAAACTCTATACCCATACTTAAGCAATGAGTCCAGAGAGATGGTGGATTCAATTTATGAATCAGACTGAAAAAACGATTATTAAGTTCTTAAAGAACACATTTGTTTTTTTGCCATTAATTTATTTCATAGGTGCGTTGTTAGATTCATATGATGTTTTTTCAAGAGATTTTATTTATGGGTTTCCATTTTTA
>PBWA01000042.1 GCA_002728855.1 Flavobacteriaceae bacterium
AGTCGGGGTGGCAGGATTCGAACCTGCGACCTCCTGCTCCCAAAGCAGGCGCGATGACCGGGCTACGCTACACCCCGAAGAAGTCTGCAAATATAGTATAATTAATGCTTAATTAAGCTCATATTATTTTGAAATAACTTTAAAATGTTGAAAAAAAATTAATTAAAGATTATGGATTTTTTAACATTTTTACAACAATATTTTGTGCAAAAAAAAATATATTTAATAAAAATAATATATGTCTTCATACTTTTTCTATAAAAGTATTTTAAGAAAAGTTAGTTTCAATCCTTATCTCTTCAACAGAGAGCTTAAAAAGGCTATATCCTCTTTACCAGATGATGAATCAAAAAGGCTTTTTAGGTGGGCTTCAAGTTATAGAAAAAAATCTAGTAAAGTTGAAAACTTATAAAGCTTAACAAATTAATTTGAAAATTCGCTTTATTTATTGTTTTTTTTTGGTGAAATGATTTTAATATTTCCCAGAGCAAAAGTGCTTTTCAAAATTTCAGAGATAGTAGATCTTAGAGCGGAGATAATAGATAGTTTTAACTGATTTTTAGAATGAATTAAACTTATTTCTCTTGCAGGAGCTGGCTCTTTAAAATATTTAAGATTTGAATGTTTTTCTTTAGGAAGAGCTATTGCGTTAAGGTAAGGTAGAATGGTCATCCCCAAACCTGCATCAGCAAGATTTACAAGGGTTTCAAAACCACCACTCTTAAGATCAAATTTTTTACATTTTTTTTCATTTATATCGCATAGATTCAAGACATGATTTCTGAAGCAATGTCCATCTTCAAGTATTAATAAATCTGACATATTTAAATCATCAATCTCAATATTTTTATTTTTGTAATAGGGCAGAGATGGTGGAACATAACCTACAAAAGGCTCATAATAAAGTGATTTTTCTAGTATATTATCTCTAAGAAGAGGGGTTGCTGCAATACCTGCATCTAGATGACCATCATTAATCTTTTTGCAAATATTCTCTGTGGTTAATTCTTCAATTTTTATATCAACTTTAGGATATTTTTTAATAAAAGTATTGAGAAACTTAGGAAGAAGAGTAGGCATTACGGTTGGTAATATTCCTAGCTTGAATTCTCCCCCTATGAATCCTTTTTCTTGAGCAACAATATCACTCATTCTTGAGGATTCTTCAATAATTTTTTGTGCTTGTTCTACAATTTTTTTCCCTATTTCAGTTAATAAAACAGGTTTTGTATTCCGATTAAAAATTTTAGTTCCTAATTCCTCTTCAAGTTTTTGAATTTGAATGCTTAGAGTTGGTTGAGTTACAAATGATTTATTAGCCGCTGTAGTAAAATTTTTGTACTCAGCTACAAGTAACATGTATTTTAATTGAATTATAGTCATAAAAAAAAATTATTATTATTGCAAAATAATAAATATTTTTTATTCATTAAAGAAAAAAGATTAGTGTCAGAGGAAAAATTGATTTATTCAATTATTACAGTTTTAAAATAAATATTTTCTAATGGCATTTCTTTTTTATCAGTTGGTTGAGTATTAATTTTATCAACGACATTCATACCAGAAATTACCTCTCCAAATGCTGTATAACTTCCATCAAGATGATATGCTCCTGGGCTTTGTTGAACAATGAAAAATTCATAAGGTGAAGCCATTTTATGTGGATTTTCATTTTCACTGCTGGGCATTGATATTACTCCTCTGTTATGATTATACCCTTTCTTGACATCGGGAGGAAGAAGATAACGGCCAATTTTTTTTCTTTTTTTTGAAATATTAATGTTGTCAGAATTACCACCTTGAATAATAAAACCTTTTACAACCCTATGAAACATACTGTTTTCAAAATAATTTATTTTGGTTAGATATATAAAGTTTGCTCTATGATATTCCGTGTTTTCATAAAGTAAAATATCTATGTTTCCATATTTAGTAATTATTCTAACTTTATTTTCAGGATTTTTTTTACCGTATTCATGAAGAAACGGTATAGCATTGTTGTTGTTTAAATAAATTATTTTATTGTTTTCTTCTTTTACTTCTTCAAACGTATCTTTTTTTGAAGTGTAATTTTCTAATTTTTCAGTTTTTTGTTTAGATTGTGAACATGAAAAACAAAGGAGAGATAAACCTAATGCAAATACTTTCAATAGATCCATGGATTTTGATAATTTTTTAGATTTAAAGCCAAATTTAAAACAAATTGAATTACCTGGTGATAGTGCTCATTTATTTTTAGCTCCACCAGGTAGACACAAAGAGATCAAAGAATATTTAAATAACTTTTCTAATCCAAAAAAAGCATCTGTATTAATTCATGTATATCCTGATAAAAATAATAAGGCAAGATTTATTTTAATTAGGAGAAATATATACAATGGAGTACATTCTGGACAAATAAGTTTACCTGGAGGAAAGTTTCAGCAAAATGATTTGACTAATTGGAATACTGCACTAAGAGAGGCATCAGAGGAAGTTGGAATAACAAAAGATATAGTTGAAAAGATTAAAGAGTTAACAAAAGTATATATCCCGCCTAGCAATTTCATTGTAACTCCCTTTTTAAGCTACAGCAATGAAAAACCACTTTTTCAGATGCAAAAAGAGGAGGTAGATCAAATTATTGAAATAAAACTTGAGTCTTTATTAGACTCTGAAAGTTTAAAAGAAAGAAAAATTTCAACCTCTTACATGAAAGATATTTTTGTTTCGGGTTATTTTTTTAGAGGATTTTTTGTTTGGGGAGCAACAGCAATGATCCTCTCTGAATTTAGAGAGCTTTTAAAAAAATTGAGCTGTAAATAATTTTTATATTTGCCCTTATTCATAAAATTGTAATGTTTAAAAGAAATCCTTTTGGTCATTATTTAATACTTAAAAAATGGTTAATACGTTACATGGGAATAATGACCCACAGACGTTATCGTGGCTTTAATGAACTTAAAATAGAGGGATCTAAAGTAATTAAGGAGCTTCCAAACTCAAATGTTCTTTTTGTCTCAAATCATCAAACTTACTTTGCTGATGTTGTTGCTATGTTACACGTTTTTAATGCAAGTTTAAGTGGTAGAATAGATTCCATAAAAAACGTGGGATACTTATGGAGTCCAAAATTAAACATATACTATGTTGCTGCAAAAGAAACAATGAGATCCGGGATCTTACCGAGAATTTTGGCATATGCAGGTGCAGTTTCAGTCGAGAGAACTTGGAGAGAAAAAGGAAAAGAAATAAAAAGAGATGTTAAAATGAGTGATATTTCAAATATAGGTATCGCATTAGATGACGGCTGGGTAATAACTTTTCCCCAGGGTACGACTAAACCGTTTTATCCCGTAAGAAGGGGGACTGCTCATATAATCAAAAAGTATAAGCCAATTGTAATTCCTATTGTCATAGATGGTTTCAGAAGATCTTTTGATAAGAGAGGTATAATAATAAAAAAAAGAGGCATACTTCAATCGATGAATATAAAAAATCCACTAGAAATAGATTATGAAAAGGAATCTGTAGATTCTATAATTGAAAAAATTCAATTTTCAATTGAACAGCATCCATCTTTACTTAAGGTAGTTTCTGAGAAGGAAATTAAAGCTCAGAAAAAAATAAATTCTAAAAGAGAATGGTAAAATTCTGAATCTTTTTTTGAATATAATCACTACTCAAGCTTCAATTCTTCAACTTCTTTAAAAATAGGCATTGTTTGTTCTTGCAGATTTGATTTAAATTCAATCCACTCATTTTTAAAAAAACTATTTGTTTTGGTTAGAGCATCCTCTAATTCTTTTTTTGCATGTTTCATCAGGTTAATTTCGGTAGATGAAATACCTGTTTTTCTGGATCCTACGTAAATCGAAGCAGAAGAAATTCTTCTCATCACAGTAGGTTCAGGATTTCTTGTTATCCCTTGTCTTTTATCCTCTTTTCCTATGTAAAGAGATATTAATTCATCGATAGTCTTTGATATTTTATCAGATGATTTGATGATTGTATCGTATTTGGTTTTATCATATTTTTTCAAATAATTTGATATTGTTTTTACTGTTTCTTTACTTTCGACCAATTGTTTGACTGCCTTTGTAGTACTCTTTAAATACTTCTCTAAAATCTTTGAATTATTATATACTTCGTCAAATTTTTCTTTGTCATAATTTAATCTGGGATCGGCAGAAACTATAATTTTATTTTTCGAAACTAAATCTCCATAAGTAAGACTAATAGAGTAAACACCTGGCTTAACATTTACTCCAGAGGGTTCATAATTTAATTTTCTAATTCTTCTACTTGGTCTTTCAACTCCTTTTTCATCCATTTGCCAATAGATTCTGTAAAAGCCTTTTTTGTCAGGAGCTTTCTTTTTTATAGTTCTAATTAAACGATCCCCATCATAAATTTTAAGTTTTAATGAGTCCTTAATCTTTTTCTTTGAATTTTCACTTTTTTTATTCTTGATTGAATTATTATTTTTTTCTTCATCTGAATTTTTCTTTTCAGGATTAAAAAAATAGGTAATCATTGCACCTCGTTTTCTGTTTTCTCCATTATATATAGCATCTGCACCAAATCTACTGCCAGTTGGCTGCTGATATGATGCCATGAAAGCGTTGGGAGGATTGAATAAATGTATTTGTTTTGAGGTAATGCTTGGATCTATAGAAATTTCTCTTAAAGGACGAACATCGTCAAGCACCCATGCAGCTCTCCCAAAAGTACCAATAACTAGATCATGTTCACGAGGATGGATTACAAGATCCCTGGCTGGTACTGTTGGAAAAATCTTTGAATTAAATTTTTCCCATTTTTCACCAGCATTTAAAGAAAGGTAAAGCCCATCATCTGTCCCAAGAAATAAGAGGTTTTTACTTTCAACATCTTCAATTATACTAAGAGCATAACCAAAAGCGTCATTTGAGTTAACTATTCTTTTCCATGATTTTCCATAATTTATTGTTCTATACACATAGGGCTTATAATTAAACCTTCTATAATCATTTGCAACTAGAAGAGCCTCTCCTTTATTTTTATTTGATGCTTTGATTTGAGCTATCCAACTCCCTTTTGGGAGGTCTTTTATTGAGCTTGTAACCTCTTCCCAATTATTTCCTCCATCTTTAGTTATATGAACTCTTCCATCATCAGTCCCCACCCAAATCATATCTTTTTCAATTGAAGAAGGTTCAATTACAAGAATTGTGCAATAATTTTCTGCTCCAGTAGCATCTAATGTTAATCCTCCACTTTCACTTTGCTTTAACTTTTCTGGATCATTGGTAGTAAGATCAGGTGAAATAACTTTCCATGTAATCCCTTTATCTTCAGTTTTATGAACAAACTGACTACCAAAATAAACAACATTATTTTTGAATGGATCTTGACCTATTGCTGAATTCCAATTAAATCTTAATTTCACGTCTGGATCCGGATGAGTAGGTCTTATTATATAGTTGTTTCCAGTCATCCAATCATATCTTGAAACATAACCTTGCTGGCTCATTGCATATCCATACCTGGAATCATCAGGATCAGGTACAACATCAAAGCCATCACCAAATGCAATTTCTTGCCAATAGGAGTTTCTTATTCCTTGGGCTTTCCAGACGTAACTAGGTCCTCTCCATGACCCATTGTCTTGCATTCCTCCATACACATTGTAAGGAAATTCGTTATCAACACTTATATGATAAAATTGGGCTACAGGAATGTTACCTATAAACCTCCATGATTTGCCGCCGTCCCTGCTTATATTTAGCCCTCCATCATTTCCGTCTATTATAAAGGAACCATTATTTGGATCAATCCACCACGCATGATGATCAGGATGTACCCCATTATCTGTTCCATAAGCTGGCATTAGTTGTTTAAAATTTCTTCCTCCATCTTCTGATACGTTAACATAGGTAAAGACACTATAAATCCTGTTTTCATTTTCAGGATCAACAAAAATGTCAGAGTAATAAAATGGACGATTTCCAATACCTCTTTTATCATTAATTTTTTTCCAATTTTCTCCCCCATCAACTGACTTGTATAGGGCGTTCTTTTTTGATTCTACAAGAGCATAAACAATATTGCTTTTGCTCTTAGATATAGCTAGTCCAATCCTTCCAAGATCTCCTTTGGGAAGCCCATTTTCAGAGGTTTTTTTTATCCAATTTTCTCCTCCATCATAAGTTATAAATAATCCACTTCCTTTTCCTCCTGACTTAAAAAACCATGGATCCCTTTTGTGTTCCCACATAGCAACAATTATTTTATTAGGATTTATTGGATCAACAACCATATCTGCAGCTCCAGTTTTGTTGTTAACAAACAATATTTTTTTCCAACTTTTACCTCCATCAATTGTTTTAAAAACACCTCTTTCTGGATGCTCACCCCAGGGAGAGCCAATTGCAGCAACATACACTATATTTGGATTAAATCGATCGATAATTATTCTATGTATATGTCTAGTTTTTTCTAGACCCATAGATTTCCATGTTTTACCTCCATCTAAAGATTTAAAAATTCCATATCCTCCATTTAGACTATTTCTTGGATTACCTTCTCCAGTTCCAACCCATATAACATCTGGATTTGATTGATTAATTGCAATAGCACCAATTGATGCAGTTATTTGATCATCAAATATGGATTTCCATTTTATCCCACCACTTTCAGATTTCCATAAACCTCCTGATGCCGTTCCAACATACATTATGTCTGGCTTTTTATTGACAACATCGATAGCTGTTACTCTTCCACTCATACCTCCTGGACCAATATTTCTTGGCTTTATATCTTCCATCATTGAGGTTGAGAAATTTTGCCCATTTAAAATACTGGCAAAAAAGATAACTAGTAGGAAATTAATTTTTTTCATCTTTTGTTTTTTAGATTCATAAATATAACAATTAAACCATTTTAATTTTTAAAATTTAATTCTTTAATTTTTTTATCAAAATTTTATCTTTGGCCAATATGAGAAATAACTTTTGGATATTACTTTTCATTATTTTTTCTACAAATTGTAAGATGGCCTATAAAGTATCTGATTTTGATAAAGAAAGTACACCTCTAAAGCCAAACTATTCAAAAAATCATAGTTGGGCTGCATTACCAGGGAAATATTCGAAAGACCTGATCAGGATTACAGGTGATTATGTTGAAAAGAAAGCGGATGTATTTTATATCTATCCAACTCTTTTTTCTGACAAAAAAAATCCTTCTCTAAATGCAGACATCTTTAATCAAGATTTTAGAGATGAAATAATTCAAAAAGCTATAAAATATCAAGCATCTGCATGGGTTTCATCTGCAAATCTATATGCGCCATTTTATCGACAGGCACATTACAGGATTTTTTCAGAGCCATACTCTATTGTTGACTTAAGAAATGAATCTCCAGGAATTGGAGCTTGGAATTTAGCTTATGAAGACATAAAAGACGCATTTGAATATTATTTGAAAAATTACAATGATGATAAACCTATAATTATTGCAACTCATAGCCAAGGGACAATGCATGCAATTCAATTGGTTAAAGACTATTTTGATGATAAACCTCTAAAAGAAAAATTAGTTGCTGCTTATTTAATAGGGACTAGAATTTTACCTAATGAATTTAAATCAATTAAGCCAATGACAAGCCCTGATGATATTGGAGGATTTGTAAGTTGGAATACATATAAAATGAATAATCTTCCGAAGAAAAAATGGTTTATTGGCGGAGTAACCACTAATCCAATTAGTTGGGATAGTAAAAAATACTCAGAAAAAGAAGAACACAGGGGATTGCTATATAGAGACGGGGAAATATATTCTAATGCCCTAGAAGTAAGAGTTTCAGATGGAATCTTATGGTCAAGTGTACCTAAAATTCCTGGCAGATTTTTTTTATCTCTAGTAAAGAATTATCATTATGCAGACATTAATTTGTTTTGGTTAGATATTAGTGAAAATTCCCAAAATAGAGTAGATCAATGGTACTTATTAAATAATTAATTCAATTATATATAACTAATTGAATTGCTTAATATTTAATATATTTGAAAGTAAAAAAATCATTTTTAATTGAAAAACTTTTTTTATTTAGTGGCGCTTTTTTTCTTGATTGGTTGTAGTCCAAAAGCAGGGATAGATCCCCATTTATCAGTAGAGGAAAAAATTGAAATAAAAGAGGAGTTTAATTCTTTATTCGTTGGTAAATGGAATATAGAAAATAACTCTGATAATTCTTCAAAAGGTATTGCTCAGTGCTATATAAATTCTCTTGAATTTACAAACGAAGGTAAATATATACTTAAAGTTTCAGATTTAAATGATCCCTCAAAAAGACCTAGGTTTTTCAATGGAGTATATCTTATAATTTTTGATGAGAGTGATCCTACAAAAATTGAAGTTGATAAAGTTTTTTTAATGCAAGAAAATTATAATGAAGAAGCTTCGTTACCAGAAATTGGTAGTGTCGCCACATTTGATTCAATAAATATAAGTGATCAAGGAGATTTAAGTTTTAATGTTTCTTTTGGTCAGCAGACATCAGAGTTTTGCAATGTTGGTCAAAAACTTAGTATTGATGCTAGAAAGGAAGAACCCATTATCTCTGATGCTCCTGAAGACAGCAATCATTTTAAAATTCAAAAACAATGGCGGCTTATTAGAATAGATGCCCAGTCCAGTGGGAATGGGGATACTAGCGTCATTAGTGATCCGTTATGTAAGCTTTTTGAGGAAGAATGGGAATCTCGATGTGTTGAAACACCCGAGAATCCAACAAGCGAGGGTTGCTATCCTTCTAATACTGTTGTTATTACTTTTACTGGATACGGAACATATTTATGGACATTCTATGATGTTCAAGGTAAACCAGTTCATTATGAGGATGGTAGATGGAGGTGGGTAGAAAAAAGTCCTCAAGATTATTCCCAATTTGAAGTAGATTTTGATCAATCTCAAGAATATAATCAAACTATATCAATAGTTGAATTATCAGATGATAATTTTGTTGTTGAGGAAAGGCAGCAAGAGACAGTTAATGGCGTTGTTTTTGAATTAATTTTTAAATACGGTTTTCAACCTGCGAGTTTTAACTTTACTCCCTCTGATTGCAGTATTTAAATTAAAGGCTTTTCCTTTGTTTATAAATAAATATTCTTTTTGCATAAAGATTTGATTTTTTTCATATCTTACGAGATATTTTAATTTGTTAGAAACAATAAAATTTGACTTTATGAAAAAAATTATTTATCTATCGTTTTGTTTCATTCTTTCGTTATCTCTCTCATTCGCTCAAACTTCAGATAATCCTTGGGCTGTTAGCGTGGGAGCAAATTTAGTTGGGATTCAAGACGACTCAGTTGACTCCGACACCGGTTTTGGGCTACCTGCCTTGAGTCTTTCAAGGTATATTTCAAGTGGATTATCTCTTGGTGCTCAATGGGGTGCTAACTCATTAGACATTAACTCTGTATCTATTGATTATTATTCACTAGATGGAATCATAAAATATAACATTTCTGAAGGTAATACTGTCCCTTATCTATTTGGAGGGTATGGTTTAACAAGTTTTAACGATGGATTTGATCGGGAAGGAATGTTCCCTTCAAATGAGGTTGCTAGAACTTATCTTGGAGGTGTAGGAGTTAATTTCTTTGTTTCTGACAATTGGGCAATAGCGGCCAGTACTTCCTACAGATCTGCATCAGAAAATGGTGCTTACAATCATCTTCAACATGTCATTGGAGTTAGCTATAACTTCGGCTCACAAGATACAGACAAAGATGGAGTGTCTGATAAGAAAGATGCATGTCCAGAGGTTCCTGGTTTGAAAGAATTCGATGGATGTCCTGATGGAGATTCTGACGGAATTCCAGACAATAAAGATGCGTGCCCAGAAGAAGCAGGATCTGCTGATCTTAATGGATGCCCAGATTCAGATGGTGATGGTGTAGCTGATAATGAAGATGCATGTCCTGATGCTGCTGGTAGTGCAGAAATGGGTGGTTGCCCAGATTCAGATGGTGATGGAGTTTCTGATAAAGATGATGCGTGTCCAAATCAAGCTGGTGAAAATAATGGATGTCCATGGCCTGATAGTGATGGAGATGGTGTTCTAGATAAAGATGATGCATGTCCTAATGAGGCAGGAACAGATAATGGTTGTCCAGATAAATCTTTACCACAAGAATTAACAGATTTCTTAAATAGTGACAAATCTAAGATTATGTTTATGATCAGCAGTTCTAGAATAAGTAAAGGAGGTTCTGCTAAGCTTTCTGAAATTAAGGCTCTAATGGAGAAGTTCGCTGATGCAGTGCTTACAATAGAAGGTCACGCTTCGAGTGATGGACCTACTGATTATAATCAAAAACTTTCTGAGAGAAGAGCTAAAGCAGTTAAAGACGCTCTAGTCTCTATGGGAGTTGATGCTTCTAGATTAAATACTGCCGCTTTTGGAGAGACAAGACCTGCTGCTGATAATAATACTAGCGAAGGTAGAGCTTCAAATAGAAGAGTAGAGTTTGATAGAAGAGTCGAAATTAAAGTCAAAGATTAAACCTCTCTTGTCATAAAAAGAATAACTAAAATCTCCTAATTTCACTTAGGAGATTTTTTTATGTTTGTAATCTTATAAAAACTTCCGAGATAATGTTTACAAAAAAATATACTGTTCTTTGGCCAGACTTAGACGCAAATTGGCACTTTGCAAATCATTCATACATCAAGTATTCTGCAGATGCAAGGATGTCTTTTTTTGATTCAATTGGATTGTCAAAAAATAAACTTGAGGTTCATATGAGAGGTCCAATAGTTTTTTATGAGCATATGTATTATTATAAAGAATTAAAATTAGAGCAAGACTTTATAATAAGTGTTGAAGTTGATGGATATAGTAATGATGGTAGATTTGGGAGATTAATTCAGAATTTCTATAGCCCTAATGGAATAAATCTTGCCCGTCTTGAATTAATTTTTGGATTTATTGATCTGAAAACTAGAGCTCTCTCTAAATTCCCAGATGATGAATTTGAAAAATTTAAAACTTCTTATAAGACTAAAAGTTTTAAAATAATGACTAAGGATGATACTCGAATATCTGGCAAAACACCCTTAGATATAAAACTAAAACTTTAATTTATAAATTATCATTTTAGTTTTGCTTGGAGTTAGATAGGTTCTTTTATATGTAGTTGACTTGATTTTGTCTTTAGAAAAGTACATAGGGAAATATTCATCTTTTGCCCATTTTTGAAAAAGATTGCTGTAAAAAGGACTGTCTGGATCACCAGATTGACCGGGACTATTGTTAGCAATTGCTGAGTCCCAATCACCGGTATTTATAATTAACCTGAAAGTTGCTCCACTGGATTGATTATCATTACTACCTGTAGAACCAGGAGTGTATGAATTTCCGCCTCTTGGAAGAGGACCAAGATTTAACTTAGCTGCGGTCTCTTTATTTACTATGTTACCTAGAGGATGAGTCATAAATGTATGTTTAAATTTTTCTTGTCCATATTGCCAATTAGTTGTATCTGATCCTAGTTTTTTTTCAAGATTTTTCATTGCATAAATAAAGGATTCTTTTAAAAATTGGTTTCTACCTAGAGTAGGGTTAGAGCCAAAAATTTTTTCTTCAGGGAGTTCTATCCAATCAATTATTTTTTTGAGTTGAATAGATTGAATATATTCTCTAGCTTTTTTTGGAACAAATCTCTTGTGCGCTAGTTTTTTTATTTCATTTTCCCATGAAACATAAATAGCAGCAGGGATTGAGTTAGGAGAAAGTTCAAAATTCCAATCAAATAATTTTTCTTTTAAAACCGAATTTTTGGAATCAAAAGAAATTTGATCAAGTATAGGAATCAATTTTTTTGCTGGTAAAGATGTTACATCAACTTGTAAATCCTTCATTTTTTCAATATTTAGTGGATCTTTTTGATTTAATACTTCATTGACTCTATCGCCTCTATAAGGATCTGACCAAGAATAACCAATTGCATTCCAGTATTCATAATTTTCAGGTGTTATATTTTGATTTGCTGTAGCAATAAAGCCTTTTTCAGGATTATACTCATTAGGTTTTTTAATTATAGGTAGATATCCTTCCCATTCATAGCTGCCATCTCCCAAAACAGGTACTAATCCACTAAAATTATTTCTAATCGGAGCAATTCCAACAGCTTGCCAACCAATGTTACCATTGATATCAGCCCAAATCATGTTTTCCCCTGGTATATTACTGTAATTACAAGCATCTCTAAATTCTTCCCAAGATTTGGCCTGATTCATTCTTAAAGAGGCTAGGTAGGGAGAACCTCCAATTTCAAGCCAAGCGCATCTTACAGCAAAAGCAATATTCTTTTTTTCATCGATATAAGTTATTGGACCATGATGAGTATACTTTAGTGTAACTTCAACTGGTTCTTTATCTTTAACGGGAATAACTTCTTTAATTATTTTCATTTCCCTCCATTCTCCCTCGAATTTATATTCTAAGGGGTTATTTGGATTAATTTCATATTGATATAAGTCTTCCCCATCTGTTCTAAATACGGTTAGACCCCAAGCCCCATATTCATTATGCCCTATTGATATGCCAGGTATTTCAGGTTCCCCGCCACCAATTACATTCCAATTAGGTGATATCAAATGAGCCATGTATCTTAGCGATGGTACCGAAATTCTTCTATGAGGATCATTTGCCATGTATGTGTTGCCATCTTCAGTTTTACTTCCACTAACTACCCAGTTATTACTCCCAATGGATAAAGAGTCAATGTTTATTTCATTGACGGCAATTTTATCTGAATTGGTTTTATAATTTTCTAAAACACTTTTTCTAGAAAATTTTAATGTTTTTCTAAATGCATTATATGGAGATAGTATATTTTCAAAAAGTAGGTCCTTATCAATTTTTGGATCTAATTTAATCTTTGGGTCCTTTGGATGAAACCATATTAGTTCTTTAACTTTTTCTTCACCCAAAAGAGCAACGGCTCTTCCAATTTGAAGTTCTTGGTTTATATTCCCTAATAATCCTTGGTGCCTTGAAATTACAACCTCTGGAGTCCAAAGATTTGGCTTTATTCCTAAGATTTTAAATGGCAGGGGTAGATCATTTGGAGTTCTGTTTATATCAGTTATATATTTGTTGATTCCATCAACATATGCACGAATGATTTCTGCTCCATCAGGGTGATAATGATTTAATTCTTTCTCTATATCTCCTCTAAACTGAAAAAGCCTAGCGCCTAAATCTCTTTCTAATTCATCTTCACCTAAGATTTCAGCTATTGTTCCTGTTGCTTGACGTCTCCAAATTTCAAACTGAAAAAGTCTGTCTTTTGCAGCAAGATACCCCTGAGAAAAAAATAAATCGTATTGATTTTGAGCATAAATATGGTTGATACCCCATTGATCTCTGAGGATTTCAACTACATCATTAATTTCATTCATTGTAATTTCCTCACTTATTACACCATTTTCAAATCCATCATCGCATGATGAAATCAAGACTAATAAAAATAAAAGAATATTGGATTTTAAGAGTTTCATCTTTTGTTTTTAAAGATAAATAAAAAGGAGAACTGTTTTTGACAATCCTCCTTTTTGTGACCTCGGCAGGATTCAAACCTGCAACCTCTTGAGCCGTAATCAAGTGCACTATTCAGTTATGCTACGAGGCCTATA
>PBWA01000043.1 GCA_002728855.1 Flavobacteriaceae bacterium
AACTATAGGAATTCCACCAATCTTATTTTGTGACATACTTAGTTTTGCATCTCCTACCGTGGAATCTTCAAAAAGAACAATAGGGTCCATTATCATTCCAGATTCAGCTCGTTTAACCTTTCGAATATTTTCAACTTGCTTCTTTATTGTCATATTTTTATGCACAACTCCAATTCCGCCTTCTCTTGCCATTGCAATTGCCATTTTACTCTCAGTAACTGTATCCATTGCTGCAGAAACGATTGGTATGTTAAGAGATATGTTTCTTGAAAAGCGGGAGGTTATAGAAACATCTTTAGGAAGAATTTCTGAATATCTTGGCACTAAAAGAACATCATCGTAAGTAAGTCCTTTCCCAATAAACTTTTTGGATTCCATTGCAACTAATTTAAAACTAGATGCATGCAAATATAACAAATTATATCCTGATAATCAATTAAATATGATTATCTAGTAAATTAATCAATTATCTCTTTATAATTTTATAAAGATGTCTAATATAAATTTTAATATTAGACCAAAAAAATGAAAACTGATATGATAATTAAAATAATTCCCTGCAGTTTTAAAATAAGTTTTCTGAGAATAAAAGATTTTTTTAAAGATTTAAAATAAAAACTTGATAAAATAGTTACAATTATAAAAACAATTAGTGCTTGAATAAAAAAAATACATCCTAAAATCATGAATTGAAATTGCACTGACAAACTTTGACTAAACAAAAATCCAGGAAATACAGCTAAAAAAAACAAACTCACTTTTGGGTTCAATAAATTCATTATTAAACCTTTTAAAAATCCTCCATAACCTTCTCTAGTATAAGATTCAATATTTGAACTTATAATATAACTTTCCCTAATGCTAATAAAACCTAGATAAGCTATATAGATTGATCCAAGTATCTTGATCACAAAAATAATATTTGGATAAATCTTTATTATTGAAGCAAGACCGAAAGCTACAATTAAAGTGTGAAATAAAAGACCTGTTACAAGTCCTAAGCTAATTAAGAATCCTCTTTTTTTGCCATACAATACACTTTGTGAAATTAAATATAAAATGTCAGGTCCTGGCATTAAGGTCAAAATTGTTGAAGAGAAAATAAATACAACTAAAATCTCTAAATCAATCACTTTTTTTTCTTTAAATTATTGTTAATATAAAGTTATATTTGCATAAGATTAAATTAATTGTATTTAAAAAAATTATGAGATTAAGCTTCGTTTTATTGTTATTCATCAATTCAATCCTTTACGGTCAGATAGATTTATCTATTAAATATTCGAAATCAATTACATCTAAAGAGCTCAAAGAGCTTTTATATGTTTATGCCTCTGATTATTTTGAAGGGAGAGATACTGGTGAGAGAGGACAAAAGATAGCAGTGGATTTTTTAAGTAATTATTATAGGAAACAGAATATAGATCCAGCGATAGATACTAATAATTACTTTCAAGAAATGATTTTAAAAATAAGAGATAAAAATGTGGAAACTGAAAATGTTGTTGCAATAATTCCCGGTTCTGAAACACCAGATGAATTTATTGTCATTTCTGCTCACTTAGATCATGTAGGAGTTAAAAATGGTGAAATATATAATGGTGCTGATGATGATGGATCTGGAAACGTTGCAATGCTTGAAATAGCAGAAGCTTTTCAAATCGCAGTAAATGAGAATAACGGGCCCAAACGATCAATAGTGTTTCTTCATGTCACAGGAGAAGAAAAAGGTCTTTTAGGATCAAGATACTATACTGAAAATCCCATTTATCCGCTAGAAAAAACTGTTGCAAATCTGAACATAGATATGATTGGAAGACTTGATCCAAAAAGAACAGATAAGGACCCTAATTATATTTATTTAATTGGCTCAGATAAACTAAGCATTGAGCTTCATGAAGTTTCAGAAAATGTAAATAGAAAATACACAAATCTTATCCTTGACTATACTTTTAATGCAGATAATGATCCCAATAGATTTTATTACAGGAGTGATCATTATAATTTTGCTAAAAACAATATTCCAGTAATTTTTTATTTTAATGGGACACATGAAGATTATCACCAACCCACTGACACAGCAGATAAAATAAATTATGACATACTTGAAAAAAGAACTAAACTAATTTTTCATACTGCCTGGGAACTTGCAAATATGCCAAATAGAATTCAATTAAATACTAATTAATTTCAAAATCATGAATAAAAAATTTGCTCTTCTATTTAGTTTATTTTTTTCTTTCTCATTAATGGCACAAGAAATTGAAAGCGAATCAAAATCTGATACTCTATCTTATAAAGTAAAACATATTTCATTAGGAGCAAAATTAGGTATACCTAATATTGCAGCTGGAAATCTTGAAGTTATAATTCCAGTTCTAAATAATCATTTTGCACCATTTATAGATTATAGTAAATTTAAAGTCTCTCCTAAACAAAAGGGCTATATTAAAGAGGATGACACTGAAGTTAGTGTAAATTATTTTGAATATGGTATTAACTATTATTTTAGGAAAAATGGAAAAGGGGCATATTTAAGTATTGGTATGGCAACTCTTGATACTGAATTAGAATTTAAAAATTTAAGTTTAAATGAATTAAGAACCGGGAGTGGAAAAACAAATATTAATCTAAATACAACTAACTTAAAATTTGGTATTAAAAGCGCAGGAAAAGTTTATTTTAGATTCGAATTAGGTTATGGATTTGGCGATATACCCTCTCAAATAACTTTTACTGCTGTCGATGACATAGATCCAAGTTACTCTGAGCAAAAAACAGAGGAATTGCCCAATATTCCAGGTGTTGCAGATAATGCTATAATAGTTGCAAATATTGGATTTGGAATTTCTTTTTAAAAAAGATTACTTGATTTTCTTAAATTTATAAAACCCCTAAAATTTTAGGGGTTTTTAGAAAAATGGGTGGAAGACCGGATTCGAACCGGCGACATCTAGAACCACAATCTAGCGCTCTAACCAGCTGAGCTACAACCACCAAATAAACGAGCAAATTTATAATTATTTAAGCAATAATCTAAAGTAAAGTATCAAAATCTTCAATAGCCATAGTACGTTCTGAGGTAAATCCCTCAGCGGCATCGGAAAATATAAGCCGGCCAAGATTATTTGCTCTTGACTCTACTGAATTAAGAAAATTAATTGAACTTATTGGAGTTTCAGTCTCAGAAGATTTCTCATTATAAACTTGACTTTTAAATGCTTTAACTGCGCTCATTTTTATTTCAAGAAATCCAGAAATATCAAAAACAAAATCGGGTATTATATCTTCCCATTGAATGTAATGAAAAACATGCTTTGGCCGCCAAGAAGTATTTGAAAAATCTTTTCCTCCAGCTGTTTTTAATTTTTCAAGCCCGCTAAGAAAACATGAACTACTTACTAAATCTGAAGCTCTTGCATGATCCACATGCCTATCTTTTATTGCATTACACAAAACTATTTCAGGTTTATATAATCTAATAACTTCAATAACTTTTTCCTGAGATTCTCTATCATTAAAAATAAAACCATCATCTAAGAATAAATTTTTTCTGAATTTAACACCCAGAATTTTCCCTGCCTCCTCAGCTTCCCTTTTCCTTATATCTTTATTACCTCTAGTACCAAGTTCACCTCTAGTCAAATCAATTATTCCGACTTTTTTTCCTTTTGAAACGGATTTTGCAATTGTTCCTCCACAGCCAAGTTCCACATCATCAGGATGGGCTCCAAAAGCTAAAATATCAACTTTCATTCGATGCAGTATTAATTGAGTTTTGTAAATCTAACTTTAAATCACCTGGATCTTCAATTCCAACTGAAAGTCTAATTAAATTATCAGAGATTCCTTGATTGAGTCTTTCCTTTTTTGATAATAAAGCATGTGAAGTAAATTTTGGTATTACCAATGTACTCTCAACACCGCCAAGGCTAGTTGAAGGCTTGATTAACTTCAAAGATTCCAAAAACTTTGAAGTATTGATGCTTTGATTCATTTCAAATGAAAGCATTCCTCCAAAGCCACCATGCATTTGGTTTTTTGCAATCAAATAATCTGGATGCGATTCTAATCCAGGGTAGTGTACTGAAGAAACATATTTATTTTTCTGAAGAAATTTTGCTAAATTCATCGCATTTCTATTTTGAGCTTCAACTCTTAAAAAAAGAGTCTTAATACTTCTCTCAAGTAACCAAGAAGAGTACTCACTTATATTTCCGCCAAAATTTTTTGCATGGTCATATATTTTTTCTATGAAAAAATTATTTGAGACAACTACTCCAGCAGAAATATCACTATGCCCTCCTAAATATTTTGTAGCACTGTGAACGACCATATCAATGCCAAAACTTATGGGGTTTTGATTAACGGGTGATGCAAATGTATTATCTACAATAGTCCAACACTCTCTATCCTTAGCAAGTTTAGAAACTTCTTTAAGATTGATTATTTTAAAAAGTGGATTACTTGGAGTTTCAATGTAAATTCCCACTGTATTTTGTTTTATTTCTTTTTCAAAATCTGAAACTCCTAATCCCTTAGAAAAAGAGAATTCTATTCCATATTTCGGGAATTGTTTTTTTATAAAATTACTTGTTCCGCCATAAAGATCATTTTGAAAAATCACATGACTCCCAGACTCTAAATTTGAAAATAATGATGAGCTTATTGCAGCCATACCAGAACTAAAAATTAGAGCTTTTTCGCCTTTTTCTAGGATAGAGATTTTTTTCCCTAAAGCAGTTTGATTTGGAGTGTTAAAATATCTGGGGTATAGATTAGATTTAACCTTATCAAAGGCATAAGAGGTGCTCATGTAAAGAGGAGAAACTGCTCCATTGTATTCAAGGTCTTTTAGCTCCCCAGCATGAACGCAAGATGTTTTGTTTTTATAGACCACTATTTTTCATTTTTCTTCAATCCAAGATAAAATTTTATCATCAAATGGGGTTGTCCATGGAGATACAATTTTTTCAAGCAAACCATTTGAATTAATTAAATATTTTTGAAAATTCCACATAACAAAGGAATCTTTATACCCATTAAGCTTCTTTTTTGTTAGAAAATTAAATATCGGATGCATATCTTTTCCTTTAACTGAAATTTTTGACATTATAGGGAATGTTACACCATAATTCTTTTTACAAAAAGATGCTATTTCATCATTTGTTCCAGGTTCCTGGCTTAAAAAATCATTTGCAGGAAATCCTATAATTATGAAGTTATCATTTTTATATTTTTCATATAACTTTTGTAATTTATCATATTGAGGTGTTAAACCACATTTTGAAGCAGTATTTACAATCATTATTTTTTTTCCTTTGAGATTAGAGAAATTGAAAGTATCTCCATTGATATCTTCAATAGAAAATTGATAAATTGTTTGATTCATTAGAGTAGAATTTTGAGAATAAATAAGGTTAAATAATAAAAAAGTGATAAACAAGGTCTTTGACATATTAGTTACAGATTATTAGTTTTAACTAATTTCAGCTGAAAGATCAGCTTGCAATAATTTTAAACAAAGAGGTTCGAGGTAGCTAAATTTTCCCTTTTTAACCGAACACTTTCCTGAGAAATGGACAATGTAAGCACATTGTTCAGCTTGCTCATATGTGTGATTGCATACGGAAACTAAAGTCTCAATGACATGATCAAAAGTGTTCACGTCATCGTTAAATAAGATTAGTTCATGCTCCTGACCCATGTCAGTCATTAAAATTGTTTCATCCTCCTCATTAATCTTAGGTTTTCTATTATAAAAAATATTATTATGTGAATTGATCATCATATGGATTCAATAATTTTGACAAATTCACTAAAATCTAATGAAGCTCCACCAATAAGGCCCCCATCGACATCATCTTGAGAAAAAATTTCTTTAGAATTTTTTGATTTTACACTGCCTCCATACAGAATAGAAATGCTATTAGCAAGATCATCGTTATAATTTTGTTTAATTAAACCTCTTATAAAAGAATGCATTTCTTGAACTTGATTTGGAGTAGCTGTTTCACCAGTTCCTATAGCCCAGACAGGTTCGTATGCAAGAATTATTCTCTTCCAGCTATTTGATTCCAAATGAAACAGAGGGATTTTTAATTGATTCTTAATGAGATCAAAATGCTTTCCCTTCTTTCGGTCTGATAATTGCTCACCGAAACAAAAAATTATTTCAAAATTGCTTTCTATTGCTGCTTTAATTTTTTGCTTAAGAGAATTCTCGGTTTCGTTGTAATAAATTCTTCTTTCTGAGTGACCCAGAATTACTTTACTAATTCCAATACTTTTCAACATCTGTGGTGAAATCTCTCCTGTATATGCGCCATTATTTAAAAAGTGCATGTTCTGAGCCAAAACATCAATTTTATGATCCTTTAGCATCTCAGCAGCATCACTGAGGTGGATATATGATGGAGCAATCATTACTTTTACGTCTTTAGAAAATGAAATTGATTTTAATGAATTTATAAGAGATTTTGTTTCCTCTTTATCATTATTCATTTTCCAATTTCCAGCAATAATTTTTTGTCTCATTTAATCAAAATTTATTTAAATACTCCAATATGAATTAGTGCAAAAACTGCATAGTTAATAATATCCTGATAATTCGCATCGATTCCTTCGCTTACAATAGTATTACCTGAATTTTCTTCTATTTTTTTTACACGAATAAGTTTTTGAATAATTAAATCAGTTAATGAAGTTATCCTCATATCTCTCCAGGCCTCACCATAATCATGATTTTTTGCAAGCATTAATTCAAAAGTACTTTCTACTTTTTCGTTATAAAAAGATAAAATTTGATTAGGAGTAAAATCAGGTTTATCAGAAACTCCTTTTTCTAGTTGTATCAATCCCATAATTGAATAATTAATTATACCAATAAACTCAGGAATTTCATCCTCATCAATTTTTTTATTTTTATTTAATTGCAAGCTCCTAATCCTTTGAGCTTTAATATAAATTTGGTCTGTTAAAGAGGATATTCTTAAAATTCTCCAGGCAGAACCATAGTCCTTCATTTTTTTTTCAAATAAGTCCCTACATTGATCTATTACCTTAATATATTCAACTTCAGTGGCTGTCATGGAATTTTTAATATATTTTGGTGTAAATTTCGGTAATTTTTTTAAGTACTTAAAAAAAGATTCTAAAAGATTTGAAACATATTATTAAAAAATGACTATCAATTGCAATGGAAAACTAGTTGATCTGTCAGTTCCCAAGATTATGGGGATACTAAATCTTACTCCAGATTCATTTTATGATGGAGGAAAACATAATAGTCTAAAAAAATCTATTCTAAAAACAAATGAAATGATTAATGATGGAGCTTCCTTTATTGACATAGGTGGACAAAGTACAAGGCCTGGAGGAAATATAATTTCAATTAGAGAAGAAGAAAAACGTTTATTCCCAATTGTTGAATCACTTATTAAAGAATTTCCAGATACGATTTTCTCAATAGATACATTTCATAACTCAATAGCGAGGAGATGTGTCGATATGGGGATTTCTATTGTAAATGATATCTCAGGTGGGTATTATGATCCTGAAATCATTAAAATTGCTGGTGAAAAAAAAGCTCCTTATGTGCTAACATATAATGAAATAAGTCCATTTATAAATGATAAAAAAGTAAATTTTGAAAATATTGTTCAAAAAGCTTTATTTTATTTTTCATCAATGATAAAAAAGGGCTATGAAAATGGATTAAATGATATAATTATAGATCCGGGTTTTGGGTTTTCTAAAACAATGAAAGAAGATTACTTTATAATGAAGAATCTTGAATTTTTTAAAATACTTGAACTCCCTATTCTAGTTGGTATTTCAAGAAAATCAATGATATATAAAAATTTAAATATCAATCCTGAAAAAGCATTAAATGGAACCTCTATTTTGAATTCAATAGCATTATTGAAAGGTGCAAATATATTGAGAGTTCATGATGTTGTTGAAGCGAAAGAATGTATTGATTTGTTGCAATCACTTCAATAGTTTTATAATTTTACAAAAAAGCTAGATTGAATCAATTCGATTTTATAGATATTTCAATTACAGATGTACTAGACATTCTATTGGTCGCTTTATTGCTTTTCTACCTGTATAAACTTGTAAAAGGAACTGTAGCGATCAATATTTTTATTGGCATTGTAATCATTTACTTCATATGGAAAATTACAGATTTATTCAAACTAGATGTCTTATCTAACATTCTAGGAAATTTCATTAGTGTTGGTTTTTTTGCATTAATCGTTGTATTTCAGCAAGAAATTAGAAAGTTTTTACTACTAATTGGATCTACAAACTTTGCTTCTAGAAGAAATGTATTTAAATATTTTAATTTTTTAAATCAAGACAAAAGCTTATTAAAACTTAATCTTCCTATCCTTTTAAGTTCTTGTGAAAAAATGGCTTCTGAAAAAACTGGAGCTATTATAGTATTAGAAAGAGAAAATAGTCTTGAATTTGTTCAAGAGACAGGGGAAAAGGTAAACATAGAGTTAACAAACGAAATCCTTGAAACAATTTTTTTTAAAAATAGTCCTCTTCATGATGGCGCGATAATTTTAAAAGGTAATTATATAAAAGCAACAAGAGTTGTTCTTCCAGTTTCAGAATCTGTCAGTATCCCATCAAGATTGGGCTTAAGACATAGAGCAGGATTTGGAATTACTGAAAAGACAGATGCATTAGTAATAGTAATTTCTGAACAGACAGGTAAAATTTCATATATAAAAAATGGAGAATTTTACTCGTTTAAAAATATTGATGATCTAAGGATAAGAATTACTGAGGATCTATTAATCTAAACGGCCTCCTGCAAAAATTGTATTTGATATAATTGGGAATAATATCCTCCCTCGATTGAAATTAATTCTTCATGATTACCAACTTCAACTATTCTACCTTTATCCATAACTACAATTCTATCTGAATTTTTTATAGTTGACAATCTATGCGCGATAACAATAGCTGTCTTATTTTCAGTTATTTTTTTTAATGCTATCTGAATTAGATCCTCAGAATAAGAATCAATTGAAGAAGTTGCTTCATCCAGAACTAAAATACTTGGATTAGATAAATAGACTCTTAAAAAAGCAATTAATTGTCTTTGCCCAGAGGATAGCATGACTCCTCTTTCTTTAACATTATATTGATATCCACCTGGGAGAGAAGAAATAAAATTATGAACACCAATTTCATTGGCGGCCTTATAAACATCTTCTTCTTTAATATTAGTGTCATATAAAACTATGTTATTATATATTGTATCTGCAAACAAAAAAACATCCTGTAAAATAACTCCCAAGTGTTTTCTTAAAGATTTAATAGAAAAGTCTTTAATGGATATATTATCAATAAAAATATTTCCTGTTTCATATTCATAGAATCTTGATAGTAAATTAATTATAGTTGACTTACCTGCTCCGGTAGATCCTACTATTGCAATTTTTTCTCCTTGTTTTACATTTAAATTGATTTGATGAAGAACTTGCTCGTTTGACAAATAAGAAAAATTAACATTTTCAAATGAAATGGATCCTTTAATCTTTTCAACTGAAATATTTCCTAAATTTTTTATTTTTTCGTCACGGTCAATCAGTTTAAAAACTCTTTCTGCAGCTACCATTCCCATTTGAAGAGTGTTAAACTTATCAGCAATATGTCTTAAAGGACGAAATAACATTTGAGACATTTGGATAAAAAGAAAAATAGTTCCTAAAGAAATGATCCCTTCAACTATAACATTTAGACCTCCAAACCATACTAGAAGACCAATTGCAATAGATGAAGAAAATTCAGCAATTGGAAAAAAAATTGAATTATACCAAACTGTTTTTAACCAGGCTTTTTTATGTTTTTCGTTAATTTTTTCAAATTTCTTAAATTCAAGTCTTTCAGTATCAAAAAGTTGAACAACTTTAATCCCATTAATCCTCTCTTGAACAAAAGAATTCAAATTAGCGACCTGCAAACGAACTTCCTCGAATGCTCTTTTCATAGAACTCTGAAAAAGTCTTGTCGCATATATAATTATTGGCAATATGGAAAAAACAATTAAGGATAGTCTCCAATCAACAATTAGCATGACAATTATTATTGTCCCCATTTTTAAAAAATCTGCTAAGATCATAAATAATCCTTGAGAAAATATACTTGCAATTGTTTCCATATCATTAACAGCCCGAGTTACTAATCTGCCAACTGAATTTTGATCAAAAAAAGCCATCTTAAAACTTAGAATTTTATCTAGTAGCTTTACTCTTAAATCTCTAATAACCCTTTGACCAAGCCAATTTGCATAATAAACAAATAAAAATTGAAAAATTACTTCAAAAATCAAAGCTGTGAACATTAATGAAATCATTGAAACCATGCCATTAAAATCACCAAGACTTATATAATCGTCAACAACTGTTTTCAATAGATATGGGGTGACAATTGAAAGTACTGACAATAAAATTGCAGTAATTAATACAAAGTAGAAAGTACGCTTATATGGACTAACAAACTTCATTATTTTCGAAAATAACTTAAAATCAAAAATATTTCCCTTTACAGAATTCATCGCTTAAATATTTTTTTTGGATAAACTATGTCTGTTAAAAATAGCCCTCTAGCAGGTACTGAAAAGCCAGCATTTTTCCTATCTCTACTTTCAATTAATTTTTTAAAATCATTTATTTCTCTCTTTCCCATTCCAATTTCAATTAAACTTCCTACAATAGCTCGAACCATGTTTCGTAAAAATCTATCTGATTCAATCTTAAAAATATATCCATTTTTTGTAAAATTCCATTTTGCAGAAATAATTTTACAAAAAAAGGTTTTTACATCAGTATTTGATTTTGAAAAAGACTTGAAATCTCTGTAATTTAATAATATTTTTGATGCTTTATTCATTAAATCAATGTCAATATTTTCTTTAATAAAATATGTCAAAGGAAAATGAAATGGATCTTTTTCCTTAGATATTTTATATTCATATGTTCTTGATATTGCATCAAAACGAGCATGAGCTTTCGGGATAACATTATATAAATTTTTAACTACAATGTCCTTAGGCAAGTAATTATTTATTAAGTATTTAAGTTCATTAAGTTTTTTGTCAGAAATTTTCGCATCAAAATGAGCAAACATTTTTAGTGCATGTACTCCAGCATCTGTCCTTCCAGCACCAACCACCGAAATTTCATCAGATAATAAATTTGATAAAACTGTTTCAATTGTTTCCTGAATTGATATTGAATTTGGTTGTTTCTGCCAACCTGAGTATGCTTCACCATTATATGCGATTTCAATAAAATATCTTGAGTAATTATTCATTATAATTAACAAAGATATCGTTTTATAATTTCTTATTTTAATGTGAAATTTATAATACTTAATCTCATTTTTGATTATTATTTTTACTAAAAAGATGAGAAAAGTATTACTTCTTTCCGATTCACATGGATATATTGATCAAAAAATTCTAAAATATGTTGATGAAGTAGATGAAGTATGGCATGCAGGTGATATAGGGCATATTAAAGTTAGTCAAAGTATTTTAAAATTAAAACCCCTAAAAGCTGTCTATGGAAATATTGATGATATTAAAATAAGAGAAAAATTTGAGGAGGATCTTACCTTTTGTTGTGAAGGATTAAAAATTTATATGACACATATAGGGGGATATCCTGGAAATTATAACAGAAGAGCAAAAAAAATAATTGAAGCTTTTAAACCAAATATTTTTATTTGTGGACACTCACATATCTTAAAGATAATTAATGATAAAAATAATTCACTTTTACATATGAATCCTGGCGCATGTGGTATTCAAGGATTTCACAAAAAAAGAACTATGATAAAATTTAATATTGAAAATTTAAAAGTGAAAAGTGTGAACATAATTGAATTATCAAATAAAATTATCTAATTCGATCGATGGATTTTATCAAATCCTCATCTTTTTTAATAAAATTATTAGCAAGAAAAAGAAGTATCAGAGGGAAAATTGGAATTAACAATTTGTATATAGAATTTAAATGCTGGGAAGCTATTAATTCTAAAAAAAATAATAATAAGGATATAAAATGGAAAAAAATTTGAATTTTATTAAGAAATAATTGAGTCGTTCTGTTTTTAAATAAAAAAATACTTATCAGTGTTATCAATGAACAAAAAATTAAGTATAAATTGATGTTAATTAAAATTTCAAAATTAAAAATGTCCAAAGCAAAAGATTTTAGCTCAAAAAACAAATACAAAGTCATTAGAAAAAAAAGGTTTGTAAGTAAAAAAATAGTTTGAACTCTTTGAATCATATAAACAAAAATAAGTTTTTATTTTTTTTGATTTAAAATAAAATTTGTAATATTGCTACTCTTTAAACTTCCTCTTACAAGTTATATTTTTCCCCGCCAAAGAAAATTTTTGAAAATAATCAATATCAATTAAAATGTATGAAATAGAAAAGCTCAGAAGTAAAAAAATTAATGACTTACAAGAAATTGCTAAAACTTTAAAAATTAAAGTTTCAAAAACTCTAAAAAAAGAAGATTTAATATACAAAATTATTGATCATTTGTCTTCTGCTTCAAGTGAGAAAAAAGAAACTATACCTCCTAATAAAAAAGAGGTTTCTTCTGCATCATTAGGAAATGATAAAAATTTTAAGAAAGATAGGCCTGTTCCTAAAAAAAAGGCTGAGGATCCGCACAATAAAGACAAGAGGAATAGATATAGACAACCAGATTTTGAGTTTGAGGGAATTATTGAGACAGAAGGTGTGTTAGATACTATGTCTGAAGGTTATGGTTTTTTAAGATCTTCTGATTTTAATTATTTATCTTCTCCAGATGACGTATATGTTTCTCAATCTCAAATACGCCTGTTTGGACTTAAAACTGGAGATACAGTTCATGGAGCTGTAAGGCCTCCAAAAGAAGGTGAAAAGTACTTCCCACTTATTAAGGTAAATAAAATTAACGGTATCGATCCTAAAATAGTTAGAGATAGGGTGTCCTTTGAGCATTTGACACCATTATTTCCTGACGAAAAGTTCAAAGTTGCTGAAAAAAATAATACTATTTCTACCAGAATAATCGATCTCTTTTCACCTATTGGTAAGGGTCAAAGAGGGATGATAGTTTCACAGCCCAAAACAGGAAAGACAATGCTGCTTAAAGACATAGCTAATGCAATAGCTGCAAATCACCCTGAAGTTTTTCAGCTAATTCTCTTAATTGATGAAAGACCAGAAGAAGTTACAGATATGCAAAGAAATGTTGATGGAGAAGTGGTTGCGTCTACATTTGATGAACCCGCAGAAAGACATGTAAAAGTAGCAAACATAGTGCTTGAAAAAGCAAAAAGATTAGTTGAATGTGGTCATGATGTAGTGATATTACTTGATTCGATCACTCGTTTGGCTAGAGCTTATAATACTGTTCAACCTGCCTCTGGAAAGATTCTTAGTGGTGGGGTTGATGCCAATGCACTTCATAAACCCAAAAGATTTTTTGGTGCTGCTAGAAATATTGAAGGAGGTGGATCATTAACAATTATTGCAACTGCATTAACTGAAACAGGTTCAAAAATGGATGAAGTTATTTTTGAGGAGTTCAAAGGAACTGGTAATATGGAACTTCAATTGGATCGAAAAATCTCTAATCGGAGAATTTTTCCTGCAATTGATTTAATTTCATCGAGTACAAGAAGAGATGATATGTTACTGGACGAAAATACCATACAAAGAATGTGGATAATGAGAAAATATTTAGCTGATATGAATCCTGTTGAAGCAATGGAATTTATTAATGATAGGTTTACAAAAACTCAAAATAACGAAGAGTTTTTAATTTCTATGAATTCATGATCTAAAGACTTGCTATATGTTTTGCAAGTTTGGATTTTAAATTAGATGCTTTATTGTCGTGAATAATATTCTTCTTTGATAATTTATCTATCAAGGAAACAACAGCTGGAAATTGTTTTTTAGCTTCTTTACTTGAGGTTGTTGCTCTAAGTTTTCTTATAGCATTTCTAGTAGTTTTTGACTGAAAACGATTTAGTATTCTTTTCTTTTTACTCGATCGAATTCGCTTTATAGCAGATTTGTGATTTGCCATTTATTTAAAAAATTTTGCTTGCAAATTTAATAAATCTTCAAATTAATTAGCTATTATTTTAATAAAACTTATCTAAAAGCTTATTTTATATTTAAACTATGCTTGCCTCCTTTTTATAATAGTTTGAGATAATTATAAATAAACAAAGTATAAACATAATAGTTGCAGGCAAGGACTTTATGAACTCATCTCCAATTTTTAAGTGCATAAATACTGCTGCTGTCATTAAAAAAGAAATTACAAGGGCGGAAAATACTAATAATTTATCCCAAAAAAGCCCGAAAATCAAACCTAACGCGAAGAGAACTTTTATGGTTCCTACAATATATACCAAAGACTCACTCAGACCATATGCGTTAAACTCTTCTATCATATTAGTTGCGTCTCCTCCCCTATATATTGATGGCTTATTAAATCTAAATAACCAGACATTTATTATGGTAATCGAGACTGTAAATATGGATGATAATTTTATAAATTTCATGCCTCAAAAAGTTTTTCTGTTTAATTCAGGATCATTTTTTCTTTCTTTTTCTTGGATTTTATGTTGTCTAGCAATTACAATCAATAAACAAGCCATATAGGTGACAAAAATAATTGTCCCAACTATAAACATGACTGTTTGACTCTTATCAAAATTTGTAATTGAAATCATAAACCTAATTATATTTATTTATTTGATCTTTGTCTGATAGCAATTGATAGAGCTAAAATAGATGGCACCCAAATCCCAACAAAAATGCCTTCCAATTTATTTCCTGTAAACCACAAACTAACTGAATACAAAAAAGAAAGAAAGGCTAAAATTATTGGGTAATATTTCAAGAAAAAACTTCTCATAATAATTAATTTATAAAATTTTAAAATTAAATAAACATAAAGTGAATAAATAAACTAAACAGTTAAATAAGTTTATAATAGAATAAAAAAAACTTATAGAAATCCTCAGTTATAAAAACTGCTGGTATATCAGCACAATATTTTGTGCTTAAAAATTGTAGCCCGTAGGGGAATCGAACCCCTCTTACCAGGATGAAAACCTGGCGTCCTAGCCGATAGACGAACGGGCCAAAAACGCTGCCAAATTTACACTTTAAAAAATAATTATACAACTTAAAATTTGCAATAAACTTTTTTTAAAAATTAATATGACTTTGCAAATATTACACGTCCAGCAGACTCTTTACCACTGAATATACATTTCCCTTTTTCTTTTTTATTATCAATAGGGATACATCTGATAGTTGCTTTAGTTAAATTTTTAATCTTCAATTCTGTTTCAATAGTACCATCCCAATGCGCAGAAACAAATCCTCCATTACCTGTAATGATTTTTTCAAATTCCTTAAAATTATTAACCTCAGTAATATTTTTATCTCTAAAGTTCTGAGCTCTATTAAATAATGATAATTGAATATCCTTTAATATTTTTTGAACTTGAATAACTACTGAATCTAATTGCACTACTGATTTAGTCAAGTTATCTCTTCTTGCAAGTTCAATAGTTCTATTTTCTAGATCTCTTGGGCCAATTGATATTCTAATTGGAACTCCTTTTAACTCATAATCATTGAATTTATATCCAGGCTTGAAATTGTCTCTGTCATCATACTTTACAGAAATTCCTTTTGACTTTAAATCACTAACAATCTTATTTGCCTCAACTGTTATTTTTTTTAGCTGGTCTAAACCCTTATAAATTGGCACTATCACAACTTGAATAGGGGCTAGATTGGGGGGAAGAACCAAACCATTGTCATCACTATGTGTCATGATTAATGCTCCCATTAGTCTAGTGGATACTCCCCAAGATGTGGCCCAAACATAGGATAATTTTCCATCTTCATTTGCAAATTTTACATCAAAAGCTTTTGCGAAATTTTGACCTAAAAAATGAGAAGTTCCTAATTGAAGTGCCTTCCCATCTTGCATTAAACCTTCTATACAATATGTTTCATCAGCACCGGCAAAACGTTCACTCTCACTTTTTAGACCTTTTAAGACTGGAATTGCCATAAAGTTTTCTGCAAAGTCTGCATAAAGGTTATTAATTAGAATTGTTTCTTCAATAGCTTCTTCTTTAGTGGCATGTGCAGTATGACCCTCTTGCCATAAAAATTCAGCTGTCCTTAGGAATAATCGAGTGCGCATTTCCCATCGAACAACATTTGCCCATTGATTTACCAAAATAGGTAAATCTCTATAGGATTGTATCCAATTTTTATATGTGTTCCAAATAATCGCCTCACTTGTTGGTCTAACAATTAATTCTTCCTCAAGTTTGGCTTGTTCATCAATAATGAGTTTAGTCGAATCTTTAGGGTCATTTTTTAACCTATAATGAGTAACAACTGCACATTCTTTAGAAAAGCCTTCAGCATTTTTTTCCTCTGCTTCAAATAAACTTTTAGGAACAAAAAGTGGGAAATATGCATTTTGATGTCCTGTTTCCTTGAACTTTTTATCTAATTCAGATTGGATTTTTTCCCATATGGCAAAACCATAAGGTTTAATTACCATACAACCTCTTACAGCAGATGTTTCCGCTAGCCCTGCTTTAACAACAATTTCATTATACCATTTAGAATAATCTGTCTGTCTAGAAGTTAATTTTTCAGCCATTTTTTAGTTTGGCACAAATTTTGCCATTATATTAGTAAAAAGCAAAACTACTATTTTTTGTTTTGATTTTTTTAAAAAACTACAAACTATGAATAAACATTTTTTCAGAAAGCCTATTTTAGTTTCATTATTAATATTTTTATTAATAATAGTTTATTCTTGTGGAAGTTATCAAGGATCTTCCTATTATACCTCCGATGGAATATATGGGGAAATATCCGGTTCAGAAAATCAAACAAATCAATCAAGTAATAGTAGTGAATACTATAAAGATGTTTTTAGCAATATAGCTGATGACTATACTTCAGCGGTTAATGATCCTAACAACTATTTATTCACTGACATTGAAAATTACTATAGTTCTGAAGAAAACACTGATTCCTCAATAAGTGATCAAGCGCCTTGGGGAGATAGGGTTGATAAAACTCAAATCTATTTTACAAATAATTTGCCAATGCATTATTACTATGACCATTACTATCCATATTATAATTATGGTTATGGCTCTATTTCAGGGTATAGTCCTCTTTGGAGAAGGTATCGTTATTATGATTATTACATGATGCATAGATACCATGGTGGACATCCATGGGGTATGGGTTACGGTTACTATGGAGGATATCCTTATAATTATAGGGGGAATCTCTGGGGGCCATACTATGGAAGATATTATGGCATGTCATACAATCCATATCGCTGGTCATTTTATTATCATAGTCCTTATTATTATAGCTCTATTCAAAAAAAATATGAGCAATATGAAAGCCTTTCATTCTCAAATACAAGCAGAGGAGGAAGAACAGCTGCTACTCAATCAAGAAGTAAAAAAGATAAAGATGATATTAACAAAAGATCAGAAATTTCTGCTACCATTAATGCTCTGAAAACTAGATATAATATTGGAAGAAGCTCTTCTTACAATAGTTCTTCTGTAAATAACAGAATTGAAGAAGGAGAAAGAAATTTAATTAGAGGTAGTAGAAATGGATCAAGAAATAGTGACGGAATATATGTGCCTGCTTCTTCTCGATCTAATATTAATTATAAAGAAGGATACTCAAATTATAATAACTCACGAGGAATTAGAGTTCCTAGAGGAAGTAGCTCCTCTGTTAATGGGAATTTTAATGACAGGAATATAAATGTAAGGGGTAACTCTAGAAGTTCAGGAACTAATAATGTTAGACCCTCTTCGAATAGAACTTACTCCTCACCATCTAGGTCTTATAATTCTGGAGGCAGATCCTTCAGTTCTTCTGGATCTCAATCCAGAGGAGGTTCAGGAAGTTCTAGCTCAAGGGGAGGAAAGAAAAAGTAAATTTAATTTATAACTCTGTTTTATGAAAACAAAAAAAATGCTTTTTGTTTTAGTTCTTGCATTTCATTCATTGATTGCAAATGCTCAATTCATAGAGGATGCAAGAAGATATTCTTCACAGTCATTAGAGGGGACAGCAAGATACATTTCTATGGGAGGAGCTTTCAGTGCATTAGGAGGTGACATTTCTTCAATTACAGATAATCCTGCTGCAGCTGCAGTATTTATCTATCCAGAAATAAGTTTTTCTGCCAGAGCGCTTGCAAATAATTTTCAAACTGAATATTTAGGACAAAAAGGAGTTGAACTACCTCCAAATACTCCAATTGATATCAATCAAGCTGGATTTGTTTTTATTATGAATAGCACAAACGAAGAAGAAGATTTTACCAAGATTAGTTTTGCATTTAACTATAAAAGAAAAAATAATTTCAAATCAAAATTCAATGCTCGAGGAAAAAACACAAGTGGATTAGACAATTATTTTCTTTACTATGCTGAAGGGGTGAAATTAAAAAACTTAATGCTTTTTCCAGAGGAAACAATCTCTGAGGCATATCAAGATATTGGTGAAAATCTTGACTATGCATCTCAGCAAGCTTTTTTGGGTTATCATGGCTATTTTATAAATCCCTTAGAGGAAAATGACGAGAATTCAGATTACTCATCCAATAGTAACATTGAGGGAAACTCCCTGGGTCATTCTTTTTTTGTCACAGAAAGTGGTTACCAGAGTCAATTTAACTTCACACTTAGTGCCCAATATAAGGATTTTTTATACTTAGGAATGAGTGTTAATTCCTATGGAATTGAATTTAACAGGAATGATACATTGAATGAAAATGGATATAGCTCTGAATCGCCTTTAATTTCATCACAATTTGAAAATATTCTTTCAACTGTAGGAGAGGGCTTTTCAATGCAATTAGGAGGAATTTTAAAAAGTGATAATTTTAGACTTGGGTTTTCCTACAGAACTCCAATATGGTATGAATTTAACGATGAAACCTCTCAATATCTAAAAACAGATTTTAAAGACGATGCTCCCGTTATTATAAATCCCAATGTATTAAACATCTATAATTATCGGTTAATCGTTCCATCAAAAGTATCATTAGGCTTGGCTTACGTTTTTAAAAAGAGAGGCTTGATCAGTTTTCAATATGGGAGAACAAACTATCAAAAACTTAGATTTGACCTAAATAACGATGATTTACATCTTAAAGAGCAAAATTCAATTATCAGTAATAATCTTAAACCTTCAAATAACATAAGGCTTGGTGGAGAGTTAAGAATTGAAAAAATTAGTTTTAGGTTAGGATATTACTCTGAAAAATCAAAAAAATACAATGTCTTATCATTTGATGGGAACGATTATAATAGTTTGACTGGTGGAATTGGATTAGACTTTGATGGAAGTAATTTCAGCATTGGTTTTGCAAATACAGTCATAAATAGAAAGTTTCCTATATATTCCTCATCTGAATTAAATGCAAACTCTTTAAATGATCCAATCAATCTAAAAAACAATCAAACACAAATTGTTCTAACTTATTCAATAAAATTATAAAATCCATTATTGCTAATAAATATCTATCTTTGAACAATTTTGATCATCAATGAAAATTAATAAGTCACTTCTTGAAAAAATTGATGAAATTGGAGATAATCATCAAAGCATTAATAAAGAGACTCCAATAAGGCTTGATGCTTTTAATATTAGTAAAGAACAAAAAATAATATTAATTGAAGAAAAAATCAGAGATATTCTTGAAGTTTTAGGAATGGACTTAACTGATGATAGTTTAGTTGGAACACCAAAAAGAGTAGCTAAAATGTATGTAAATGAGTTGTTTGGAGGTCTAATGCCCGAAAATCGCCCTAAAGCATCTTCCTTTAAAAATAAATATAAGTACGGTGAAATGCTAGTTGAAAAAAATATTACTCTATACTCCACGTGTGAGCATCATCTGCTTCCAATAATAGGAAAAGCCCATGTTGCATATATTTCTAATGGAACAGTTATTGGACTTTCAAAAATTAATAGAATAGTTGATTATTTTGCAAAAAGACCCCAAGTCCAAGAAAGATTAACTCTTCAAATAGTAGATGAGATGCAAAAAATATTGAACACCAAAAGTGTTGCGTGTGTAATTGATGCAAAGCATCTTTGTGTTAATTCACGAGGGATTGCAGATATAACTACAAGTACTGTAACTTGTGAATTTGACGGGGAATTCAAAAAGAAAGCAGTAAAACGGGAATTCCTAGATTATATTAATCTTGATACAGAATTTTAATGGACAAAGAGTTAAAGATTTTTAATTCTCTATCAAGTAAAAAAGAATTATTTAAACCTCTTGTAAAAAATAATGTCGGCATATATGTCTGTGGACCAACTGTGTACAGTAATGTTCATCTTGGAAATTGTAGAACTTTCATATCATTTGACTTAATTTATAGATATTTTAAGCATCTAGGTTATAAAATTAAATATGTAAGAAACATAACTGATGTTGGACATCTAGAAAATGACCAAGATGACGGAGAAGATCGGATTTCAAAAAAAGCAAAAGCTGAAAATATAGATCCAATGCAAGTAGCGCAAAAATATACTATTGATTTTCATAAAGTACTTGAAAAATTCAATACAATTCCCCCAGATATAGAGCCAACAGCTACTGGACATATCCCGGAACAAATTATGCAAATCAAAAAGATATTAGAAAATGGATTTGCCTATGAAGTAAATGGATCGGTATATTTTGATGTTTTAAAATTTAATAAGTCTAATGACTATGGTAAGTTAAGTAATAGAGATATTGAAGAATTAATTCATAATACTAGAATACTTGATGGACAAACAGATAAGAAAAATCCACAAGATTTTGCACTTTGGAAAAAAGCTGATCCTCAACACATAATGAAATGGGAATCGCCTTGGAGTATTGGATTTCCAGGATGGCATCTAGAATGTACTGCAATGAGTACAAAATATCTGGGAAATCAGTTCGATATTCATGGAGGTGGAATGGATTTAAAATTTCCGCATCATGAATGTGAAATTGCACAATCTGAAGCAATAACTGGGAAAGAACCAGTCAAGTTCTGGATACACTCTAATATGTTAACTTTTAATGGTAAAAAAATGTCTAAATCAACTGGAAATAATATTCTCCCCGAAGAGATTTTTTCTGGTAAAAACAAAAAGTTCTCAAAATCTTATTCACCAGAAGTTTTAAGATTTTTCATACTTCAAGCACATTATAGAAGTATTTTAGATTTGAGTGAAAAGGCACTTGCTGCTTCTGAAAAAGGATATAACAAACTAATTTCTGCCATAAAAAAATTACCTGGTATCATACCAAGTAAAGAGAAAGGCGATTTTAATGAGAAAGATTGGGTTAAAAGATCTTATGATTCAATGAATGATGACTTTAACAGTCCAATTTTAATTTCTGAGCTCTTTAATGCAGTGAAGTTTATAAACTCTGTTATTAACGAAAAGCAAAAAATGAACTTATCCCAATGGTCAGTTTTAAACAAAATGATACCTATTTTTATTAATGATTTACTAGGCATCAAAACAGCTGAAAAACAAACATCAAATCTAGATTCTAAGCTAATAAAAACCATAGAGTTATTAATTGATGTCAGAAGTAGAGCAAGAAAAAATAAAGATTTTGAATATTCGGATGAAATAAGAAATAAATTGTTTGAAATTGGTATATCTTTAAATGATGATGGGGATAAAACAACCTATTCAATTGAATAAAATGTTAAAAAAGATTTCTGTTCTTCCGTTTCTTTTATTGATTAGATTCTATCAGGGCTTAATTTCTCCTCTCTTAGGACCATCATGCAGATTTACACCAACTTGTTCCCAGTATGCAAAAGAAGCCTTGAAAAAATATGGGCTATTTAAGGGGATTCATCTGACTTTGATCAGATTATCTAGTTGTCACCCTTGGGGTAAAAGTGGGCATGACCCTGTCCCTTAATTATTGATAATAAAAAGATATAATAAGTTATAAAATGATAATGATGAAATTTAATTGGTCGCCAAGTGAAACTTTATTTGAGATCGGGGGATTTGGAATTCATTTTTACAGTCTAATGTTTGTTGTTGCTTTCCTATTAGGATATAGGATTTGTAAAAATATATTTTTAACAGAAGGAATCAATCAAAAATATTTAGAGCCATTATTTATGTTCATGGTAATCTCAACACTTCTTGGTGCTAGACTTGGCGATGTTGTTTTTTACAGCTGGGACTATTACCAAAATCATCTAATTGAAATTCTTTTACCTATTCGAGAAAATCCGAATAAAGACATACTGTTTGGAATAGTAAAAGGTTATGAGTTTATTGGTTTTCGAGGCCTTGCAAGTCATGGAGCTTCTATTGGAATAATTTTAGGCCTTTTTCTTTTTCAAAAGAAATTTAAAATAAAATCTTTTTTATGGCTTCTCGATAGACTAACAATCCCTATTAGCTTAGGTGCTTTTTTTGTTAGAATTGGAAATTTTTTCAACTCTGAGATTGTGGGTAAGTATACCGGATCAAATTTTGGTGTTGTATTTGAAAACAGAGGAGAAATTCTGCCAAGGCATCCCGCACAGTTATATGAAGCGATAGGTTATTTGTTTCTTTTTATCCTATTAAGAAAACTGTATAAAACAAATCTGAGACAAAAAGAGGGGGTTTTTTTAGGAGTTTTCTTTTTAGTTCTTTTTGGAGTTAGATTTTTGGTTGAATTTGTTAAAGAAAGTCAAGGAGGGATAGAAGAATTTTTACCAAATTTATCAACTGGTCAATGGCTAAGTATACCATTCATCCTACTAGGAATAGTTCTAATTGTTTTAAAAAATAAAGAGAAGAAATCAGATTCTAATAAAATTTAAACAGTAAAATTATTGTTTTGATTTTTCTTTGTGAAAATCATACATGACTGGAGTTGCAATAAAAACAGACGAGTAGGTGCCTATTATAACACCTATAATTAAAGCGAACATGAATCCTCTAATTGATTCACCCCCAAAAATAAAAATTGTCAATAAAACAATTAAAGTTGTAAGTGAAGTATTTAAAGTTCTACTCAAAGTACTATTTAAGGCAGAATCAATTGTTTGATCAAATTCCCATTTAGAGTGATCTGCAACAAACTCTCTAATTCTATCAAAAACAACTACTGTATCATTAAGTGAGTAACCAATAACTGTAAGAATTGCCGCTATAAATGCTTGATCGATTTCCATATTAAAAGGCATAACTTTATATGTCAAAGAGAAAATTCCTAAAACTATAAGTACATCATGGAATACAGCTGCAACAGCTCCAAGTGAAAACTGCCATTTACGAAACCTTAGAAGAATATAGAGGAAAACAACAATCAAAGATCCTATTATTGCAAGAAAGGAGTTATTCTTTATATCATCTGCTATTGTAGGCCCCACTTTTATTGAAGACATGATACCTACTTGTTTATCATCTGCACCATTTATAAACTCATCGTAAGTTATGTTTTCCGGTAAATATTTAATAAGTGAGTTGAATAAGCCTTGTTGAATTTCATTATCGATCTCAAGACCTTCTTCTTCAATTTTATATTTTGTAGTTATTTTGATTTGATTTTCATCTCCAAAAGTTTTTGCTTGTGAGCTTCCCAAAGACTCAGTAACACTTTGTTCAATATTAGTTGGGTTAACAACTTGATTAAATCTCACTATGTAAGATCTTCCTCCTACAAAATCAACTCCTTGATTCAAACCTTGAAAAAACAGAGAACCTAGACTGATTGTAAGCAAGGCACCTGATATTACATATGAGAATTTTCTTTTTAGAAGAAATCTTATATTTATATTTTGAAAAAGAGAATGTGTTAACTTAGTTGAAAACGCAACCTTTTTACCCTTTTCATTTCTTGCATCTAAAAACATTCGTGTAATAAAAATTGCTGTAAATAATGAGGTAATTATACCTATTAAAAGAGTGGTGGCAAAACCTTTAATTGGCCCAG
>PBWA01000044.1 GCA_002728855.1 Flavobacteriaceae bacterium
ACAATTACTTATAGCTCATCAGATGCAAGTATTGCTAGTGTAGATCCTGTAACAGGAGAGGTGACAATTAATAGTGTGGGTTCTGGCTCTGTTATTTTAACAGCTCATCTTGCTTCGGATGGAAATTATAATTCAACTACAGTAACAACCACCTTATTAATTGATAAAGCCAATCAGTCAATATTGGTTAGTGATTTACCTGGGATTAAGCCATTAAAAGATTTTTCAGTTATATCATTAAGAGCAAGTTCAACTTCCGGAGCTCCTGTTTATGCTAATATCAGCAATGGATCAGCTGCTAATTTAAGAGAACCAGGGAGTGCTAGGAAAGTATCTGCTTCCGGTTATGAACTTTTTAGTATTAACACTACAGGTCTTGTTACCCTAACCTTTTCAACTTTACTTGCTGATCATCCAAATTACAACCCTGCATCATTAAGCCTCTCGATGGATGTTGTAAAGGTAAATCAAAACATTACAGTTAGCGATCCTGGACCTTTAACTCTTTATTATTCTGAGGGATTAACTTATAGCATTGATGCTTCTTCTGATTCTGGGCTTTCGGTTAACTACCAGTTTATTTCTGGATCTGGTGTTTCACTCTCTGGTAATACTCTAAGCATTAGTGATATTGGAGAGAAGATTGTTGATGTAGAGCAGCCAGGAAATACGGAGTATAATATGGCTGCTACTCGAAGAGTTATTATAAATGTTCTTCCAGGGATAACTGTTCTATCAAATCTTGATCTACCAGATAAAATTTTTACTGACGACAGTTTTACTTTCCCTCCAGTAACCTCGAACAGACCAGGGGAGATAATCTACACAAGTAGTGATCCATCAGTTGCCCAGGTGATAGGTGGTAAAATAGTCATCAATGGGGTTGGTTCATGCACTATTACAGCGATACAGGAGTCAACTAGATTATATACACAAGGCTATACAAGCACAGTGTTTTTCGTTGGAGATACCGACAATGATAATGATGGAATAGGGGATAGTTTTGATAATTGTCCTACTGTAGCAAACCCCGATCAGAGAGATACTGATGGTGACGGTGCGGGTAATCTTTGTGATTTGGATGATGATAATGATGGATGGACAGATGAGGTGGAGGTAACCTGCGGGACAGATGCTCGAGACCTTGATAGTGTCCCTTTAGACACTGACAAGGATGGAGAAGCTAACTGCATAGATACTGATGATGATAATGATGGATGGGATGATCAGGTTGAGAAAACTTGTGGCACTGATCCTCTTGATCCAAGTAGTGTCCCTGTAGATACTGATGGAGATAAAATAGCAAATTGTATTGATTCAGATGATGATGGAGATGGATGGGCAGATGAAGAAGAAACAAATTGCGGATCAGATCCCTTAGACGCAAGCAGTTATCCTATAGATACCGATGGAGATGGAGAGAGTAACTGTTATGATACAGATGATGATGGAGACGGGTGGTCTGATGAAGCAGAGGCAATTTGTAATACAGATCCTTTAAATGCATTTGATTCTCCTGTTGATCGAGACAACGATGGAGATCCTAGTTGTACAGATCCTGATGATAATCAAATTTTTGTATCGCCACTTTTAACTCCTGGAGTTGTTGGTCCAGAATCTACATGGAAGATCGTTAATCTTGAGCAGTATCCTACTTCAATTGTCAGAGTTTATAACAGATACGGTCAGATCGTATTTAAAAAGGTAAATTATCAAAATGATTGGGCTGGTACTTATGACAAAACCGGAGAACTTCTTCCAGCAGGATCATACTATTATGTAGTTGAGGTATTAGAGACAGGCAAGTTTAAAAAAGGCTGGCTATATCTAACTTATTAATTAACAAAAAGGTCGGATTCTTTTACCGTAATTATTTCTCCATATCTTTTTAGTTCATCTAAATTAAATCTTGACACATCACCAACAATAGTTATAATCATAGGTTTATTTTGTATTTCAGCTTTATAAAAATCAACAATTGATTTGAAAGAGAGGTTATTGTATTGCTCTAATAAAAGCTTATTGGGATCATCATCAAAACCCTGTCTTTTCCAGCTTTCAATCCTTTCGATTAAATTTCTAAAACTTGGCCTTGAAGTTTTAGAACTTTCAATTAAAGAAGACTTTATCATTTCCAATCGTTCTGGTTTTTCAGGCATGTTTAAAATTAGATCATTCATGACCCTAACAGATTCAATTGTTTTATCAGCTTGGCAACCCACATAACCAATGAAAGAATTATTCTTTCCTTCCATAGGAGCTAAATTGTATTGAGCGAATGTAGAATATGCTAATGATCTAAACTCTCTTATTTCTTGAAAAACGATACTTGACATATCATCTCCAAAATATGAATTAAATGCATTTGAAAAATGAGCTTTTGAATTAGATCTTTTACCCCCTTCAATATTGAAAACAATATGACTTTGAATACTTTTCTTGTTGTTTAAAATGTATATTTTATTTCGTGTTGGCTTTTGTCTATCAAAGACGACAAAGGGTTCCCTTGGCATGAGTTCTTTCTCTGTATTTAAATATTTGTCACAAAGTAATTTTAATTGGCTCAACTCTGTGTTTCCAACAAAATGAATTGTTTTTTCATAATTTAGAATAGTCTTATAAGCACTTTCTAATCTTACTGCTTTAAGTTTTTTGATCTCTTTTTTTGTTAACTCCCTTAGTCTTGGGGCTTTATCTCCTAAGAGGGCATATTCATTGAGTGTTTGGGCTAAAAATATAGGTTGTTCTAGATTTAACTTTCTTTGAGTTTTAAATTCTTCAACTGCTTGAGATACTTTTTTCTCATCAAAGACAAGATTATTTATTAATTCTTCAGTGAGGACAAGAATTTTTTCAAGGTTTGATTCAATTCCTGAAACAATTAAAGACACATTATTTTCTGTGGCGTTAAAATAATAAGTAGATCCAAGTTGATGAAATGCTTCTTTAAGCTCAGCAACAGAGTACCTATCTGTCCCTAAAAGACTTAAATAATTGCCTAAAAATCTGATTTCAGGAATTTTATAAAGTCCGACACCAAATTTTATTTTTAGATCAAAAACATTATTGAATGGATTTTTAGTTTTTATAATTGAAATATTATCTCCTAGATTAGCTTCCTGAGTATCAGTATTATAGTTTACGTATTTTGCCTGGTATTGAAAAGGCTTAATTTCTAAAAGTTTTTTGCTATAATTTGAACTTGCATTAGTATTAGACATTTGAGGTTGATATCCTGGTTTATCTAACTTTTCTTTTTTTGGAGATCCCATTCTAGAATAAAAGCACAGATAATTATCTCCGAAATATTTTTTAGCAACTTGAACAATGGCATCCTTATCTATATTTTCGATGGCCTGATAATTTTCGTAATACTCTGTCCACTTTTTTTCTTGCATAAAGGCTTCTACCATTTCAAGGGCTCTACTTTCATTACTTTCCCATTTGTATGATATCTCTTTTATTTTATTAATTTTCAGGGCTTCAACGTATTGATCAGAAAACTCTCCTTTTTTTAGTTTTTCAATCTGTTCTATGATTATATTTTCAGCAGCATCTAGTTTTTGGCCTATAAGTTTAGGAATAAAATATACAGCCGTAGCTCCGTAATCAATGTTGCCAATTTCAAATAACCCAGCTTCCATTAATTTACCTTCGTCTCTAAGTTTATTTAAATATCCGGTTTCTTCGAGGTTATAAAGAGTCTTTAAAGCCATTTCAAAAATTAAATTGTCTTTATCTCCTTGTTTAGGAGACCGAAAAACAATTGCCCCAAGTTTAATGGGGGTTAATTTTTTTTCAACTAATTCTCTCCTATTAAATGGTTCTTCTAAATATTCAGGGAATTCAGGAATCTTACCTGATCTTAATTTTCCAAAGGTTTGTTCAATTAGCGGGATAATTTTTTCAGAATTAAAATCACCAGAGAGAGATAGGACCATATTATTTGCCACATAATAAGTATTAAAAAAATCATACATTTTTTGTAATGAGGGATTTTTTAAATGCTCAACTTTTCCAAGAACAGTTTGTTGACCATAGGGATGTTTTTTGTAAACATGTTTAGCAACTTCTTCAAAAACATTTTCAAAGGGGTCATCCATTGATATATTCTTTTCCTCATAAACTGTTTCAAGCTCAGATTGGAATAACCTGAACACCGGATTTTGGAAACGATGACTATAGATTTCCAGCCATCTATTAATTTGATTAGGAGGAAAGCTGTTGTAATATGCTGTATAATCCTCATTTGTAAATGCATTAACATCAAGTCCTCCCATTTGCTTGAGGAGTTTGTCAAGCTCATTAGGAATAGCATATTGTGAGGCTTTGATAGAAATTCTATTGATTTCTTTTTGGATTGAAGAACGCTTTTCCTGCAAATTAGTTTTAGATAAATTTTCATAAAGTTTGCTAATGCTGTCAAGATAAACTTTTTCATTTTCGTAATCGGTAGTTCCTAATTCTTGCGTTCCTTTAAACAGAACATGTTCTAGATAGTGAGCAATACCAGTTGCATCTTTTGGATCGTTTTTACCCCCAGCTTTAACTCCAACAACACCATATATATTTGAGCTTTCACGATTTTCACTAAGCATCACCGTTAATCCATTTTCTAAAACATATTCTTTAACTTCAATTGATTGATTTGCTTTTTGACTAAAAACAAGACTTGAAAAAATCAGCAATAAAAATAATAATGCTCTACTCATAATAATTTTTTTTATAATATAGAAAGAAACCCGAATTTAGCAGGTTTTTTTTTAATACTATGGCGTATATTTAGAAAATTTTATTTATGGCCATATTAGCAGTATTTGCTGGTCTAGTTATTTTAGTTAAGGGTGGCGATTGGTTACTTCAATCAGCTGTTTCATTGTCATTGAAACTTCAAATACCAAAAATGGTTATTGGAATGACAGTTGTTTCTTTTGCTACTTCTATGCCTGAATTAATTGTAAGCGTAAATTCAGCTCTTAGTGGACATTCAGATCTTGCTTTTGGAAATGTTTTAGGATCCAATATTGCCAATATTGCATTTGTTTTGGCTGTAGTAATAATCATTGCCCCTATAAATGTTTCAAAGAGTTTTTACAAAACGGATTTTCCAATGATGATTTTTGCAACTGCATTATTTTATTTTTTTGTAGCATTTGATTCAAAATTAGAAGTTTATGAAGGAACAATTCTTTTCTCTGTTTTAATATTATTTCTCTTTTTTCTAATTAGAATTAGAAAAAAAGAAGAAGCTGAAGATGAAATTGAAGAAGATAATGTTTCTTCTTTAAAGAGTTTTTACTATTTATTGATAGGCGGATTTGGATTATGGTTAGGATCAGAAACTCTTGTAAAGGGAGCTGTTGCTCTCGCTTATGATTTTGGTGTTAGTGAGAGAATTATAAGCATTTCAATTATCTCTGTTGGAACAAGCATACCTGAATTATCAGCTTCAATAGTTGGAATAATTAGAAAGCAAAAAGCTATTTCCCTGGGTAACCTAATAGGATCTAATATTTTTAATATTCTTGCAGTTATGGGGATTACATCAATGATAACTCCTATAATTATTAAAGATCAAGGTTTATTAGAAAATGATATTTGGTGGATGATTGGAATTTCTGCAATAGTACTTCCTCTTGTTTTCTTTCCAAGAGGGAATCGTCTTGGTTGGATTGATGGAATTATTTTGCTAACGCTATATCTAATTTTTATAATCCCTTTAATTCTATAAAAAACCCACTTCTAAAAAGTGGGCTTTTACTTAATCTTAACTATAAAAAGATTTGACTATTAAACCTTAACTGACTTAACTGTTTTAATTATTCTACCTGCAATTTTATATGGATCACCATTTGATGCAGGGCGTCTATCCTCAAGCCAACCTTTCCATCCATTTTCAACTGTCATTATAGGAATTCTTATAGAAGCTCCTCTATCAGAAACCCCATAGCTGAACTCAGTGATTGATTGAGTTTCATGATCACCGGTTAATCTTTGATCATTATATGCCCCATAGACTGCAATATGTTCATTAACTACAGGCTCAAAAGCTTCACATATTTTATTGTAAACCTTTTCAGATCCACATGTTCTTAATGTAGTGTTAGAAAAATTAGCATGCATTCCAGAACCATTCCAATCTGTTGGACCTAATGGCTTTGGATGGTACTCAATAGCTAAACCGTATTGTTCAGCAGTTCGCTCGAGTAAGTATCTAGCTACCCACATTTCATCACCAGCTTGTTTTGCACCTTTAGCGAAAGTTTGAAACTCCCATTGCCCAGCAGCAACTTCAGCGTTTGTTCCTTCAACATTAATTCCTGCCTCAAGACAAATGTCAAGATGCTCATCCATGATTTCCCTACCAAACGTATTTTTACCCCCAACTGAACAATAGAATTGACCTTGGGGAGTTTGATCTTTTGGGAAACCAAGAGGCAAATTAGTTTCGGGATCCCAAATAAAATATTCTTGTTCAAATCCAAACCAAAAATCATTGTCGTCGTCGTCAATAGTTGCTCTTCCGTTAGATATATGAGGAGATCCATCAGCGTTTAGAACCTCAGTCATTACTAAAAATGCATCTTTTCTGACTGGATCAGGGAAAATAGCAACAGGTTTTAAAAGGCAATCTGACGAACCACCCTCAGCCTGAAGAGTAGAGCTTCCATCAAATGACCACATAGGACAATCTTTGAGTTTACCACCAAAGTTGCTAACGATTTTAGTTTTACTTCTTAAATTGGCTGTAGGAACATATCCGTCGAGCCAGATGTATTCTAATTTAGATTTACTCATGTGATTAAATTTTTAAGATTTATAATTAAGACACCTAAAATTAAGAATACTAATTAATTTCCTACTTTAATTTTAAAAGGGTTTTCAATTTTTATTAATACAGTATTTTTTTTCACTTTAATTTATTTAATTGATAAAAATAAGGGGTCAAAAATCATAAATTTTCATTAGTCTATTTATTAATAAATCATTAGAATTATATTTATTCAAATATCTCGTAGTTTTTTAAAAAATACAATAGGATTTACAAGATTAGATCATTAGATATATTACTTTTGTAATGATAGTTTTTTTATGGAGAGCAATCGTTATCAAAAAAGAGGCGTTTCTTCGAAAAAAGAAGATGTTCACGATGCAATTAAAAATATAGACAAAGGGATTTTTCCAAAGTCCTTTTGTAAAATTATCCCTGATTATGTTACTAAAAGTCAAGACCATGTTGTTGTTATGCATGCTGATGGAGCAGGAACTAAATCTTCTCTTGCATATGTTTATTGGAAGGAAACCGGCGATAATTCTGTCTGGAAAGGTGTTGTACAAGACTCAATAGTCATGAATATTGATGATCTATTATGCGTTGGTGTAACCAGTGATATTATGCTTTCATCAATTATTGGTAGAAATAAAAATAAAATTCCTGCGGAAGTTATTTCATCAATAATAAATGGGACGCAGGAAATTATTGATGAACTTGATCCTTTAGGTATAAAGATTTATAATACTGGAGGAGAAACCGCAGACGTAGGTGATCTTGTAAACACAGTGATTATAGACTCATGTGTTTTTTCAAGAATTCTCAAAGCTGATGTTATTGATAATGCAAATATTAAAAATGGGGATCTAATTGTAGGACTTGCATCTTTTGGACAGGCGACATATGAAAAAGAGTATAATTCTGGAATAGGAAGTAATGGTTTGACTTCTGCAAGACATGATGTTTTTAGCAAATACCTTATGGAAAAATATCCAGAGAGTTTTGACTCAAGTATTCCCTCGGAGTTAGTTTACTCTGGGTCAAAAACTTTGATTGATTACATTGATTCATCACCTATAAATATTGGTAAAATGATCCTTTCTCCAACAAGAACTTATGCTCCTGTCATCAAGGAAATTTTTAATCAAGTCAACAGGATTGATATTCATGGTATGGTTCATTGTAGTGGAGGAGGCCAAACTAAGGCTCTGAATTTTGTTGAAAAGCTTCATATTATAAAGGATAATTTATTTAAAGTCCCGCCAATTTTTGACTTAATTCAAAAAGAATCAGGAACTTCTCCTAAGGAGATGTATCAAGTTTTTAATATGGGACATAGAATGGAATTATATGTAAATCCTAATATAGCAGAGAAGATTATTGAAATCTCAAAATCATTTGAGATTGAAGCGAAAGTAATAGGAAGAGTTGAGGCTTGTAAAACAAGAAAATTATCAATTTATTCTGACTTGGGAAGCTTTGAATATTAAGTATAATATATTCAACAACTTAAAGTTATATTTTTGTAATATTCAAAGTTAAAATGGAAGAAAAGTTCAAACAAATAAGACATCGGTTTAAAGAAATTTCTGATTTGATGATCAAACCAGATATTATTTCTGATCAAAAAAAATATATTGACCTCAATAAGGAGTATAAAGAACTTTCAAGAAAAATAGAAAAGTTTGATCAGTTTGATCTTTTAAATATGAATATAAAAGAGGCAGAGGATTTGATCAAGCACGAGGAAGATAAAGAGATGTTAGAAATGGCAAGAATTCAACTAGATGAATCAAAAACTAAACTTGATTCTCTAGAACAAGAAATTAAATTTTTATTAATTCCAAAAGATCCAGAAGATTCTAAAAATGTAGTCATTGAAATTAGAGCTGGTACAGGGGGAGATGAGGCTAGTATTTTTGCTGGAGATCTTTATAGAATGTATACAAAGTTTTGTCAAGACCTTGGATGGGAGGTCAGTTTAGTTGATTTTAATGAGGGAACTGCGGGTGGATTCAAAGAAATAATTTTTGAGGTTTTAGGTGAAGACGTATATAGTGTACTCAAGTATGAGTCTGGAGTTCATCGAGTTCAAAGAGTTCCTCAAACTGAAACTCAGGGAAGAGTTCATACCTCTGCCGCAACTGTAATGGTCCTTCCTGATGCTGAGGAGTTTGATATTAAAATTGACATGAATGATGTAAGAGTTGATTTTTATTGCTCTTCTGGGCCTGGTGGGCAATCAGTTAACACTACCTATTCTGCAGTTAGACTTACTCACGAACCCACCGGAATAGTAGCTCAGTGTCAGGATCAAAAATCACAACATAAAAATAAAGAGAAAGCATTAAAAGTTCTTCGGTCTCGTCTTTACGAATTAGAATTAAACAAAAAGTTGGAGTCAGATGCTGAAAAGAGAAATTCACTTGTTTCCTCAGGAGATAGATCTGCCAAAATAAGAACATATAATTATCCTCAAGGAAGAGTAACTGATCATCGAATTGGCCTAACGTTGTATGATTTGCAAAGCATAATAAATGGCGATATAAAGCAATTAATTGATGAGCTTAAACTTTATCAGAATAACCAAATTTTAAAAGAATCAGGAGAAATATCATGAATAATCAGGATTTATATGAAAGAATTAAAAAGAAAAAATCTTATTTATGTGTAGGTTTAGATATTGACATAGATAAAATTCCAAACTTCATAAGAAAAATGGATGATCCTATTTTTTCTTTTGCAAAATCAATTATTGATGCAACGTCAAAATACTGCATAGCATTTAAGCCTAATATTGCTTTTTATGAAACATATGGTGCTGATGGATGGAGAGCTCTTGAAAAAACTATTGATTATATAAAATCTGAATACCCAGATATTTTTACAATTGCTGATGCGAAAAGATGTGATATTCATAATACGTCACAACGTTATGCAAAGGCATATTTTGAACACCTAAATTTTGATTCTATAACGATTTCACCATATATGGGTGAAGATTCTGTTGAACCTTTTTTAAAATATAAAGATAAACATACAATTTTGCTTGTCTTGACATCTAATTCTGGAGCTAAAGATTTTCAGTTAAATCAATGCAATGATAAAAAATTATTCCATCAAGTGATTGAATCTTCAATTAAATGGCAAAACTCTAAACAATTAATGTATGTTGTTGGAGCAAATCATACTGACTTAATTTCTAATATTAGGGAAATAGTTCCAGATAATTTTCTGCTCATCCCTGGTGTTGGGGCTCAAGGTGGAAATTTAAGAGAAATTTCTCAAGTTGCTATGAATGATAAATGTGGAATAATCGTAAATTCATCTAGAAGCATTATCTACTCATCAAGTGGTAAAGATTTTGATAAGGCTGCATCAATTTCAGCTGAAAAAATTAAAGATCAAATGGAGAATTTTTTGAAAGAGAAAAAAATTATTTAACTCTGATTAAATCATTTAATTACCTGGCTGTTTCAAAATAAAGTTTTCCTTTTTTTTAGACAAATCAACCATTTCTTTTACTTCAGTTAATAATTTTTTCGCATCATATATTACGCCATTTACAATAGTATATTTTATTCCACCTACGCGAATTACTTGATTTTCATTATTAAGTTTTATCGCACCAGTTCCATACAAAACCTTTAAATTCTTTAATGGATTTTCCTCGATAATAATAAGATCTGCTTTTTTGCCAATTTGAATAGATCCAATTTCCCGATCAACACCAAGAGCTTCAGCTCCATTTAAAGTGGCTGCTCTTATAACTTCTAAGGGATGAAATCCAGCTTCTCTCAAAAGTTCAAGTTCTCTAATGTAACCAAAACCATATAGTTGAAATATAAAACCAGAATCAGAACCTGCTGTTACACGCCCACCTCTATTTTTATATTCGTTTATGAAAATCATCCATAGCTTGAAATTTCTTTTCCACGCAACTTCTTGTTCAGTGCCCCAGTAATGCCAATAGGAACCATGAGAAATTTTACTTGGTTGATAAAATCTCCACAAAGATGGTAAAGTATAATGCTCATGCCATTCAGCTCTTCTTGCTCTTTGAAGATCTCTACTTGCTTCGTAAATATTGAAAGTAGGATCAAGAGTGAAATCAAGTCTTAACAACTCATTCATCACATTGTTCCAATGCTCTGAATAAGGTTCAGCAGCTTGTTCCCACAATTTTCCAGCTTCTTCAAAACGATGTTGTTCATTTTGGTAATTATAATCCAGAGGATAATTCTGAATAGTTTTATCATAAAACAAGGCTTCAGGAAGACCATACCAATGTTCCATTGTTGTTAGACCAGCTCTTGCTGAATTCAAAACATTCCATCTTGCAACACTCATTTGAGCATGATGACAGGCAGACCTTAGCCCCAGCTTTTTGTTTTCATCAAGTGCTGCTTTCATTATATGCGGTTCAGCTCCAAAAAATTTAATTCCATCAGCTCCTTTTTTTGCGTTTTCTCTAACCCATAAACGAGCATCTTCTTCAGTTTTTATAGGATTTTTGGAACCTTGACCAAATCCAGTATATGCAAAAATTCTTGGTCCAACTATCTCATTTTTTTCAACACGTTCCTTCAATTTTAATGTGTGATTCAGACCTCTTCCACTAGGCTCTCTAATAGTAGTAATTCCATGAGCTAACCAAAGTTTAAAAACGTAATCCCAATTAGCACCTTGAGAAGAACCTCCAATATGCCCATGCATGTCAATAAATCCTGGCAAAATATACATATTTGAGGCATCAATGATTTTTCCTTTTGATTTTAATTTAGGTCTTTTAGTAGAATCAATTTTTACACCGGGATAACCTACGAAACTTATTTTTTTTATGATATTTTTTTCTATAACTATATCTACTGGTCCCCTTGGAGGTGAACCGTCTCCATTAATTAAAGTTGCACCTCTTATTATTAATTGTTCATAAGGGCCCTGTTTTGTTTCAGTATTTAATTGAGCAGATGTATTGAAGCAAAATATTAGGGCAAATAGCTGGAAGAAAATTTTTTTATAAATCATTTTAACCATAATACAAAATACCTTCAGATGATCTGAAGGTATTAAAAATAATGGATTCTAAAAACAAAACAAAGTAATTAAAATCTTAACCTATGAAAAAAATGCAAAATTTTTAGAATCCATATTTTATAAAAAGGGGAGTTAGTCATAATGTAAAGCAACATGAGTAAAGGATTGGTTTATGGCATAAATCAAAACCCAAAATACATTATAAAAACTCCCCTTTTTCTAGTAAACAAACCAAACAAAAAAATTATAGTTGATTCAATCTAAAATCAGCATAGGCTTCCATGCTGTGTTCAGAAAGATCAAGACCTTTTTTCTCTTCTTCTTCACTTACTCTAAGCCCAGTTACTGCTTTGACAATAATGAGTAAAATAAATGAAGTAATTACACAAAAGGCACCAATTATTCCTACGCCTCCTAATTGGATAAGGAATTGATCCATACCAGCTAAGTCTCCAAAGCATCCAACTGCTAGAGTTCCCCAAATACCACAAATTAAATGAACAGCTATTGCTCCTACTGGATCATCAAGTTTTAATTTTTCTATAAATGAAATACCTAGAACAACTAGTATCCCAGCAAAAATTCCAATTAAAATTGAATCTGTTGGAGACATTAGGTCAGCTCCAGCAGTAATTCCAACAAGACCTCCTAATACACCATTCATGAACATAGTAATATCATAATTTTTATAAAGTATACTTGCAAAAAAAGCAGCTGAGACACCTCCTGCCGCAGCAGCAAGACAAGTAGTTACCAAAGTGAGAGAAGTTAAGGTTGGATCAGCTGATAATACAGAACCACCATTAAAACCAAACCATCCTAGCCAAAGTATTAATACACCTGCAGCGCCTAGCGGTAGATTATGACCTGGTAGTGCTCTTGCTTTACCTTTGTCATCAAATTTTCCAATTCTTGCACCTAAAATGTAGACAGCAATCAGTGCAGCCCATCCGCCAACTGAATGTACTAAAGTGGAGCCTGCAAAATCATAAAATCCTAATCCGTCGAGAAATCCTCCTCCCCATTTCCATGATCCAACAATAGGGTAAACAAGACCAACGTATAAAATTGCAAAAAGCATAAAACCACTCAGTTTAATTCTTTCTGCTACGGCACCAGATACTATTGTTGCAGCTGTTGCAGCAAACATTCCTTGAAAAAGAAAATCTGTCCACCAAGTGTAACCTCCATCTGCATAACTAAAGTCCATTCCACCCTCTGGAGCAGTAATCCCAAATCCTGCAAATTTTAGAACTCCCATATCTCCGTCTTCAAATCCAGGATACATGAGATTAAATCCACCTATACAGTATATGAGTAGCCCTGTAGTTATTACAAAAAAGTTTTTAAATAAAATGTTGATAGTATTTTTCTGACGAGTTAAACCACTTTCTAAAAAAGCAAAACCCATATGCATAAAAAAGACTAAAAAGGTACAGACCATCATCCATACATTATTAATAGTAAGTATTGTAGTTTCCATAATAAAATTTAATTAAGTGATTTATTTCCTTTTTCTCCAGTTCTAATTCTATAGGCTTCATCCACTGGGAGTATAAAAATCTTCCCATCTCCAATGCGATCTGTTGCTCCAGAATCAATTATAGCTTTAATAGTTTTATCAACAAATGAATCTGATACAACAATTGACAAGTATCTCCTTTGGATTTCCGATGTGCTATAGGTTATTCCTCTATATACATGACCTTCTTTTTCATTTCCTATTCCTGTAACATCCCAATAACTGAAAAAATTAACTTCTACAGCATGAAGAGCATCTCTAACCTCTTCAAACTTTGATTTTCTGATGATTGCTTCAATTTTTTTCATGATAGCTTTAAATATTAAAGTGAAAATCCAAAGACAAGATACATTTGATCAGCAGAGGGATTATAAATCAAGTTGCTTGATAAAGGCAATGAGAAGTCATCTGTTATTTTTAATTCTTTCCCATAACTTAGGGCAATTTCAATGAGCTCAAAGTCTCCAGAACCTGTATAAAAACCATCTCCTAAGCCTAATGTAAAACCAATCTCTTCGCTAAGTGGAACACTACCAGCAATGTATGTGTCACCATCTTCAAAGAAGTATCCTCCAGTTAAACTGACTGGTCCTAATTCTAAACCTAACATACCTTCCCAAACTCCACTATCGAAGTATTTGGTAGTACCACCAGTTGTTATATCAGGGAAAATATAGTTTGTAATTGTTACTGCAACCGGACCATATGAAAGTGATGCATATAGATCAAGTTCATCTGCTAGAGAATCATTTGCATAAGCTCCCCAGAATCCAACTTCAAATCCGAAGTCATCTTCTTCCCCTCCTGCAGCGTAAGACATATATGGCTGAATTGAAGGACCATTTGAGTATGCGCCACCTCTCCAAACATATCTACTCATAAAGTCTGCGCCAATATCAACTTGAGCTAACGCTTGGTTCACTGACATAATAGATATTATTGCGATTGAAAATATTTTTAATGATTTACTGATTTTTTTCATAACGATATTATTTAGTTAATAATTCGCCAAATTTATGTATCAAATAATAACAGAAAACAATAATTCAATCATGGATTATTGATTTTTGTATAATCCATTTTTAGATCATTGAAAAAATGAAAAATTCTTTTTTTTAAATGTTATTAATTATCAAATCCTCAAACAAATGAAGAATTGTAAATTAATGATGTGAAAAAATGTTATATCCTCAAATAAATTATCTTCTCAAAAAGAAAACCTAAATAAACCAACATTGCTCCAAAAAAAATACTTATAGAAATGTATGCTATGGAATTCAAATAATTCTCCGATTTAAAAAATGAAAAATTTTCAAATGCAAATGCCGAAAATGTAGTAAATCCGCCACAAATTCCAATTCCTAAGAAAAGAACTAAATCAGATCTGGATTCAACTGAATGACGAGATACATAGCCCATAATTAATCCAATTAAAAAACATCCTAATAAATTTACAGTAAGAGTCCCCCAGGGGAAATTTGTGTTTTCATTTGGCATTATTTTAACCAGTAGAAATCTAGCAATACTTCCAAAACCTCCACCTAAAAAAACCAGTATTAATTGTTTCAAAATAAAAATGATTAAGGATTAATTTTTTTGAGTTAATATTTTTATTAAAAAAAGGAGTAAAATAAGTGAGATGAAAACAATTAGTATTTTATAACTGCCTTTATAATAAGTTTTATTCCCTTTAAAATCTTTTCTGTATGAAAATACTAGGATTGTTACAAAAGATATGAAAAATATTATTGCAAATGCTAATTGTCCTTGACTGAACATTTAGTTTTTTTACTAAATTAGAAAATTATTATAAATTTTATAAATCCTTCTTAAATGATTAACAAAGAATTAAAGCATGTTGAAGATTTTCATAATGCTTTTGGCTTGGGTGTTGCAAAAAAACCTACAATTGATTTATCCAAAGAAACAATTAAATTAAGATTTGATTTAATGAAAGAAGAAAATGAAGAATATTTTGAAGCGGCAAAGAGAAATGATATGGTTGAAGTAGCAGATGCATTAGGTGATATGTTATACATCTTGTGCGGAACTATTTTATCTCATGGAATGCAGGATAAAATCCATGAGATTTTTGAAGAAATACAAACGAGTAATATGAGTAAACTGGGTGATGATGGTAAGCCAATATATAGAAAAGACGGTAAAGTAATGAAAGGACCAAAATACTTCAAACCAAATATAAGAGCTATTTTAGAGGACAATTAGTTAACAGGAAACCTCCACCCAAAAGGGTCATCAGTCAAATTATATTGAATAGAGGTTATTTTTTCCTTCAATATTTCAGCAAAAGAATTTTTGATAGGATTGATTTCAAATTTTTTATTATCAAACTTAAAACTACTTATTGGACACAAAACAACCGCAGTTCCTGTTCCAAAGATTTCTTTTAATTCACCTTTCTTGTGAGATGATATAATTTCCGATACTTTGATTGGTCGAACCTCTGTCTTAATCTTTAGACTATTAGATAATTGAATAACACTTTTTCTGGTTACTCCATCTAAAATCCTATCATTTAAAGGACTTGTAACAAGTGTATCATTGATTCTAAAAAAAACATTCATTGTTCCAGCTTCTTCTAGATATTCATGATTATTGGCATCTGTCCAAATGATTTGATTACATCCTTCTTTCTCCGCTAAGCTTGTTGGATAAAATTGAGCAGCGTAATTACCTGCTGCCTTTGCATAACCAACACCACCACTAGCAGCTCTACTATATTGCTCAGAAATTAAAACATCAATTCTACCTCCATAATAAGATTTCACTGGACAACAAATGATGAAAAAAATATATTCTTTGGATGGATTTGCTTGAAGATTTGGTGAACTAGCAAAAATGAAAGGCCTTATGTATAGGGAGTTACCAACACCTGATTTAATCCATTCTGAATCTATCTTTAAAAGCTTAGTTAATCCTTTAAAAAATATGTCTTTTGGTAATTCAGGCATATTTAATCTTAACGAAGATTTATTCATTCTTTTAAAGTTTTCTTCTGGACGGAAAAGCCAAACTTTCTCCTTTGAATCTTTATAAGCTTTCATTCCTTCAAAAATTGATTGCCCATAATGGAATGAACTGGTTGAAGGATCTAAACTAATTGGACCATAAGGTAAAATTTTTGGACTATTCCATAAACCTTCAGAGTATTTACAAATGAACATGTGATCTGAAAAAGTAGTTCCAAATGAAATATTATCAAAATCAATATTTTCAAGCTTGGATTTTTTAGACTTATGTATTTCCATTGTATATATATAATTTGCCAAAGTTAATTTTTATTAACAATTAAATGCATTTTTTTTATTAATGAAAAACAATTTTAATATATATTGTCAATATAACTAGCAGATGAAAATTTTAATAACAGGAGCTACTGGTTTAATTGGAAAAGCCATAATCAGATTGGCTTTAAATCGAAATTTCAAAGTCAATTATCTGACTAGAGATAAAACTAAAATTAAAAGCAGCGCTAACTGTAATGGATTTTACTGGGATATAAATAAAGATTATATAGATCTAAAATGTTTTGAAGGTGTTAATGTGATTATAAATTTAGCAGGAGAAAAGATTTTTCAAAAATGGACAAATCAAGCTAAAAAAGAAATTTTATTTAGTAGAATAAAGCCAATCAACTTATTAATTAAGGGAATCAAATCATCAAAAAAAATTGGTATAAAATCTTTTATTTCTGCATCTGCTATTGGAATTTATCAAAGTAACTTTGAGAAGTATTATAGTGAAGATGAGATAGATGATCCTCGAAATTTTATTCAAAAAATTGTTTGCGATTGGGAAAAAAAGTCTCTCAGTGTCAGAAAATATATTCCTAACACCTCAATTCTAAGAATTGGTTTAGTTTTATCAAAAAATGATGGCTATATGAAAGAGACAGATTTCCCAATGAAATTTGGCTTTGGAATACAATTGGGTTCAGGAGAGCAATGGCAAAGTTGGATTCATATTGATGACATAGCAAATATATTTTTATTTATAGCTAAATTAAATTTAAGTGGTATTTATAATGCAGTTGCTCCAAAACCTTTAACTCAAAAAGAATTTTTAAAAAAAATTAGAGAAACAAATAGCAGAAAATTTATAATTATAAAATTGCCCATTTTTTTTCTAAGATTTTTATTTGGTGAAAGAGCTTGTTTATTAATTGATAGTCATAGAGTTAGTTCAAAAAAAATCATTAAACTTGGATACAAGTTTTTATATAATGAAGCTGATCATGCTTTAAATAATTTATATAAACGTAATGACAATTTGACATAATAAATTTTTGGCAATACTTTTGTGTATCATAATAAGTAAAAAATCATGGCTAATACAGGTAAATCTAGAGTTAATTCTCCAAAAAAAAGAAAATCTGCAAATAATAGTTCACAGAAACTTAATGACTTAAAGACTGAGTTAAATGAAGAGAAGGACAAGTATTTAAGATTGTTTGCAGAATTTGAAAATTTCAAAAAAAGAACTGCTAAGGAGAGACTAGAGCTTTTTAAAACAGCTGGACAAGATATCATTTCCTCTTTGTTAACAATCTTAGATGATTTTAATCGTGCAGAAAAGCAGTACAAAAAAAATGATTTAACTTCTGAAATAGAGGGTTTTATCCTAATAGGAAATAAATTTAAAGACATATTAAAAAATAATGATCTTGAGGAAATGTTAACCAAACCAGGAGATGAGTTTGATTCTGATAAACATGAAGCAATATCTCAAATACCAGTTAATACAAAAAATAAAAAAGGAAAAATAATTGATATAGTTGAAAAGGGTTATCAGCTAGGTGAAAAAATAATACGCTACCCAAAGGTGGTTGTAGGCAAATAAGTATTTATGAAAGAGGATTTTTATGAAATATTAGGAATTGATAAATCTGCTAGTTCAGCTGAAATAAAAAAAGCTTATCGTAAAAAAGCTATCGAATATCATCCAGATAAAAATCCTGGAGATAAAAATGCAGAAGCAAATTTTAAAAAAGCAGCTCAAGCATACGAGATTTTAAGTGATCCTAATAAACGAAAACAATATGATCAGTTTGGACATGCTGCTTTTGAAGGGGGTGGTTTTGGAAGTGGAGGAATGAATATGGATGATATTTTTAGTCAATTTGGAGATATTTTTGGTAGTGCATTTGGGGGAGGTTTTAGTGGATTTAGTGGTTTTGGACAAACCCAAAACAGGTCAAGAGGTACGAATTTAAGAATCCGTGTTCAGCTAAGTTTAAATGAAATTTATAATGGTGTAAGCAAAAAGATTAAAGTTAAAAGAAAAGTTGAAGCAAGTGGAGTTTCATATACAACCTGTTCAACTTGCAAAGGCTCAGGACAAATAACAAGAGTAAGTAATACGATTTTAGGGAGAATGCAATCATCTAGTGTGTGTGATGTCTGCAGAGGAAATGGTAAAACAATTTTGAATAGACCACAGGGTTCTGATGAAAACGGAATGATTTTAAGTGAAGAAACAGTTGAAATCAAAATTCCACCCGGTGTAGAGGAGGGTATGCAATTAAAAGTTTCTGGTAAAGGAAATGCTGCTCAAGGGGATGGAATTTCTGGTGATCTACTAGTTTTAATTGAAGAATTACCAGATGAAAAATTTATTCGCGAAGGCAATCATATCCATCATGATTTACACATAAGTATTTCAGAGGCTGCTCTAGGTGTTTCAAAAGACATTGACTTACTAGAAGGTAAAGTTAGGATAAAGCTTGAATCAGGAATTCAATCAGGTAAAACATTACGCTTGAGAGGAAAAGGATTACCTGATATGGAAGGTTATGGTAAAGGTGATTTATTAATTCATATTAATGTTTGGACACCAAAAGAACTTAATAGGGAGCAAAGGCAATTTTTTCAAAAGATGCTTGATGATGATAATTTTAAACCAAATCCAGAAAAATCTGAAAAATCATTTTTTGAAAAGGTAAAAGATATGTTTTCATAAAATTTAAAAAGTTTAATTATTTGACTTTTAAAGATCTAATCAATTTTAATTTTATCTAAATAGGTGGGTGACTTTTATATTATCTTAGCAGATATTTGATAAACTCATTTATTGTAATATATACTGTATATATGATAAAAAAAATATTGTTAATTGAAGATGAAGTTCCTATCAGGAGAGTTTTATCTAAAATTCTTACTGAAGAAAATAAAAATTATATTTTAACTGAAGCTGAAGATGGAAAGTCTGGTTTGACTCAACTTTCAAAGACAAATTTTGATTTGGTTTTATGTGATATTAAAATGCCGAAAATGGACGGAATTGAGGTTTTAAAAAAAGCTAAAGAAAAAAATACTAATGTTCCATTTATAATGCTAACAGGTCATGGAAATATTGAAACCGCTGTAAAAGCCATGAAATATGGAGCATATGATTTTATTCCAAAGCCACCAGACTTAAATCGTTTACTTACTTCTGTCCGTAACGCTCTAGAGAGGAAAGATTTAGTTTCAGAAAATAAAAAATTAAAGAGAAAAATTTCTGATAAGTATAAAATAATTGGAGATTCTAAAGAAATTAACAAAATACATGATATTATTGATAAAGTTGCTCCTACCGATGCAAGAGTTTTAATTACTGGAGAAAATGGAACGGGCAAGGAATTAGTCGCTCACCAATTACATGAAAAAAGTCTCAGAAATGATAAACCTTTTATTGAATTAAATTGTGCCGCTATCCCATCTGAATTAATTGAAAGTGAATTATTTGGACATTTAAAAGGGTCATTTACCTCGGCAATAAGAGACCACTCAGGAAAATTTGAAAAAGCAAATAATGGAACACTCTTTTTGGATGAAATTGCAGATATGAGTTTAAATGCTCAAGCAAAAGTACTTAGAGCTCTAGAAGAAAATAAAATTCAAAAGGTTGGAGGTTCTAAGGATATAATGGTTGATGTTAGAGTTATTGCGGCAACAAATAAAGATCTTGATCAAGAAATAAAAAACGGAAAGTTTCGTGAGGATCTATATCATAGATTAGCCGTTATTCTTATTGAAGTTCCACCATTGAATAAGAGAAAAGATGATATTCCAATTTTAGCAAATTATTTTCTTAAAACTATTTCAGAAGAGCAAGGAGTTGAAGTTAAGAATCTCTCTGGAAAGGCTATTGAAAGACTAACTAAGTATTCATGGACAGGAAATGTCAGAGAATTGAGAAATGTCATTGAGAGATTAATCATTTTAGGTAATAATCCAATAACTGATGAGGATATTAATCAATTTGCTGCTAAATAAATCAGAAATGTTTAAAATTATATTCATATCAATTTTTTTCTTTTTTAGTTCCTTTCTTTTTTGCCAATCGAGTATTGTAGAGGAGGATTTTAGAAAGATTTACAAAATCGCACTAACAGAAGGAAAAACATACGAATGGTTAGAACATCTTTCAAATCAAATAGGAGGTCGTTTATCAGGATCATTTAATGCTCAAAGATCTATAGAATGGGCTAAAGAAGAATTAGAATCATTGGAATTAGACAGCATTTGGCTTCAGCCTGTGATGGTCCCAAAGTGGGTGAGAGGAACATTTGAATATGCAAGTATTGAGTCTAGTCCTGGAAATACAATTAGTGTGCCTGTATGTGCCCTAGGGGGATCTGTTGCAACTCCATCATCTGGTATTAGCGCTAATGTAATTGAAGTTAACGATTTTGATGAACTTAAAGAATTAGGCAAAAAAAAAGTTCAAGGTAAAGTAGTTTTTTTTAATCGTCCAATGAGTCCAGATTTAATAAATACTTTTGAATCTTATTCTCAAGCAGTAAATCAAAGATTCAATGGTGCTGAAGAAGCTGCAAAACTTGGAGCTAGAGCTGTAATAGTTCGTTCATTAAACCTAAAGCTAGATGACTTTCCTCATACTGGATCAATGAGTTATGGAAATCTAAAATTAAGAGAAAGAATCCCTGCCGCTGCTATTAGCACAAATGGTGCAGAACTACTAAGTTCAATGCTTTCTCTTAATTCTAATCTGAAATTTTTTTTAAAACAAAATTGTAAAAATTATCCTGATGTGCTTTCATATAATGTGATTGGAGAAATAAGAGGTAGTGAAGATCCTGATGAGATTATTTTAGTTGGCGCTCATCTTGATTCATGGGATCTTGGTGACGGAGCACATGATGATGGTGCTGGAATTGTGCAATCAATGGAAGTGCTGAGAATTTTTAAAAAATTAAAATATAAACCAAAAAAAACTGTAAGAATTGTTTTTTTTATTAACGAGGAAAATGGATTAAGAGGCGCCTTAGCCTATGCAAATCAGGTAAAAAAAATTAATGAAAAACATCTTTTTGCACTTGAATCCGATGCAGGTGGTTTTACTCCAAGAGGTTTCAGTTTTGATTGTATGGATGAAGATTTTCAAAAAATAATTTCTTGGAAAAAATATTTTGAGCCATACATGGTTGATTATTTTGTTAGGGGAGGCAGTGGAGCAGATATTAAGCCATTGAAAAACAACAAAGTTGTTCTAGCTGGACTTAGACCTGACTCTCAAAGATATTTTGAATATCACCATTCCGACAATGATACTTTTGAAGCAATTAATAAGAGAGAACTAGAACTCGGAGCTGCTGCAATGACGGCCTTAATATATTTAGTTGATACTTTTGGTTTTTGAAAAAGAATTAATTTTCTGCTACTTTCTATGGCAATGCTTTTAAATTATACTAAAGAATTTAAATATAATTTCAAACTTGCCTATCCAGTTATTATTGGAATGCTTGGACACACTTTTGTCCAATTTATCGATAATATAATGGTTGGTCAACTAGGTACTGCCGAACTAGCAGCTGTCTCTTTGGGTAATAGCTTTGTTTTTGTTGCAATGTCTCTTGGCATAGGATTTTCAACAGCTATCACTCCTTTAATTGCAGAAGCTGACGGATCTTCAAAAATCAATAGGGTAGGAAAAATTTTTATTCATGGACTTATCTTGTGTATTTTTTTAAGTTTAATTCTATCTTTTTCTACTTTATTTTCTCAGCCATTACTTAAGAAAATGGGTCAGCCAAAAGATGTTGTTTTTTTTGCTGAACAATATCTTTTTTGGGTTTCATTATCTTTAATTCCAGTTATTGCATTTCAGGGATTTAGACAATTTTGTGATGGTCTTTCATATACACAACCAGCTATGTATGCAACTCTTGTTGGTAATTTAATTAATGTATTTTTAAATTACTTTTTAATTTTTGGGTACGGGGGATTTCCAAAAATGGGAGTTGAAGGAGCTGCAATCGGAACCTTAATTTCAAGAGTTATAATGTTTATTCTTATTGTTTGCTATGTTAGTTTTAGTAGAAAATTTACGGTTTACTTAAACAATATTTTCAGGTTTAAAATTAGTTTGAAATTGTTTAAAAAAATTATTTCATTAGGTTTTCCTTCTGCACTTCAAATGTTCTTTGAAGTTATTTTTTTTACTTCAGCAGTTTGGATGGCAGGACTTCTTGGAAAAAATCCACAAGCCTCAAATCAAATAGCTTTAAACCTTTCCTCAATGACATATATGATTGCTTTCGGATTAGGTGTTGCTGCAATGATAAGAGTTGGAAATCAAAAGGGGAAAAATGATTTTATTGAACTGAGAAGAATTGGTTTTTCTTGTTTTTTACTTGTTTTAATTTTAGATCTAATTTTTTGTCTATTCTTCCTATTTACTCATGATTTACTTCCATGGCTATATCTTGACGGAAATAATCCATCAATTTTTTCAGATGTTATTGAGGTAGTTGAGCTTTCAAGTAAGCTAATTATTATTTCTGCTTTTTTTCAAGTTTTCGATGGGATACAGGCAGTTGTACTAGGTTCTTTGAGAGGTTTTCAAGATGTCAATTTGCCAACAGTAATTATATTTTTTTCCTATGGAATTGTTGGTTTTCCTATATCTTATCTATTAGGAATTGAATTGTTTTATGGTGTTGTAGGAATATGGATAGGTCTTCTTGTAGGATTAGCTACTTCAGCTGTACTTCTATTAATCAGATTTAATTATCTTTCAAAGAAGTATATTTTAATTTTTTTAAAAAAATCAATATCTAATAATGATTGATGATATAATTATATATGATAAAACACTTTTTGTTTATCTAAATAATTTAGGAAGTAATGAATTTGATTTTATTTGGATTATTCTCTCAAATAAGTTGATTAATATTTTTTTATATGCAGGTATCGTTTTTCTATTTTTTAAAAATAGTAATATAAAATCCGCTACTAAATTAGTTTTGTTTATTTTATTAATGATATTATTTACTGATCAGACTACCAATTTAGTTAAAGATAGTTTTTCTAGATTAAGACCATGTCATGATCCTTTTCTTTCTGATATAACTAGACTTGTTAAAGATTCGTGTGGTGGCTTATATGGATATTTTTCAGCACATGCTTCAAACTCTTTTGCTCTAGCCATATTTTTTAATGGAATTCTTAAAAATAGATCTAAATATCTCGGAGTTTTTTTTATTATAGTTGCCTTTTTAGTTGGATATAGTAGGATTTATCTTGGAGTACATTATCCTCTTGACGTTGTTTCAGGAGCATTTTACGGAATTTTTTCAGGATATATTTTTTATGTATTTTGGAAAAGAATCAAAGTAGATATAAAAAATTAGTTTTCTTTTTTTGTTCTTTTTCTTATAAAAAATTCTTCAACAGCTATTGAGATAATAACTAGAGCAAAAAATTTTATTATTTGATTTTTATCCCAAGTCAGAGGATTAAAATTCATTTCAAAACTTGGAAAATTAATTGATCTAATTATATACCAAAGTAGAATAATTGCAAAAAAAGTTTTAATTCTTTTATGATTCATGAAAAATCTTCTTTTGTATGCGTATCCCTAAATTAATGTTTATTGTCTTTTTTTAGAAACTCAGAATATTTTTTTTGAAATTTTTTTAATCTAGGAATTGACACATTAATTATGTATGGATTATAAGGATTTTTATTTTCAAAATTTTGATGATATTCTTCAGCTCGAAAAAATTTCTTTAAAGCCTTAACTTCTGTCACGATTTTATTTTTAAATGATTTATTTCTAATCAAGTAGTCAATATAACTTTCAATTATTTTTTTTTCATTTTCATTTTGGTAAAATGCAATTGATCGGTATTGTGACCCCTTGTCTGGTCCTTGCCTGTTTAGAGTAGTTGGATCATGAGTTCCAAAGAAAATTTGAACAAGATTTTCAAAACTTATGATTTTTGGATTATATATTACCTCCACAGCTTCTGCATGACCTGTTTTACCAGTTAAAATTTTTTCATAGCTTGGATTTTCTGTTTCTCCACCAGCATATCCTGAATACACCTCTTCAACTCCTAATACACTTTCATAAATTGATTCTACACACCAAAAGCAACCAGATGCAAAATAAGCTTTTTTAAACTCCTTAGAAGTTTGATTATTTAAAGAAATATTTTTTTGGATTTCTTTTGAGCTTTTTGTTTCTGTAAAACAAGAATTGATACTTAAAAAAAACAATAGGGATAGAAAAATTTTCATTTATTTATGGTTTTAAATTAATACTTTCTATAAAATTCATGGTATCTATACAGAACTTTTCCCATGTATAATATTTTCTTCTAAGTAATATTTGATTCTTCATTTCCTGATAATTTTTGGTTACTATAGCCTTTTTAATCCCATCAGCAATTGAACTAGGATTTATCTCACAAATAACTCCAGTTTTATCTTCTAAAATTTGATTTGATAAACCTGGGATATTAGTTGTAACAACGGGTTTCAAATATTTATATGCTAGTGGAGTAATTCCACTTTGACTAGCAGTTTTATATGGCTGAACAACTACTTTAGATGCACAAAATAGGTCTCTTAATTTATCTTTTGTTTGAAAATGATCAAAAATTTTAACTTTATTTTGAATTTCATAGTTTTTAATTTGCTTAATATAAGCTGATTTATTTTTATAAAATTCACCTGCTATTAATAACACTAATTCTTGGTTTTCATCAGATATTTTTTTGAATGCGTCAATTAGCATGTCTAAACCCTTATACTCCCTTATTAATCCAGCAAATAGTATATATTTTTTATCATGATTAAGGCATAGTTTTTCTTGAGCTTTTTTTTCATCGATAGTATCTGGCAAGAAATTATTTATTGGATGAAAAAGCGGTAGAATCTCTTTTGATGAACATTGCTTAATTTGATTTGAAACATATGAGGATAGAGTAATAAAGCAGTTACATGTCTTTTGAAAAAGGTTATTTAGAAAATTATCAGAAAATCTTCTTTCATGTGGAATCCAGTTGTCAACAAGGCCAATTATCTTTGTCTGACTTGAAATTCTTTTTCCTATACTAAACCAGCATGGAGCTAGGAATGGTGTCCAGTACCTTATGAATAAATATTTTGGTTTGATTCTATTTATTTCATTAGATAATTTTATCCAGTTAATAGGATTCATACTATGAATTTTTCTTTCAATATTAAGTCCATTTGGTTTTAAATCTTCACTCAATTGAGTTTTTCCAGGGAAAATTATATTTGGGTATTGAAACTTAAAAGTCCACACATAAACTTGATAATTTAATTTTTTTAATGTCATTGCAAATTCATTCTGAGTTTCTGCAATGCCTCCCCTGTAGGGATGTGAAGGTCCTAATAGTAAAATACTATTTTTAGATTGCATCTTGGAGAAATTTATTTTTTTCTCTATCAAGAAATAAAACTATTATGAAACTTGTTAAAAAATAGATTAATGAAAAATAATAGAGTAATGGGGAAAGATTAAAATAAAATTCTTTATGTGTAGGATAAATAAAAAATAAAATCCCTAAAGTATTAATAAGATATTGGAATTTTATAGCCCAATTATAGCCGTCCATTAGAGCAGTATAACTAAAGACGCACAATAGAATCAAAAAGCTGAAAAGCCATTTTTGAGTATAATAAAACTCTGAAAAATTTAAGAGGAATATAAATAAAATTATGTTTGTAGAAATCAATTGAAAAAGAGCCCAAAATTTAAGCAGTTTTGAACTTGGGGTATTATATTTTTCAAGCGCAAAAACATCCTCGATTATATTTGAAGGATATTTTTCTTTTACATCTTTAGGTCTCCAACCTGTTGGTTTTATCCATAAGATGAATTTATCTTTCCACTTCTTTGTTCTCCACGCATCAAGAAATAATCCCCAAAAATGTTTAAAATTAATAATGATTGGATTCCAAGTTTTTACAGGTTTTAATACACCAAAAACAGGAGGTTCATTCTCTAGTTCTTCTTGGAATGTTCCGAATAATCGGTCCCAAACACAAAAAATTGCTGAAAGATTTTTATCAATATATATAGGATTAATTGCATGGTGAACGCGATGTTGTGAAGGTGTAACAAAAATATATTCTAAAAAACCAAGTTTTCCAATATGTCGGGTATGATACCAAAATTGACCAAAAAGATGAAGAGGAGCTAAAACATTAATAACTTTTTGAGGTATTCCTAAAAAAGCAGCAGGGATTAAAAAAATTGCAGTGTAACCTAATAAATTAGAAATACTCTGGCGAAGTGCGCAAGCAAGATTGAATTCTTCGCTACTGTGATGAATTATATGTTGATTCCAAAAAAAATTTATTTTATGATTTAGCCTGTGATTCCAATAACTTGAAAAATCAACACAGATGAACGCTATTATATAAACCCAAATTGAGCTTTCAATTGTAATAAAAGATAATTGAGCTTTTAAGTATGGGTAGGAAACTAATATTAACACTAATCCAAGTGAGTCTTTAATAATATTTGTAAGACCAGAACTTAGACTAGATATTGTATCCATAAAAGTATAGGTTTGTTTACCTTTTAAATGACCATAAATTATTTCAGCCAAAACTAAAAGCATAAAAATTGGAATAGCAAAAAGTAGAGCGTTAGCGTATGCTTCCATTATTAAAATTAAAATAATTTAAACACAAATTTAACAATTGGATTCTTAAGCAAACATCTTTCTTAATCAAATTTTAATCATTTAGAACCCATTCGCCCCTATTAATAAGAGGTTCTGCTTGTTTATATTTAACTTTTTTAGTTTCCCCCGAGCTAATATTTCTTATGATCACCTTTTCATTTCTTCCAATTTTGGGCTTTTCCCTTACAATAGTTTCAGTTACTTGGCTCTGTTGATTTCCAGCATTTGCTCCAACACTTCTATTTCTTTGAGCTAATTCCTCACTATTTAAAACCTCATCTTTTGATGTTCTATAGCTTTCAGATTCTTTTCTTTGTTTTGCTTCAGTTATCGATGACTCATTATGTGTTGGAATATTTCCTTTGAAAAGAAATGATAGAACTTCTTTATTTAGTTTATTAATCATCGATTTAAACAATTCAAATGACTCAAATTTATAAATCAAAAGAGGATCTTTTTGCTCATGAACAGCTAGTTGAACAGATTGTTTTAATTCATCCATTTTTCTTAGATGAGTTTTCCACTCTTCATCAATTAAAGCAAGAGATATATTTTTTTCAAAATCATCAATTAGGGTTTTACCTTCAGACTCATAGGCATTTTTAAGATTAGTTACAACATTTAATGTCTTTACTCCGTCTGAGAATGGGACAACAATTCTTTCAAATTTATTATTTGTTTTTTCAAAAACATTTTTAATAACTGGATAGGCGATTTCAGCACTTGATTTATTTTTATTTTGATAATTAGAACTTAAAATATCATATAGTTTATTAATAATTTCATTCTCCTCAGAATCATTAAATTCTGATTCGTCAATTGGAGATGTAATTGAAAAATTACTTATTATTTCAAATTCAAAATTTTTATAATCATTAGATATTTTATTTTCCGTTGTAATATTTTCACATGTATCAAATAGCATATTTGCAATATCTACCTTTAATCGATTACCTAGGATTGCATTTTTTCTTCTTTTATATATTACCTCTCTTTGTGCGTTCATCACATCATCATACTCAAGAAGTCTTTTTCGAATTCCAAAATTATTTTCTTCAACTTTTTTCTGTGCGCGTTCAATAGACTTAGTCATCAGTGAATGTTGAATTACCTCACCTTCTTTAAGCCCCATTCTATCCATTACTTTTGCAACTCTTTCTGAGCCAAAAAGCCTCATAAGATTATCTTCAAGGGAAACATAAAATTGTGAGCTCCCTGGATCCCCTTGCCTTCCTGATCGACCTCTTAATTGACGATCTACTCTTCTTGAGTCATGTCTCTCTGTACCTACAATAGCAAGACCACCAGAATTTTTAACTTCATTAGATAGTTTAATGTCAGTTCCTCGACCTGCCATATTTGTAGCAATTGTTACTACTCCATCTTTTCCAGCTTCAGCAACAATTTCAGCTTCTTTTTTATGTAGTTTAGCGTTTAGGACATTATGATAAACTTTCCTTATTTTAAGCATTTTACTTAGTAATTCAGAAATTTCTACTGATGTTGTACCAATAAGAACTGGTCTCCCCTCTTTTGATAAAGAAACGACTTCATCTATTACGGCATTATATTTTTCTCTCTTAGTTTTATATATCAAATCATTTTTATCATCTCTAGCAATTGGTTCATTTGTTGGAATTTCTACAACATCTAATTTATATATTTCCCAAAATTCTCCTGCCTCAGTAATTGCAGTTCCTGTCATGCCAGAGAGTTTTTCATACATTCTGAAGTAATTTTGAAGAGTTATTGTTGCAAAAGTTTGAGTCGCAGCTTCTATTTTGACATTTTCTTTTGCTTCAATTGCTTGATGTAGGCCATCAGAATATCTTCTACCATCCATAATCCTTCCTGTTTGCTCATCAACAATCATTACCTTATTCTCCATGACAACATATTCTATATCTTTTTCAAAAAGAGTGTAAGCTTTTAAAAGCTGATTCATTGAATGAATACGCTCTCCTTTTGTGTCAAATTCTTTGAAAAGATTTTCTTTTTGCTTTGCTTCTTCTTTTGGATCTAAATTTTGATTTTCAATTAAGGCAACTTCATTTCCAATATCCGGAAGAATAAAAGAGTTTTTATCATCATTATTTTTAGAAAGTGTTTCTATACCCCTGTCTGTAAGTTCAATTTGATTATTTTTTTCATCAATAGTAAAGTATAATTCGGTATCAACTTTTGGCATTTCCCTGTTATTGTCTTGCATGTAGAAGTTTTCAGTTTTCTGAAGTAGTTGTTTGATACCTTCTTCACTAAGAAATTTAATAAGTGCTTTGTTTTTGGGAAGTCCTCTGAAAACTCTCAACAATAAGAATCCCCCTTTTTCAGTATCTCCAGCAGCTAAAACTTTCTTACAATCAGCTAAGACACTAGTTAATAATTTTCTTTGTTTAGAGACTAAATCTGCTATTTTAGGCTTTAATTCATCAAACTCATGTCTATCTCCTTTTGGAGTTGGCCCGGATATTATTAGAGGGGTTCTGGCATCATCAATCAAAACTGAGTCAACTTCATCAATAATTGCATAATGATGTTTTCTTTGAACAAGATCATCAGCGGAATGAGCCATATTATCCCTTAAATAATCAAATCCAAACTCATTATTTGTACCATAAGTAATATCAGCCTTATATGCATCTCTTCTCTCTTGACTATTTGGTTTGTGATAGTCAATACAATCAATACTTAGTCCATGGAATTGAAAAATTGGCCCCATCCACGAACTATCTCTTTTAGCTAAATAATCATTCACCGTTACCAGATGAACACCTTTTCCAGTTAAAGCGTTAAGATAAATCGGTAAAGTGGCAGCAAGTGTTTTACCTTCACCTGTTTGCATTTCAGAGATTTTTCCTTGATGTAGAGCTATGCCACCAATGAGTTGGACATCATAATGTACCATATCCCATATTATAGGTTTTCCTGCGGCATCCCATGAATTAGTCCATATCGCTTTATTGTCTTTGAGCCTTATGAAATCATTTTCTTGGGATAGGATTCTATCATATTCAGTTGCTTCAACTTCAATTTCTTTATTATTTAAAAATCTTCTACAAGTCTCCTTAACCACTGCAAAAGCTTCAGGAAGAATTTCATCTAAAGTTTTTGATATTTTTTGCTGTAAAGCATTTTCAAACTTATCAATCTTTTGATAAAGAATTTCTTTTTGATTGAGATCTTCAGTTTTTTGAATTTCTAATTCATTTTGTTTTATTTCTTGAATTAAATCATTTGATTCATTAAAAATTCGTTTTTTAAATTCATTTGTTTTATCTCGAAGATCATCATCAGATAATGAATTATATGAGCTGTAAAAAGAATTTATCTTATCAACTATTGGATAAATTTTAGATAAATCTTTTTTTGCCTTGTTTCCAACAAAAATTTTTAAAATAGAATTTAATAGACCCATGAAGAAAAAAAAATATTTAGTTCAAATTTAAGTAAAATAAAGCCTGAAATTGACTTTTGAATGGATTATGAATTAATATTCATCTTCATTCCAAAGATAATCTTCTTCTGTAGGAAAATCTGGCCATATTTCTTCAATGGACTCATAAATATCCCCTTCATCTTCCATGGATTGAAGATTTTCAACAACTTCTAGCGGAGCTCCAGTTCGAATTGAAAAGTCGATAAGCTCATCTTTACTTGCAGGCCATGGGGCATCACTTAAATATGATGCAAGTTCTAATGTCCAATACATAATAAAATCAATTTTTGCAAAAATATATTTTTAACTTAAAATTGCAAGAATTGTTGCTGTTTTTTTTAGTATCTCAATTTATCAGTTAGAAAATAGAATTGTCTGTAAATTTATGACATACAATAAACTATTATTTTAAGTGCGGACATATATAATTCAACATTAAAAAATCAATCTAAATATATCTATATTTATTAAAAATTAGTTTGAAAATAATTTTTGAATGCAAGAAATTTTCATTAGTTCAGTAATTAAATTTTTAAAAATCTCATTTTTATTTTTTTTGTATCCTTTTACTGTATTTTCAATTGAAGGTAAAAATGAGCTCTTTTCTGTTGTAACAATTGGGCCATATCAAAATGAACTATATAGCGCTTTTGGACATTCTGGCATTAGATATCAAAATTTTGAGAAAAATATAGATGTATTTTATAACTATGGTGTTTTTGATTTCAATCAACCAAATTTTTATACAAATTATGTTAAAGGTGAACTATTATATATGGTTGGGAAATATGATTATAGTTTTTCTGAAAGATATTATTCTAATCAAGAAAGATATATAAAAGAACAGATCCTAAACTTAAACTCAGATGAAAAAATATTTTTATATAATTATCTTGAAAATAATATTAAAGAAGAGAATAAGTTTTATTTGTACAATTATATATATAATAATTGTTCAACTAAAATAAGAGATATTTTAAAGCTCACAGTTGGTGAAAAATTAAATTTCAATGATCCACCTCTTAATTTATCTTATAGATCTCTTATAGATAATTATTTACACAATTATAAATGGGCAGGTATAGGCATAGATATTTGCTTAGGGTCTGGAATTGACTATATATCATCTAGTTATAATTCTATGTTTTTGCCTGAGTATCTATTTTCATCACTTGAAAATGCTACGATAGGAAATAATAAACTTGTATCAGAGACAAAAATAAATAAGTTAGGTAATAATCAAATTTTTTCAAATGGATTTTTCTCTCCTAACATAGTTTTATCACTCTTTTTATTTATCTCTTTATATTTTTCATATCTACAGATTAAAGGGTATTTCTCATATATATATTTTGATTCTTTATTGTTCTTTATATCTGGAAGTATTGGTATACTAATTTTATTTTTATGGATTTTCACTGATCATATTTCTGCTAATAATCTTAATATTTTATGGGCTTTTCCATTTAATATTTTTGTTCCTTTTTTTATTAAAAGGAGCTCCTCAAGATTTTTAAATAACTATATGATGTTGTCTGGAATAATGACATTTTTAATTCTTTTTTTATGGGTTATTAATTCTAAACTTTTTAATGACTCTTTAATGATTTTTATTTTTTCAATTTTTTTAAGGTCTTCAACTAATGTGATTCATTATTTTAGGCATAATAATTAAATATAGAAGTTAGATGAGTAAAATACTTTTGCTAAAATAATTCTGTATCAATTACATGCGTATATTGTCTTACTTTTATAAAATTTAAATGATCAAAAAAATAATCCCATCTTTTTTTACACTTCTTAATCTTATTTTTGGGTGTATTGCTATTTCTTTTGTTTTTACTAATCAGTTTTTACTTGTTTTCATTTTTATGCTATTAGGAATTTTCTGTGATTTTTTAGATGGATTTTTTGCCAGAATCTTAAATTCAGAGACTGATTTTGGGGTTCAATTAGATTCTATGGCTGATGTTATAACTAGTGCATTTTTACCTGGTCTTATTCTAAGCCAAATCATTATTTTAAATGGTAGTAATTCAATCTTAGTTGATTTAAGCTCTTTTATTAATGAAAAAATAGATTTTATACCATTAGCAATATGCGGTTATATCTTGACTCTCGCAGCAGTTATTAGATTAGCTAAATTTAATATTGATGCAAATAATAAAAAGAATAAAGATTTTAAGGGTTTACCTGCTCCAGCAATGGCAATCTTTTTTGGTTCTTTGCAACCATTGATTGAATCCTCAAATTTCATGTTTTTAAAGCCAGTTCTAGGTTCAAACAATAATTTAATACTTTTAGCAATTTTTTTTGGATTTTTAATGAATTCAAATATTAATTTTTTTTCAATTAAGTCCTTAAAAGGAACTACTATGGATAAAATGTTTAAAATAGTTATAGTTTTAACTGGAATTGTTTCTGTTTTTATTTTCGGTTTTGCTGG
>PBWA01000045.1 GCA_002728855.1 Flavobacteriaceae bacterium
AAATTCATTTTTGAAAATTTTTTTTTCCAGATAATTTCATTTTTTCTGGTTATTTCAATAGGTTTTAGATTTATTTTATTTAAAAGTTTAGAGATATCCTTAGAGGTTAATTTAGTTTCAAAATATTTAATAATCTCAACGCTATAGCCACATTCGTTAAGATAATTTAGTGCCTCTCTTGATTTTCTGCACCTTGGATTATGATAAATTTTTGGACCTTTAAACATGGTTTAATAGATAGATCTTTTTACTAAATAATTACTTGATTTTTTCCACTAATGCTTTGAATGCCTCAGGATTATTCACTGCAAGATCCGCAATGACTTTTCTGTTAAGTTTAATATTATTATTTTTCACCTTAAGCATTAGCTCGGAATATGTTAACCCATGGACTCTTGAAGCAGCATTAATTCTAGTAATCCAAAGTGAACGAAAATTCCTCTTTTTTGTGCGTCTATCTCGATAAGCATAACTCCATGCTTTCTCTACTGCATTTTTAGCGATAGTCCAAACATTTTTTCTCCTTCCAAAATAACCTTTGGCCAGTTTAATAATTTTCTTTCGTCTTTTTCTTGAAGCGACAGAATTTACAGATCTAGGCATTTTTTAAATTTTAGGTGACAAAATTAACACTTCTTAATAGAATTTATACTATCAATTATATTTTTTTAGTTTTATTTTAAACGAAGCTGTTCTTTAATACTTTTGACATCCTTTTTGTTAACTGTAGCTGAATGTGTCAGTTTTAATTTTCGTTTTTTAGATTTTTTCGTAAGTATATGATTCTTAAAGGCATGCTTACGTTTAATCTTTCCAGTTGCAGTTAGCTTAAATCTCTTTTTTGCACTAGATTTAGTTTTCATTTTAGGCATAATACTTTATTTAAATAATTATTTTTTTTTAGGTGTAATTAACATTATCATTCTTTTACCTTCTAATTGAGGCAATTGTTCAACTTTACCAAAACTTTCTAAATCTTGTGCAAGTCTTAAAAGTAAAATTTGCCCCTGTTCCTTAAAAACAATAGATCTTCCTTTAAAAAACACAAAAGCTTTTAATTTCGCTCCATCATTTAAAAATTTGATTGCATGCTTTTTTTTGAATTCATAATCGTGTTCATCTGTTTGAGGGCCAAATCTAATTTCTTTAACAACAACTTTTGTTGTCTTTGATTTTAAATTTTTTTCTCTTTTTTTCTGCTCATACAAAAACTTTTTGTAGTCAACAATTTTACATACTGGTGGAGAAGCTTTTGGCGATATTTCAACAAGATCAAGCCCAATTTGCCCAGCTAAAACTAGTGCTTTGGAAAGATTATAAACTCCAACTTCAACATTTTCTCCTACCAAGCGAACTTCACTTGAAGTTATCTTTTCATTAATTTTATGAGGGTTTTCCTTAAAAACTCTTGCGGGACCTCTAAATCTTCTTCTTCTTATTGCTATGACTCAAATTTTTAGATTATTTTTCAAATTTAGCTATACTTTTTGACAATTCTTCATTAATTAATGACACAAAATCATTCAAGCTCATTTTGCCTAAATCTCCTTTTTTCCTTTTTCTTACAGATAAGTTACTTTCATTTCTCTCTTTTTCGCCCAAAATTATCATGTATGGAACTTTTTTTAATTCTGCCTCACGAATTTTTTTTCCAATTGTCTCATTTCTATTATCAATGGAAGTGCGAATATCGTTTTTTTCTAAAAAATTCAAAACTTTATATCCATATTTCTCATACTTTTCACTAACAATTAGAATTGAAACTTGATTAGGAGTTAACCATAGTGGAAAATCTCCAGCAGTTTGTTCTAATAAAATAGCAACAAACCTTTCCATACTTCCAAATGGGGCTCTGTGGATCATAATAGGTCTGTGAAGTTTATTATCCTTGCCTTTAAAGGATAAATTAAATCTTTCAGGTAAATTATAGTCAACTTGTATTGTTCCTAATTGCCACTTTCTTTCAAGAACATCCTTGACCATGAAATCCAATTTTGGCCCATAAAAAGCAGCCTCACCATACTCTATTGTGTAATTCAATTTTTTTTGATTAGCAGAATCTAGAATGGCTTTTTCAGCTAAATCCCACTGAAGTTCATTGCCAATATATTTGTCAGGATTGCTTTTGTCTCTGAGAGAAACTTGAACTTCAAAATTGTTAAATCCAAGGGATTCAAATACATATAATACTAGATCAATAACCCCAATGAACTCATCCAATAATTGTTCAGGGGTACAAAATATGTGCGCATCATCTTGAGTAAATCCCCTTACTCTTGTAAGTCCATGTAATTCTCCACTTTGTTCATATCTATATACAGTTCCAAATTCAGAAAACCTTACCGGTAATTCTTTATAGCTATAGGGCCTAGAACTATAGATTTCGCAATGATGAGGACAATTCATAGGTTTTAATAGAAAAGTTTCATTTTCTGAGGGCGTTTGGATAGGCTGAAAGCTATCATGACCATATTTTTCATAATGTCCTGATATCTCATATAGCTCTTTATTCCCAATATGAGGAGAAATGACTTGCTTATATCCAGCTTTGTTCTGTGCTTTTTTTAAAAACGTTTCAAGATTCTCTCTTAAAACAGTTCCCTTTGGCAACCATAGGGGTAATCCTTGACCCACTTTTTCAGAAAACATAAATAATTCTAGTTCTTTTCCTAACTTTCTATGATCTCTTTTTTTAGCCTCTTCAATTCTTTGAAGATATTCAGAGAGTTCTTTTTGTTTAGGGAAGGATATTCCATAAACTCTTGTTAACTGCTTATTTTTTTCATTTCCTCTCCAATACGCGCCAGCTATATTTAGAAGTTTAACCGCTTTGATGAATCCTGTATTTGGTATATGTCCGCCTTTACAAAGATCAGTAAAGTCACTATGATCGCAAAAAGTTATTTCTCCATCATTTAAATCTTGAATTAATTCTAATTTGTATGAATTATTTTCTTTTTTATAAAACTCTAATGCATCTTCTTTCTTTACATTTCGGATTTTGAATTCAAACTTTTGTCTTGCGAATTCAATAAACTTTTTTTCTAATGTTAGTAAGTCACTTTCAGAAAATGAAATATTTCCAAAATCTACATCATAATAAAACCCATTATCAATTGGAGGCCCAATTGTCAATTTAGCTTCTGGATAAATAGATAAAATACTTTGGGCCAATACATGGGCTGAAGAGTGCCAGAATGCCATTTTTCCTTCTTTGTTTTGCCATGTATAAAATTTAATTTTCCCATTTGTATGAATCTTGGTTGATGCTTCAATAATTTCACCATCAAAATTTACCGATAAAACATTTTTAGCAAGACCAGGACTAATATCTTTGGCAATTTCAATAGCGGTTATCCCTTTTTTATATTCTCTTGAAGAATTATCTGGAAATTTAATTTTAATCATAACTAAAAATGATGGTAAAGATAATGGAGGACTTGTAAAAAATAGTTACTGATTAATTATTTTTTTCTTCTAAGAGAGCTCTAGTAATTGTCAGAATCCCCCAAGCACCGTAAGAAATTGCAGATATCATAATTGTTAAGCCAATAAATAATACTGGAAGATAATAGGGATGCTCTTCATTTTTAAATGCTTGAGATAAAACAACTGGACCAAGAAAGCACAAAAAAATGCATATCATTAGTCTTTTTAAACCTTTTTTTAAATCTTTATTTTTCATTAAAATTATTTAAAACAGTCCTTACACTCTTATGCTTTGATAAAAGATCTGATGCTTTTTTTTTATCAACTCCTAATTCACCCATGAGTATTTTAACAGCTCTTTCATTTAATTTTTTATTGGTTAATTGCATGTCAATCATTTTATTTCCTTTTACTCTACCAAGCCGAATCATACTAACAGTAGTGATCATATTTAATATTAATTTCTGAGCAGTTCCTGATTTCATTCTTGAGCTGCCAGTCAAAAATTCAGGACCAACATTAATTTCAATTGGAAAATCACAATGATTAGCAACGGGACTATTTGGATTTGAAGTAATACATCCAGTTAAAATATTATTTTCAACACATTTTTTTATTGCCTCTACAACATATGTAGTTGTTCCTGAAGCTGTTATACCAATAACAAAGTCTTTGCTGCCTACATTATATTTATTAAGATCTTCCCACCCTCGATCACCGTCATCTTCTGCATTTTCGATAGATTTACTTAGAGCCTTATTTCCACCTGCGATGACTCCAACAACTTTTTCAGGATCAGTTCCAAAGGTTGGAGGACACTCCGAAGCATCTAAAACACCAAGCCGACCACTGGTTCCTGCTCCAATGTAGAACAATCGACCATTATTTTTTAATTTATTTTCAAGTTTAGAAATCAGGTTTTTTATTTGCGGCAGAGAGTTTGATACAGCTTTAACTGCAATTAAATCTTCTACATGTATATTCTCTAGTAGTTCTAGAATAGATTTTACTTCAAGATTATTGTAATTAGAATCTTTTTCAGTGATTCTTTTAAAATCCATAACTGTGTTTGGAAATTTCCATTTTTATGTAATTTAATAAAATCTTACGAGAGTTCTTTTTCAAGATTTGATTTTATTAAATCCAAAAAATCTTGTGTGTTAAGATAGTCTGATTCATTTAATTCTTCACCATGTACAAGTAATGCAAGATCCCTTGTCATACTTCCATTTTCAATAGTACTAATACAAACCTTCTCTAAAATAGAACAAAAATTAATTAATTTTTGATTATCATCAAGCTTTCCACGATGCTCTAGTCCTCTTGACCAGGCAAAAATTGAAGCAATTGGATTAGTAGAAGTTTTGTTACCTTTAATATGCTCCCTGTAATGCCTTGTAACTGTTCCATGAGCAGCCTCCGCCTCCAATGTTTTTCCATCAGGAGTAAGTAGGGTAGAAGTCATCAATCCTAATGATCCAAAACCTTGGGCAACAGTATCTGACTGAACGTCTCCGTCATAGTTTTTACAGGCCCAGACAAAACCACCTTTCCATTTCATTGCACAAGCCACCATATCATCAATAAGTCTGTGTTCATAGTAAATTCCAATTTTTTCAAATTTTGATTTAAATTCATCGTTATAGACCTTTTCAAATATTTCTTTGAATCTTCCATCGTATGCTTTAAGAATTGTATTTTTTGTTGAAAAAAATAATGGCCATCCTTTGTCTAGAGCTCTATTCATACAAGATCTAGCAAATCCATATATGGAAGAGTCAATGTTAAACATAGTCATTGCTATACCATCTTCTTCAAATTTATAAACCTCCCAAGTTTTAGATTCACCTCCATTTTCAGGTGTAAAAGTCATAGTTAATTTACCCTTTCCGCTTGTGATAACATCAGTTGCTTTATATTGATCGCCAAAAGCATGTCTTCCAATACAAATTGGTCTTTCCCACCCAGGTACATATCGTGGTATATTATTTAGGATTATAGGTTCCCTAAAAACAGTTCCACCAACAATATTTCTAATAGTACCATTTGGGGATCGATACATCTTTTTGAGATTAAATTCTTTGACTCTCTCTTCATCAGGCGTTATAGTGGCACATTTTATTGCAACATTATATTTTTTAATAGCATTCGCAGCATCTATTGTAATTTGATCTTCTGAATCGTTTCTTGATTCAATACCTAAATCATAATAAATAATATTCAAATCAAGATATGGTAGAATTAATTTCTCCTTAATAAATTTCCATATGATTCTTGTCATTTCATCCCCATCAATTTCAACAATTGGATTTGTGACTTTAATCTTTCTCATGTGGATATAGATTTGATGAAAATATGATAAGGCTTATCTTTCTTTGATTCGGGCCTTTTTACCTCTTAATTCTTTGAAGTAATAAATTCTGGATTTTCTAACCTTACCCTTTTTATTGATTTCAATTTTTTGGATAGAAGGTAGGTTAAGAGGAAAAATTCTTTCAACACCATAAGTACCTGACATTTTTCTAATTGTAAATGACTTTGTTAGACCCTCTCCTTTAATTTGTATTACAACACCTTTAAAAAATTGGGTTCTAACTTTTTCTCCTTCACGAATTTCGTAATAAACAGTAATTGTATCTCCAGAGGAAAAAGCTGGAAAATCTTTTTTATTTATGAAGGTTTCCTGTACAGTTGATATAAGACTTTCCATTTTAATCTAAATAAGAATTTATTTTAATAAAATAAACGCGTGCAAATTTAGTACTTTTTTTATTAAAACAATAAACATCAAAGAGATCTATGTTAAATTAATTTATGATAAAATTATTATTATTTAATTTTTGAGAAGATCTGGTCTAATCCTCTTAGTTTTTTCTAATGCATTTTTTTCTCGCCAAGAATTAATTTTTTTAAAATCACCGGACAATAGAATTTTAGGCACTTTCCAGTTTTTATATTTTTCAGGTCTAGTATAAATTGGATATGAAAGAAGTTGATCTTGGAAGCTATCTGATAAAGCTGATGTTTCATCACCAAGAACTCCAGGAATTAATCTTATAATACTATCACAAAGAATGCATGCTGCAAGTTCGCCTCCAGACAAAACAAAATCACCAATTGATATTTCTTTTGTAACTAAATGATCTCTTACTCTTTGATCTATACCTTTATAGTGTCCGCAAATTATTATAATGTTTTTACTTAAAGATAGTTTATTAGAGATCTTTTGAGTAAGTTTTTCTCCTTGTGGAGTTAGATATATAACTTCTTCATAATTATTTTTATTCTTCAAATAATTTATACATCTATCTATTGGTTCAATTTTAATAACCATTCCAGAGCCTCCACCATATTGATAATCATCAACTTGCTTATACTTATTTTGAGCATAATCTCTTAAGTTATGAAAGTTAATTTTTACCAAATTAGAAGCAATTGCTCTTTTTAATATTGAGCTTTCAAAAGGACTTGATAGTAATTCCGGAAAAAGTGTTATTATATCGATTCTCACAGTAATTAATTTTCTGAAAATATATTTATTCAAATAATATTCTTTCTTTTTGGCCATTATTATCCAAGAAAAGAATACTTGAGATTGACCTTAGAGGAATCTTTTCAATTTGACCAACTTCATAAATTTTTTCATCATTTATTTCTAAAATAAGATAACCCTCCTTAATGCCAAGATTATAAAGCCTTCTATTTTCAATCCTTGATATGACTACACCATGAGTTGTATTTAAATCAATATATCTAGCTTTATCATCTTCAGTTTTGTTTCTTAACTCCATTCCAAGGAATAAGGTTCTGTTCGTTTTTCTCAAAGTTACTGTAGTTTTGTATTCTTTAGAATCACGTATATAGACAACCGTAACCTTATCTCCAGGTCTTTTGGAGGAGAGGTATCCAGTGAGATCAGAAAACCTATTGATTTTAACATCGTCTACTTGCTTAATTATATCTCCCTGCATTAAACCTGCCCGATCAGCCCCTAAATTTTCTTCTGTAGAATTTATGTAAAAACCCTCTGTTTCATCTGTATCATATCTTTTAGCAAGTTCATCATTTAAAGCATTTCCTGTTACACCAAGTAATCCTTTTTGAACATCTCCAAATTCTAAAATATCCTCGAATACTTTTCTAACAATATTACTCGGGACTGCAAATGCATAACCTACAAATCCTCCAGAAATTGACTGTATTGCTGTATTGATTCCTATTAATTCACCATAAGTATTTACAAGTGCGCCTCCACTGTTACCCATATTAACTGCAGCATCTGTTTGTATGAAAGATTGATTTTTTTGATCGTATTCACTTAAATCTCTTGATTTCGCACTTATAATTCCAGCAGTTACAGTTGAATTAAGATTGAAAGGATTTCCAACGGCTAAAACCCACTCACCAACTCTGGAATTATCGGAATTTCCAAAAGGAATATAAGGAAATGGAGTGTTAGCATTGATTTTGAGAACTGCTAAATCAGTATTGGCATCAACTCCAATCAAAGTTGCTGCATAACTTTTATTTTTATTGGTTGTAACTTCAATTTGGTTAGCGTTCTCAATAACGTGAAAGTTAGTTATTATATAACCATCTGGAGATACAATTACACCAGAACCTGTTCCGATTTTTTCTCTATCTGAATCAATTCCATAAAAGTTTTTATATAACCATGAGTATTGATCATCCTGAGTACTTGTATTTTTTACATGGACTACAGCATTAATAGTTTTTTCTGCCGCATTTGTAAAATCAGTTTTTTGTAGTTTACTATTGCCAATATTATACGAATAGGAGGTTGGAATAAGTTTAGGCTTCTCATCAATTTTTCTTTTATCATTAATTTGAAAATAATTAATATAAATAAATATTGATAAAATAGAACTTGTCACAAAAACTAGGAGGAAATTAAGAATAGATTTCATAGTTAAATTATAAATGTCCGCTAAATTAATAATTCTATTTTTTCCTTCATTTGTTTTAACTTCTATTTAACAGCTATATTTGGGATTATATTTGTTTAAATTTGTTAAAAATGGAATTTGAATTTCAAAAATATCATGGAGCAGGAAATGATTTTATATTAATTAATGATCAGTCTGAAAAATTTCCTTTTAAAAACTCTGATAGAATAAGATCACTATGTGACAGAAAGTTTGGAATTGGAGCTGATGGTTTAATTGTAATAAGAAATCATGATAAATTTGATTTTGAAATGTTTTACTTTAATTCTGACGGAAAGCAAGGGTCATTATGTGGCAATGGGAGTAGATGTGCTGTAGCATATAGAGTTAAAGAAGGACTTATGAAAAATAGAGTTATTTTTAAAGCAATAGATGGAATTCATAGTGCAAAGGCTGAGTCCAATAATATTTTTTCTCTATCTCTTAAAGATGTAAAGAAAATTGAACACGATAAGAGTGCTTTATTTTTAGACACTGGATCTCCACATTATGTTAAGTTGGTAGAAAATCTTGATGATATCAATGTTAGGGTTGAGGGTTCATTAATTAGAAATAGCGATAAATATAAAAAACAAGGTGTAAATGTTAACTTTGTTAAGATTGTAGGGTCATCTCAAATTAAGATAAGAACTTATGAAAGAGGAGTTGAGGATGAGACTTTATCATGCGGAACTGGTTCTGTAGCATCATCAATTGCGTTTCATTTTTTAAAACTGACTGAATCTAATAAAATTAAAGTGGAAACAAATGGGGGCATACTAGAAGTTGAATTTAATTTCATGTCAGATATTTATAGAGATATATGTTTAAAAGGCCCTGCAGAGGAAGTTTTTTCAGGTAAAATTAAATGGTGAGTAACAACAAGAAAAATCTATCTATAAGAGCTTTAGAGCCAAGCGATATTGATTTCCTTTTTGATATTGAAAATGACATAAATCTTTGGAAATATTCAAATAGATCTACTCCTTATTCCAAACACTTGTTGTTAGAGTATATAAAAAATTCTTCGAAAGATATTTTTGAGTCTCGACAGATAAAATTTGCAATAGCTGACTCTAAAAATATTCCTCTAGGATTTATCGATTTATATGATTTTGAGCCTATACACAGAAGAGCAGCAATTGGATTAGTCGTTGATTACTCAAATCGATCCAACGGCATTGGAAGCGTTTCTCTTGATTTAATTGAAATCTACGCAAAAAAACAGTTATTTCTTAATCAACTATATGCTAATATTGCCGCTGAGAATAAACATAGCATAAACTTATTTAAAAAACATAAGTTCATCCAAACTGGAAAAAAAGTTAAATGGAATTTCTATGATGAAAATTTCCATGATGAATATATATTTCAAAAAATAATATGAGTAAAAAAATATTTTTTACAACAATACTTGTTTTTGGTTTTGGTTTTGGACTATTTAGTTTTTTTTACGTACAAAAAATTTTTTTCTGGGATAATACAAAATTCAATCAAAAATCTGCAACGATATACATTAAACAGTCAGATAGTTTTTCAGATTTAAAAGTGAAATTGAATCCCTATTTAAAGAACACTCAATATTTTGTTTTAGCTGCGAAAAAGAAAGGTTATAATGAAAGAGTTAGGTCAGGTAAATATATTATTAATAAGGGTATGGGAAATAATGAAATTATTAATACTCTCAGATCTAAATCTTTAACCGTTAACGTTACTTTTAATAATCAGGAAATAATTGAAAATCTTGCAAAAAGAATTTCTGATCAAATAGAACCAGATAGTATTCAATTAATAAAATCTTTTTTTAATTCTTCATTTCTTAAATCAAATAATTTAAATAAAGAAAATTTAATATCGATTTTCATACCAAATAGTTATAATTTCTATTGGAATTCAAGCGCTGATGAATTTAGGAATAGAATGTTATCTGAATCAAATAAATTTTGGAATCAATCAAGAAAAAGGAAAGCTGAAAAACTAAAGCTTACACCCAAAGAGGTTATTACATTGGCCTCTATAGTTCATAAAGAAACAAATATCAAAGACGAACTTCCGATAATTGCTGGTGTTTATTTAAATAGACTTGCAAAAAACATGAAGTTACAAGCTGATCCTACAGTTCTATTTTCAATAAAAAAGACTAGTGGTAATTTCGATACATTAATTAGAAGACTCTACTATAAAGATTTAAAATTGAATTCCCCTTGTAACACTTATTTAAATAAAGGTTTACCTCCAGGTCCAATAAGCATGCCCGATATATCATCAATAGATGCAGTCTTAAATTATAATAATGATCATAATTTTTTATTTTTTGTTGTTGATCCGCACAGTAATGGAAGGCATAAATTTTCAAAGAGTTTGAGAGAGCATAATAAAAAGAAAAAAATTTACACAGATTGGTTGAGGGCAAATAAAATATATCGCTAAAATTATTGACCCACTAAAAAAATAGTTGGACTTTTGTTTATATTAATATCACTTTTAATTGATCGCCAATCATTGACAGTTAAAGTTCTAATCTGTTCATTTTTGTTTGTTAAATTGGATGCTATGCATAGTTTAGTCTGGAAGGAAAGGTGTTTCAA
>PBWA01000046.1 GCA_002728855.1 Flavobacteriaceae bacterium
AGAAATAATTGGTTATGGAACACCTGAGAATTTGTCTAAAATAAAATCAAGTCATACGGCAAAATATCTTTTTAAAGAGCTGAAATCTGCATAAATAAATGAAAAAAATATTATACATTATATTGTTTTTTAAAACATCAATACTTTTTTCACAAACAAATATAAATTATGATATTAAAGCAAGATTTGATGAAAATGATGGTAAGATTGATATAAATCAAAGTATTTCCTATAAAAATATATCAGACAATACTATCGAAACAATCTATCTTAATGATTGGTCAAATTCATATTCAAGCACTGACACTCCATTAGCAAAAAGATTTGGAGAAGAATACGACAGGAGCTTTTATCTCTCATCAAAAAACAAACTTGGATTTACAAATATTCATCATATAAGAAAAGATGGTAATGAAGCCAATTGGAACAGATTATCCGATCAAAAAGATATTATACGTATTGATCTAAATCGACCATTAGAAAAAAATGACAGTATTAATCTTGATATAAAATATTCAGTAAAACTTCCTGATTCAAAATTTACAGGCTATGGCAATAAAAATAGAGAAACATTTCATCTCAAACATTGGTATATTACAATTAGTCCTATTCATAATGGAGAATGGAAGAAATACAGTAATCTAGATCTTGATGACAGTAGTATTAATCAAGCTGATTATAAAATAAGTTTAAATATTTTAAAAAACTTAACTGTGAATGTTAATTTAGAAAGCATAGGAAGCCCAGTTATCGTTGATGATGATAGAGTAATTAAAAACTATCATGGAGAAAACAAAAAGGAAATAGAGTTTGTATTAGGTTATAAAAATAACTTCAAAAAAATACTTGATGACCAAGGGAAATTAATAATTACTGATATATATAGTAAAAATCTTGATGATAAAGACTTGAATGAAAATGTAATTGAAATAATTAAGTTTGTTAGGTCTTTTTTAGAAGTTGAAAATGATAAAACCTCTCTTATTTCGAAAATAGTATATGAGAAAAATCCATATTATGGGTTGAATGATCTTCCATCTTTTCTAAGGCCTTTTAGTGATGACTTTCTTAATGAAATTACCTTTTTAAAAGCTTACTTACATTATTTTTTAAATAGTAAACTAACAATAGATTTAAGAGAAAACCATTGGATATTATCAGGTCTTCAGACTTATATCATAATAAAATATATTGAAGAATTTCATCCAAAACAAAAATTTCTTGGAAGAATATCAAATCTTGGTATAATGAAACTATATAATATCTCAACAGTTGACTTCAATGATAGTTTTTTGCTTTATTCTGAATTTGTAAAACGTGCTAATCTTCAGCAAGCAGATATTACTGTCAAAAATAAACTTACAAGGTTTAATGAACGAATTGCATCGCCATATAATGTAGGTTTAGGGTTAAAATATCTAGAAGAATATTTAGGTGAAAATAATGTTAAGAAAGGAATTAGAAAATTCATGAAAAATCCAAAAAAATCATCTTTTAGAGAGTCTATTTCTTCTAATACCAAAAAAGATGTTAATTGGTTCTTTGATGATTATGTAGGAAAAAGGGAGTCTTTTGACTTATCAATTGAAAAATTAGAAATTAAAGAAAATAATATTTTAATTCAGGTCCTAAATAAAAAAGGATCAATTGTTCCATACACTGTTGGTCAATTAAGAAATGATAGTTTAGTAGATTTAAGGTGGATAGATCCAAAAAACAAGAGTACTTCAATAAGCTTAAAATATCTTGACTCTGATTATATATCTATTAACCCAAGTATAAGATTTCCTGAAATTAATAGAAGTAATAACTGGAGATATATTAAAAGAAAAATTAAACCCATTCAGTTTAATTTTTTCAAGGACTATGAATCTCCAAAAAGAGAGCAGATATACTATAATCCAATAATGAATTATAATTATTATGATGGTTTTTCTTTCGGATCAAGGTTTCACAATAAAGGAATAAAAATGCAAAAATTTACTTTTGAGCTTATGCCGGAGTACTCAACTAATCAAGAAACAATTGTTGGTGCAATAAAAGGGCAACTTAATTTGTTTAATGAAAAAAGTAAAAATTATCGCACTCAAATTAATCTTTATGCTAGTAGTTATCATTATAAGTTAAATTCAAGGTATAGAGTAATACTTCCTGGAATATCAACTTTTTTAAGAACTCCTGACTTCCGTTCAAATAAGGGACAGGTTTTTAGCTTGTTTTATTACAGTGTCTTTAGAGAAAATCTAAAAGATTCTGAAATGAATCCAAATTATAATGTATTAAGTACAAAATATTTATTTTCCAATAAAACAGCAGTAAAACATTTTACAATTAAAACTAATTTTGAAGTGTCTAAAGGATTCGGTAAAATAGATTTAACAAGTGATTATAGAAAACTTTTCCCAAGTGGTAGACAATTTAGCGCTAGATTATTTATAGGTAAGTTTCTTTGGCATAACCGAACCAAAACTAATTATTTTGATTATAATCTAAACCGTCCTACAGACTATCTTTTCAATTATAATTATTTCGGAAGATCAGAGGAACAGGGTGTTTTCAGTCAACAATTTGTTATGGCCGAAGGTGGATTTAAATCAAAATTCAAAACCTCATCAGCTAATAACTATATTTTATCTTCAAACTTTACAATTGGGTTGTGGAAATTTGTTGAATTGTATTCTGATATTGGGGTTATAAAAAATATAGGCACATCATCAAAAGGTTTTTTTGATTCAGGTATTGGGTTAAATTTTATACCTGATTATCTTCAACTATATTTCCCTTTTTATTCCTCTAATGGTTGGCAAATTAATCGTGATAAGTATGAAGAAAAAATAAGATTTATTTTATCGATTGATCCTGATCAACTAATGTCACTTTTTTCAAGAAGGTGGTTTTAGTTAAACAAGCTTTTAAAAGTTCACTTTCTAATTAATTCAAAAGTTTTTAAAATATTGTAAATTTGTTTCCCCCTATGAAGCCTAGTATTAAAGAAAATAACGATGTTTTAAGTTTTGCAGATTACAAAAAAAAAGTTATTCAGGATTATGAATTAGTCATATTAAGTAGGCAATGTAGTATTTTAGGCCGCAGAGAGGTTTTAAATGGGAAAGGTAAATTTGGAATATTTGGTGATGGTAAAGAACTCCCTCAAGTAGTTCTTAATCATTTTTTTCAGAAAGGGGATTATCGCGCAGGTTATTATCGAGATCAAACACTTTTGATGGCTCAAGGCTTACTTGATTCAGACAAATTTTTCGCTTCGCTTTACGGACACCCAGATTTAAATTATGAACCTATGTCTGGTGGTCGACAAATGGGAGCGCATTTTATGACCGAGAATATTGATAAAAATGGTAATTGGATTTCACAAAAAACCATATTTAATCATAGTGCAGATTTATCTCCAACAGCATCTCAAATGCCCAGATTGGTTGGATTAGCTCAAGCTTCAAAAATTTACAGAAATCTTAATATAAAGAATGCATCTAATTTTTCATCTAATGGAAATGAAATTGCTTGGGGCACAATAGGAAATGCTAGTACTAGCGAAGGAGTCTTTTTTGAGGCTATTAATGCTATTGGAGTTCTTCAAGTTCCAATGATTATTAGTGTATGGGATGACGGATACGGAATTTCTGTTGATAACAAGCTTCAAACAACAAAAGAAAGCATTTCAGAGGTCTTGAAAGGATTTCAAAGAAATGACAAGTTGGATGGCTTTGAAATATTAACTGTTAAAGGATGGGACTATGCTGAATTGCTTAAAACCTATGAATATGCTTCTAAATTAGCAAGAGAAAAGCATGTTCCTAGCCTAATCCATGTTACGGAGCTTACTCAGCCATTAGGTCATTCTACTTCTGGTTCACATGAACGCTATAAATCCAAAAAAAGATTGGAATGGGAAAAAAAATTTGATTGTAATCTTAAAATGAAAGAATGGATTCTTACAAATGGCATTTCAAAAGAAAAAAATTTGATTGAATTAGAATCAAAAATTAAGGAAGATGTAAAAGAATCAAGAATTCGGTCATGGAAAAATTATCAAAAACCAATTATTAAATTGAGAAAAGAGCTCAATGAATTTGCTGAAAAAATCCCTTCTATTTCAAGTAATGAAATTTCATCTAAAATATTAACTAATTTAAATAAGAAAACAGATCTTTTATATAAGGACATTATTTCTGCATCAAGAAAAATAAACTATCAATTAACTTTTGAAAAAAACAATGATACATTGATGTTTAAAAAATGGTTAAATGATCTTAAATTAATTTTAAATAAAAAATATTCATCAAACCTTTATAGTGAGGGTATAAACTCAGCCAATGAAGTAAATGAGATTCCTATTGTTTATGATAAAGATTCTATAGTTTCAGATGCAAGCTTAATTCTTAGAAATAATTTTGATGCGCTTTTAAAAAAATACGATAGGTTATTAATCTTTGGGGAAGATACTGGTAAAATAGGTGGGGTCAACCAGGGTCTTAAAGGATTGCAGGAGGAATATGGGTCAGAAAGAGTTTCTGATACGGGCATAAGAGAATCCACCATAATTGGACAAGGAATTGGCATGGCTTTACGAGGACTAAGACCAATTGCTGAGATACAATATTTAGATTATATTTTATATTGCATACAAACTCTTAGCGATGATTTAGCTACATTAAGTTATCGGACTGTGGGTAGACAAATTGCCCCATTAATTATAAGGACTAGAGGGCATCGTTTAGAGGGTATTTGGCACTCTGGATCTCCAATGGGAGCACTTACAAATTTATTGAGAGGAATTCTTATTCTAGTGCCTCGAAATATGACTAAAGCTGCAGGTTTTTATAATACTCTAATGAAATGTAATCAACCAGCTATTGTTGTTGAACCCTTAAATGCATACAGGATTAAAGAAAAAATGCCAAAAAACTTAGGAGAGTTTTGCTTACCTGTTGGAGAAATAGAAATAATTAAAGAGGGTAATGACATTACGATAGTTTCATATGGATCAACTCTTAGAATTGTAAGTTTTGTAGTGGATGAACTAGAAAAAATTGGAATTAATTGTGAATTAATTGATCTTCAAACTTTAATTCCTTTTGATCAATCTAAAAGAATCAGAGAGAGTCTTTCAAAAACAAATAGATTGTTAATAGTTGATGAAGATTTACCTGGAGGAGCATCATCTTATATACTTCAGGAACTTCTTAAAAAACAAGATATATATAATCTTTTAGATAGTCCTCCTGAATTATTAACTGCAAAAGAACACAGGCCCCCTTATGCTGAAGATGGAGATTACTTTTCTAAACCCTCAAAAGAAGATGTTTTTGAAAAGATAATTTCAATAATGCATGAAGTAGATCCAAAAAGATATCCCTTAGCTGAGAGCTAAGGTTTATTTTGAAATTTTAATTAATAGATCTTGTAATATTTTTTTTGGATTACTTGTTCTAGAAGAAACTCCCTTACTTTTCAAATCTGCTTCTAAAATATATTCTAGGATTTTAGATATTTGTTTCATAGTATAGTTTTTAGATGCCAAATAATAATCTTTTATAAAAAATGAACTTATTCCCATTATCTGAGAAGCACTAGATTTATTTTCAATTGCCTTATACATCATAAGCCGTTTGAAAAAAGTATGCATTCCTCCCAACGTCATAGCAATTGGTATACTTTTTGAGTCATAAAAAAGATATTTACTTATTTGAAAACATTTAGTGAAATTTCTATCGCCTAAAGCCTTATATAATTCAAAATTGTTAAACTTTTTACTGAATCCAATATACTTTTCGATTATTTCTGGAGTTATTAGAGTTTCATCTGATAAAACAATTTTAAGCTTTTCAATTTCTTTCATAATCTTTGAAAGATCATTTCCCATTGAATTATATAATATTTCAATTGAACTAGGATCAATATCGAGCTTATTTTTCTTGATTTCAAAACTTAGCCACCTCTTAATTTCATGATCATATAATTCTCTGCTATCATAAACAACTCCATTTTTTTTAGCAACTTTATATAATTTGCCTCTTTTATCAAACAATTTATGCTTGTAACAAAAGACTAAAATTGTTTGTCTCTGTGGATTTAAAATATAATCGACTAGTAGATCTAGAGAAGACCTAATGTTCTGAGCCTCTCTAACAATGATAAGGTTGTAGGTGCCAATCATAGGATATCTTTTTGCCGTTTCTATGATTTGTGAAACTTGAATATCTTTTCCGTAGAAAACAGAATAATCAAATTCTCTATTAGAGTCGTCTATAAGTTCATTTGCTATAAAAGATTCAAATTTGTCTATAAAATATTGTTCTGGACCTGACAGTAAGTAAAAGTTTGAAAATTTTTGAGCTTTCACATTAGAAATTATTTTTTTAAAGTCATCCATGTCAGAAAATTATATGCATTTTTGTACTATGAATAGGTTAAATTTTCCAGTTTTCAAATTACCTATTAAAAATAGGGAAAATAAAAAATTTATTTTTGATTTCATACGAAAAAAATGGGTAGTATTAACACCTGAAGAATGGGTTAGGCAAAATACAATTTCATATTTAATCCAAATAAAAAAATATCCCAAAAGCCATATTAAAATTGAAGGGGTAATTACAATAAATAATTTAAAAAAAAGATACGATGTTATAGCATTTAATAAAGAATATGAAATTCAAATATTAATAGAATGTAAATCTCCAACATATAAAATATCTAGAAAAGTTTTTGATCAAATTGCATTGTATAATCTTCAAGTTTCAAGTAAATATTTGATGATTACTAATGGAATAAAGCATTATTTTTGCCAAATGGATTATGAAAAAAAAATATATCTTTTCATAGATGACTTGCCAAATTACAATTCAAAAGTAAATTAGAGTGAAAACTGCTTTAGCAATACTTAATTATAACGGACAAAAGTTTTTAAAAAACTACATACCCTCTATTGTTAAATATTCTTCTGAAGCATCAATATATTTAATTGATAATGGATCAAACGATAATTCAATTAAATTCATAAAAAAATACTTTCCTTCAATAAAATTAATTATACACAAAAAAAATCTTGGTTTTTGCGAAGGATACAATAAAGCTATTAGCAAAATTGATGCAGAACTAATTTGCATAATGAATAATGATTTAACTGTTAAGAGTAAATGGCTGCTACCAATAATTGATCATTTTAAAAAAAATTTAAATACCGCAATTGCTCAACCCCATATTTTAGATTTAAAAAAACCAGAATTTTTTGAATATGCAGGTGCAGCAGGTGGATTTGTTGATCGATTAGGATATCCTTATTGCAGAGGAAGAGTTTTTAACACTATAGAAAAAGATTTAGGTCAATTCGATAATACTGAAAAAATTTTTTGGGCAAGTGGCGCCTGTTTTTTTATTAGAAAAGAGATATTTAACTCTCTAAATGGATTTGACTCAGATTTTTTTGCACATCAAGAAGAGATTGATCTTTGTTGGAGGGCATTCAATCAAGGCTTAGATATCGTTTCCATTGGAGAATCCAAAGTTTTTCATTTAGGAGAAGGCACCCTGCAGAACTCTCCAAAAAAAACTTTCCTAAATTTTAGAAATAGTCTTCTTTCACTTTTAAAAAATCTTCCCGAGAAGAGAACTCTAAGAATTATTGAAAGATTACTATGGGATTACTTAGCTTTTTTATTTTTTTTATTAAAACTTAAGCCCTTCCATGCATTTGCTATTTTAAAAGCTCATCTTTCTTTTTTCAAATTATCTAAAAAAATTAAAAATAAGATGAGATTTAGTCCTATAAACAAACAATATTATAAAATTAATAATCTACCTGTAAAATATTTTTTGCATGGTAGAAAGAAATTTACCTCACTTTTAAAGAATTTCTAATTTTATATTAATTTTGCGATTGATTTAAACCTTATTAATATAAAACTATGCGAAAAATATCACCACTCCTGTTTGTAATTTTTCTGTTGATAAGTTCATGTATTTCTCAAAAAAAATATCTTGAACTCGAAGATCTTCAAAGAAACACAAAAAGTCTTTTAGACTCTGCGACAATAAAACTTAATACCTGTAATGAAGAAAAAGAGGCTGCTCTCGCTAATTTATCTTCAATACAAGATCAGGTTAGATTTTTAAAATCAAATAACCAAGATTTAATTAATAATATTGGGAATCTAACCACTCTTTCTCAAAAAGGTGCTGAAAACCTTGAAAAATCTTTAGAAAGCATGAAAGAAAAAGATCTTCGAATTCAAAATATGCAAGAAGCTGTTACCAAAAAGGACTCAGTTACCCTAGCACTTGTAACAAGTTTAAAAGGTGTCCTTGGAAACCTTAGCGATGATGACATTGAAATAAATGTTGAAAAAGGAGTCGTTTACGTTTCTATTTCTGACAAATTATTATTCAACAGTGGAAGTTATACTGTTACTCAAAGAGCAAAAGAAGTTCTTGGTAAAGTTGCAAAGGTAGTAAATGATAAACCTGATATTGAATTCATGGTTGAGGGTCATACTGATAATGTTCCAATTAAAATTGACGGTATAGATGACAACTGGGACCTAAGTGTAAAAAGAGCAACATCTGTTATAAGGATCCTTCAAAATGATTTTGAAGTAAAGCCTGAACGAATGACTGCAGCTGGTAGAAGCTATTATGTTCCATTATATGAGAATGATTCTCCGTCAAATAGAGCAAAAAATAGAAGAACTAGAATCGTTGTTCTGCCAAAACTTGATCAATTTTATGATTTAATAGAACAAGGAATGGGGAATTAGAATATGAAAATATCAATTAAGCTGCCTTTTGGCAGCTTTTTTTTTGCTATTTAATTGGAATTAGTTTAGCAAATCTTAATAATAATTTTTTTGAGCCCGAATTCTTAAAATTAATAAGAGCACTTTTATTACCACCACTCCCCTCTATTTTTATAACAATACCTATTCCAAATCTTTCATGCTCTACCTTATCTCCTTCTGAGATAGATATTATATTCGTTGAATGATTTGAAATATTTTCTGATGAGTTAACCCTGGATAATTTCTTTTTATTATTTAACCCAATAAAGTTCAGTGGTTTTTTTCTTATTTGCTTTTTTTGAAATTTATTATAAAGTTCAAAATCATTACTTTGCTCATGCTCAACATATTCAGAATCTATTTCTTTCAAAAATCTACTAGATTCAGATTCAATTAATTTACCCCATCTATATCTTGACTGAGCATACGATATAAAAATGATTGATTTAGCCCTTGTAAGAGCTACGTAAAATAATCTTCTCTCCTCTTCAAGATCAGATCTTGAGCTTAAACTTAAAGCTGATGGAAAAAGATCTTCTTCTAAGCCAACAATAAAAACTATTGGAAACTCTAATCCTTTTGCTAAATGAATAGTCATTAAAGAAACCTTATCACTTTCATTCTCAATGTTTTTATCAAAATCTGTGGCTAAAGCAATATCCTCAAGAAATTCATTTAGACTTCCTGTTGAATCAACAATTTCCCTCTGTGCTTCAACAAAATCTCTCATCCCATTAACTAATTCTTGGACATTCTCTGTTTTTGCAATTGAATCAATAGTACTTTCTTTTTTTAGTTCCTCTAAAAAATTAGTTTTCTTCACTACAATTTCGACCATCTCAAAAGCATTTAATTTATTACTTTGAAATTGAAGAGATTTTATAAATGTTAGGAAGTTTTCTATTTTATAAAGTGTTTTAGAAGGTATAGAAAATTTAAGTTCTTTGCTTCTTTCAAGAGCTTCAAAAAAAGATATACTATTTTCTCTTGCTCCAACAATAATCTTGTCGATTGTAGTTAAACCGATCCCCCTAGTTGGATAATTAATTATTCTTTTGAAGCTCTCCTCGTCATTTGGGTTGACAATAACCCTTAGGTAAGCTAATACGTCCTTTATCTCTTTTCTTTGATAAAAAGAGAGTCCCCCATATATTCTGTAAGGAATTGATGATTTTCTAAAAGCATCTTCTATACTCCTTGACTGTGCATTAGTTCTATATAAAATAACAAAATCACTATTCTTTTTGTTTTCTTGATTTACAAATTTTTTAATTGTTCTTGATATATATCTGGCCTCTTCTCCATCCGTTAAACATCTTCTTATTTTTATCTTTTGACCCTCTCCATTTGCAGTCCAAACGACTTTATCTATTTTATTCTTGTTATACTTAATTACTGAATTTGCAGCATTAACAATATTTTTTGTTGATCTATAATTTTGCTCTAATCGGTATATTTTAACATCAGAGTAATCTTTTTGAAAATCGATTATATTTCTAATGTTTGCTCCTCTAAAGCTATAGATACTTTGAGCATCATCTCCTACCACGCAAATATTTTGAAACTTATCTGATAATGCTTTAATAATAATATACTGAGAATGATTGGTGTCCTGATATTCATCAACTAGAATATAACGAAATTGATTTTGATATTTAGCGAGAACTTCAGGATAAAGATTTAACAACTCATTTGTTTTTAAAAGTAGATCATCAAAATCCATCGCATCTGATCGAAAACATCTTTCAACATATTCCTTGTAAATTTCTCCCATTTTAGGCCTTCTTGAAACCAAATCATATTCTACTAAATCTGAGTTGTTTTCATATGCATTAACAGTAATTAGATTATTTTTAAACATTGAAATCCTATTCCGAATTTCTTTGTATTTATAAAGATCTTTATCCAATAAAAAATCTTTAATAATCGATGAAATAATGCGATCGGAATCTTGAGTGTCATAAATTGTAAATCTACTAGTGTATCCTAATTTTTCTGCTTCATTTCTTAAAATCCTAGCAAAAATTGAATGAAAAGTTCCCATCCAAATATTTTTTGCCTCACTACTCCCGACGAGAGATATAATTCTCTCTTTCATTTCACGTGCTGCTTTATTTGTAAATGTTAGGGCAAGTATAGAAAATGGATCAACACCCTTTAACATTAAATTTATTATTCTATGCGTAAGAACTCTTGTCTTGCCAGATCCTGCTCCAGCAACAACAATCATAGGCCCTTCTTTATGAATTACCGGGGCCAATTGTGATTCATTTAGTTCTGACAGATGACTAAAATCTTTATTCATAAAAAAATTTAATTAGCATTATTTTTCATTCTTGCATAATCAAATCCTTCAGTCCACCACTTTTTCATTTTCTCTTTTTCAAAAATCAATGAATTATTTGTTAAAATCCTTGGGGTATAATATAAATTAATTTTCGCCTCTTTCTTATAAGCCATAAGCTCACCGATTTTAATATTTTGAGACTCAATTTTATCTGTCATGAAATTAAAAATTGAAGTTAGAGCTTGAAAAGCATTTCTCGAGTGAACTCTATTGGTATATTGAAATTCAGTATCTAAAATAATAGCATCTAAATAGCTAGATCCAATTCGAATAGCCTCCTCCACTGAAATTATTGTACCAAGACCTCCATCTGCATATTCACATCCCTCCTTAACTGACAAAGTCATAAATGGAACATAGTTACATGAAAGCCATATCCAGTCTAAATAGTCGATATATGAACAATTTTTAAGTCTCTTATATTCAACTTTATTTCTTGAAAGATTAGAGACGGTAATAAAAACCTCTTTTTTTGAATCTTTAAGTTTGTTGAAATCTTCAATTGTAATTGCTTCTTGAATAGTCTTTCTTAAGTTATTACTCTCTCCAAATGTTTTTCTACCCTTAATAAAATTTCTAATAACATTTAAGTGATTGATACTTATTGATTCGACTTTACCCTTCTTTTTAATTCTAAATGGACAATTATCAAAAATCTTTTCTTGTGTTACCTTAGTGAATAATTTTTTTAGCTCTTGAGTTTTTCCTAGTGCAAGATGCGTTATTAATAAGCTACCTGTAGAAGTGCCAAAATAAATATCATAATCATTATTCATTTCATCAATTAAATACTCACCAACTCCACCAGCAAAAGCGCCTTTACTTCCTCCACCTGAAATTACTAGAGCACGCATTTAATATTTATATTGATTTTATCCTAAATTAGAAGAAGTTTTTTAACAATTCAAATTGAATTTAAATATTTAATTAACATTAGCTAATTAATATGGACCAATTGCAAACCCCAATTGAATATCTTAAAGGTGTAGGTCCTAATAGAGCTGATTTACTTAAAAAAGAGCTCAAGATTTTTACTTTTCAAGATTTACTTTATTTTTTTCCAAATCGATACATAGATAGAAGCAGATTCTATAAAATTTCTGAATTGCCTAAAAATAATTCTGAAGTTCAATTAAAAGGTCAAATAACTAATATTGAAACAATTTCTCAAAAGTCTGGCAGAAGACTAGTTGCAAATTTTTCAGATGGTGAGAATACAATAGAACTTTTGTGGTTCAGAGGATATAAATGGATTAAAGAAAGTCTAAAAAAAAATGTTCCCTATATCATATTTGGAAGGATAAATTGGTTTAAAGGTAAACCGAGTATACCTCATCCAGAAATGGATCTTGAGTCAGATTTTATTAAAAAACCGTCCCAAATACTAAAACCAATTTATCCAAGTACTGAAAACATTTTATCAAAAGGCATATCTCAAAAAGTAATTTTCAATTTATTAATTAATCTTTTTAAAGTATTAAAAAGTAATATAGGTGAAAGCTTGCCAGATTATTTATTGAAAAAATATAATTTTTTAAATAAACATGAAGCAATTAAAAATATTCACTTCCCAAATAATCAAAAGACTCTTTCAATTGCGCAAGAAAGATTAAAATTTGAGGAATTATTTTATATCCAAATCCAGTTAATACTAAAAAACAATAGGAGAAAGAAAAAGATAAAAGGTTTGGTTTTTAAAAAAGTTGGTGATGGCTTGAATTCTTTCTTTAAAAACAATTTAAGCTTTGAATTAACAAATGCTCAAAAAAAAGTAATAAAAGAAATAAGAAAAGATCTTGGTAGCGGAAGGCAAATGAGTAGATTATTACAAGGTGATGTAGGTTCTGGAAAAACTATAGTTGCATTGATGTCTATGCTGATTGCTTTTGATAATGGTTATCAATCCTGTATAATGGCACCAACTGAGATACTAGCTCAGCAGCATTTTCAATCAATATCAAAATTTTTGTCAAATTTAAATATATCGGTAGAACTTTTAACTGGGAATTCTAAGAAATCTCACAGAAATTTAATTGATAAAAAACTTAAAAATGGAGAACTAAATATATTAATTGGAACGCATTCAATCATTGAAGAAAAAATAATTTTTTCAAATCTAGGATTAGCAATAATTGATGAACAACACAGATTCGGAGTAGCTCAAAGGGCAAAACTTTGGAAAAAAAATATTATACCTCCCCACGTTTTAGTTATGACTGCAACTCCAATACCTAGAACGCTGGCAATGACATTATATGGAGATCTCGATGTTTCAGTTATTAATGAATTGCCTCCAGGAAGAAAAGAGGTCAAGACATATCACCGATATGATTCAAATCGATTAAAAGTTTATAAATTCATAAAAGAAGAGATTAAAAAGGGTGCTCAAGTATATGTAGTTTATCCTCTTATCCAAGAATCTGAAAAAATGGACTACAAAGATTTAATTGATGGGTATGAAAGTATAAGTCGTTATTTTCCTCCACCAGAATTTCAAATAAGTGTTGTGCATGGAAAAATGAAAAGTTCTGATAAAGAATACGAGATGAAAAGGTTTGCTGAAGGAAAAACAAATATAATGGTAGCCACAACAGTTATTGAAGTTGGTGTAAATGTGACTAATGCCTCTTTAATGATTATTGAAAGTTCAGAAAGATTTGGACTCTCCCAATTACATCAACTAAGAGGTAGAGTTGGAAGAGGCAATAAACAAAGTTATTGTATTCTAATGAGTGACAATAAATTAAGTTCAGATGCAAGAAAAAGATTAGAGGTTATGGCTCAAACCAATAATGGTTTTAAAATAGCTGAAACTGACCTTAATATTAGGGGGCCTGGAAACATAATGGGTACGGAACAAAGTGGGTTAATAAAATTAAAAATTGCTGATGTTGTTAATGACAATTTAAAATTAAAAAATGCAAGAGATGAAGCAATTAAAATTTTGAAGAAGGATTCAGATCTTTTATTGGTGGAAAATCAAATTATAAAAAAAACACTCTTTACAATGAAAACATATAAAAATATGTGGAATTACATAAGCTAAAAATAAAACTCCTACGCTTAAGATTATTATATTTGCAAGTAGCAATTCTTGCTCACATATGAAAATATCATACAACTGGATCAATCAATTTTTAAATACAAATATTCCCCATATAAAAGTTTCTGAAATGCTTACCTCAATTGGTCTAGAAGTAGAGGGTGTTGAGGAATTTTGTTCAGTTAAAGGAGGGCTTAAAAACGTTGTTGTAGGAGAAGTCTTATCATGTAAAAAACATCCAAATGCTGATAGATTAAAAGTTACTCAAGTTAATCTTGGAGGTGAAATAGTTCAAATTGTTTGTGGAGCTCCCAATGTAGATAAAGATCAAAAAGTAGCTGTAGCTACTGTAGGATCAATATTGTATGATCCAAAAGGGAATGAATTAAAAATCAAAAAAACTGTAATTAGAGGGGAAGAAAGTAATGGAATGATTTGCGCTGAAGATGAACTTGGAATTGGAGATTCACATGATGGTATAATTGTACTTAATAATAAAATTAATCCTGGGACTCCTTGCAGTAAAGTTTTTGAAGTTGAACATGACTATATCTTTAATATAGGTTTGACTCCAAATAGAGCAGATGCAATGAGTCATATGGGAGTAGCAAGAGATTTAAAAGCACTGTTGAGTTATAATAAAGTTAATTTCAAATGGACTTTTCCTGAAATTACAAAGTTTAAATTTGACACAATTAATAAATCAATTCCTATCGATATCCAAGAGCCTAAATTGGTTGATGCCTATCATGGCATTAGCATAACAAACGTTTCTGTTAAAAAATCCCCCATTTGGCTTCAAAATAAATTAAAATCCATAGATATTACTCCAAAAAATAATATAGTAGATATTACAAATTATATTTTACATGAACTAGGTCAGCCATTACACGCATTTGATGCAAAAAAAATAAATAAAGGTATTATTGTAAAGAAATTTAAAAGTCAAAAAAAGTTTAAAACCTTGGACGGAGTCGAAAGAGATTTAGATGAAAATGATTTGATGATTTGTGACCACAAAAAACCTTTATGTATAGCTGGTATAATTGGAGGAGAAGAATCTTCTGTTGGAGATAAAACAAAAGATGTTTTTCTAGAAAGCGCATGCTTTAATTCTATTTCTGTTAGAAAATCAGCTAAAAAAATTGGCTTAAATACTGATGCTTCTTTTCGATTTGAAAGGGGTGTAGATCCTGAAATAGGAATTTATGCAATCAAGAGAGCTGCTATTCTAATCAAAGAATTAGCTGGTGGAATCATAGGTCAAATATCTTCTTTTCAACAGAAAATAAAAGAGAAAAAGGTTGTTTTAAAATTTGATTATATAGATAAAATAATAGGACAAGAAATTAGTAAGAGTGAAATAATTGAAATTTTAACCTCTCTTGATATGATTGTGAAAAAAAATGGTCAAGACAGTTTAAAGGTTTTAATACCTGAATACAGAATTGATGTATATCGTCCAGCTGATTTAGTTGAAGAAATATTGAGGATTTATGGTTACAATAAGATTAAAATATCAGATAAATTTAAAAGTAACTTTTACGATTATGAATCAAAAACAATATACAATTTCAAAGAAAATATTGCGCAAACACTTGTAAATTATGGATTTTATGAAAGTATTAATAACTCGATTAGTTCTCCAAAGAATAACGCAATAAAGGATAATGAAAAATCTATCAAAATAATTAATCCAATGGGTGCTGAGTTATCTGAGTTAAGAAACTCACTAATACCTGGATGCCTAGAATTAATAAAATTTAATTCTAACAGGCAAATAAAAAATATAAAAATTTTTGAGTTTGGTAAGATTTATAAGCGAAACAAAGATAACTTTACAGAGTCAAAATTGTTGTCAATCGCATTAACTGGTAACATCCATGAAGAAAATTGGAACCTGAAAGAGCAACCTGATATCTTCTTTTACTATAAAGGAATTATAGAAACAATGCTTACTAATAAAATAAAATATTGGGAAGAAAAATTTATCAAAAATGAAACTTTTCAAGAGGGATTAGAATTTAACATAGATGGTGAAAAAATTTTTGAGTTTGGATTTTTAAATAAAAATTTATTAGACATCTTCTCTATCAAACAAAATCTAATATATGGTCAGCTATATCTAGATACAGTATCAAAATATCTAATTGATAAAGTAATTTTTAAAAGTATACCAAAATTCCCAATTGTGAGAAGAGATTTTTCATTGTTACTAAATCAAGATATAAATTTTAAACATATTGAGACGTTAGCTCAATTGACTGAAAAAAATATTTTAAAAAAAGTAAAACTATTTGATGTGTATATTGGAGAAAAACTTCCAGATAATAAAAAATCTTATGGAGTAAGTTTTTATTTTCAAGATCAAAACAAAACACTAACGGATCATCATGTAGACAAAGTAATGGAAAAAATAAGAATTAAACTATCCAATGAAATTGGTGCAGAAATACGTTAACTTAAATTAAATAAATGATAATAAATTACGAAACTAATATAGAAAAAGTTCTAAATAAACTTTCAAACAAAACAAATTCAAGATCTTTTGATTTAATAAGTAAGGAGATGTCTAAAAATATATTTTTAAGTAAAAATCAAATTATTTTTGAAAAATTGAATCCTAAAAAAATCTTTCACATCCAAGATATAAAGAAAGTTTGTGTTGATTACAGGTTGAGATTTTTAGATTCATCTTACTATAAAGGAAAAATTCCAAACATTGCTCTTGATAAGATAAATTCCTTACAAAAAAAACACCGCACAAGCCTAAGTAATTTCAAAATAATGGGCCCCTCAAGTGTTTTTCAATTGGAGAAAAAAGACGATCCATTGTTATTCGTTCAAATTAGTAAGAATTATTATTATCTAGTTCATAAATGGGGAAATGATTTTTCTGGTTTAAGAAGAATTTTTGTTTGGCCATTTAAAAATTTGAATACATTACTATTAACACTATTTTTTATAAGTCTTATAATTACAAAATTAGTCCCTGAGGGATTATTTTCTCATTCAATGGATTTTAAATCTTTTTGGATCATTCATCTTTTTATTTTAAAAGGATTAATTTCTATTGCTATATTCTATGGATTTGCATACGGTAAAAACTTCAATGTTAATATTTGGAATAACAAATTTGATAAGTTTTAGTTGATATATGCTTAAAAAATCTGTTTTAGTTTTTAGTGGGTCTCCAATGATTACTCCTCTAATATACAGGGCTCTTTCAGATGAAAATATCTACCCAATAGTAAAAGATGAGGCTGAATCTGCTAGACTAGCAGGTTTTGGTATTAACTCATTTGATCAAAAGATTTTTGTTAATAAAAAACAAGAAAAAAAAGCATTAGAAATTATAAATTCTCTTAACCTGTAAGTTAAAAGACTTACCACTATATAACTTAATTATAAAGTTTAATTCTTGAATTTTTAATATCTGAATCAGTCATATAGTCATTTAAGGTTAGATATTTATCAATCATACCATTTGGCCCAATCTCAATAATTCTGTTTGCAACAGTTTGAGCAAACTCTCTATCTTTAGTTGAAAGCAAAACTGTTCCTTTATAGTTTTTTAAAGCATTATTGAAGGATGTTATCGATTCAAGATCTAAATGATTAGTTGGCTCATCAAGTATCAAAACATTAGATTTATTCATCATTATTTTTGAAAGCATGCATCTTACTTTTTCACCTCCAGAAAGAACAGTAGCCTTTTTTAAAGCCTCATCACCACTAAATAACATTTTTCCTAAAAACCCTCTTAAATAGAGATCATCAATTTCATCGTTTCCATTTGTCCACTGCCTAAGCCATTGAATTAAATCTAAATCATCATTAAAGAAATCGCTATTATCCATTGGTAAGTAGCCAAAAGATGTTGTGATTCCCCACTCAAAAATTCCTGAATTTGGATTGATATTTTTTGAAAGAATCTCATAAAGCGCTGTTGTTGCTCTAGAGTTTTTTGAATAAAGAACTACTTTATCTCCCTTAATTAAATTAAAACTAATTTTATTAAAAAGAGTCTCTGAGTCTTTTGTGTAAGATAAATTATCAACATTTAAAATTTGATCACCTGCTTCTCTTTCCTGTTCAAAAATTATTGCTGGATATCTTCTGCTTGATGGCTTAATATCCTCAATATTAAGTTTATCAATCATTTTTTTTCGTGAGGTAGCTTGCTTTGACTTAGCCACATTAGCAGAAAATCTAGAAATAAATTCTTCGAGTTCCTTTTTTTTATCCTCAGCCTTTTTATTTTGCTGAATTTTCTGTTTTGCAACTAGTTTACTAGATTCAGACCAAAATGAATAATTTCCTGAAAAATGACTAATTTTTCCAAAATCAATATCTGATATGTGGGTACACACATTATCTAAAAAATAACGATCGTGTGAAACTATTATAACTATATTCTCATATTCAGCTAAAAAATTTTCAAGCCAAACAATAGCTTCATAATCTAGATCATTAGTTGGCTCATCCATAATTAAAACATCTGGATTACCAAACAATGATTGAGCTAAAAGTACTTTAACCTTTTGTTTGCCAGTCATATTTGACATAATTGTATTATGAAAAGATTCATTTATTCCAAGATTAGATAATAAAGTAGCAGCATCAGTTTCTGCATTCCATCCATTTATTTCTTCAAATTTAATTTGCAACTCCCCTAGTCGCTCTCCATCTTGATCTGAAAAGTTTTCATTGGAATAAATTTCTTCCATCTCTTGTTTAATTTTAAACAATGAATTATTTCCTCTAATAACAGTTTCCATTACACTAAAATTATCATGTGAATTATGATCTTGTTCTAAAAAAGATATTCTCTTACCTGGTTCTAAATCAACTGTCCCTGAATTTGCAACAAGTTTACCAGACAAAATTTTTAAAAACGTTGATTTACCTGCGCCATTGGCTCCAATGATTCCATAACAATTCCCAGGAGAGAAAATAATATTGACCTGGTCAAATAAAGTTCTTTTACCAAATTGAAGCGATAGATTAGATACTGAAAGCATAAAAAAAAATAATCTGCTAATTTAATATTCTAGTTAAAAATAAAAACAGTTTTACTCTAATATTTAGAGTTCCATACAATTAAAAATGATAACTTTATTTTTTTAACTATGAATAAATTTTGGAATTATTTCTTTTTACTTGTTTTAATTTCTTGTCAAAAAGATAAAAAAGCTGATCATGTTTTTTTTGGAGGTCAAATTATAAATCCCTCCTCAAGTTATGTTACTTTATACAAGGATAACCAAAGGATTGATTCTCTTAAATTAGACGAATCATTTAGATTTTATAAAAAATATGATTCCTTAGATTTAGGAATATACAAAATTGAGCACATACCAGAATACAATTCTGTTTTCCTTGAAAAAGGAGATAGTATTTGGATAAGAATTAATGCTTCAGCATTCAATGAATCAATATTTTATTCTGGAAAAGGAGCGTCGAAAAATAATTTTATGACAGATCTTCAGTTGGTATTTGAAAATGAAAATAAATTTTTATCTACAAAGTATTCAAATGACAGAATAAGTTTTAATTCTATAATAGATTCTCTTTTATTAGAGAAAAAAGAGAAATGGATTTTAATGGATTCTCTTATAGAGCTCTCTCCAATCGCTCAAAAAATAACTCAAGCTGCATATATATATCCATATGCAACAAAAAGAGAAAGATATGCTTTATTAAGAGGTATTAACTGGAATAAAAAACAAGATAGTACTTTCTTTAAATACAGAAAATACTTGAATTATGGTGAAAATGACTTGGCTTTTTTTGATCCATACATAATGTATTTAATGAATTATATTAATGAAAGAGCACTAGATAGTTCAGAAAGTTTTTTTTTAAATAAAGGAAAGACAAAATTTAATATTAAAAGATTAGAGGTTATTGAAAAGGAAATCACTGGAAGTGTCCTAAAAAATAATCTGGCTAGAGCTATTGCCTATGAAGAGATTTTAAATTATGAAAATCATAAAGAGCATGATAAGTTCCTGCAATATTATTTTACTGTAAACTCATCTAAGTCTCATTTAAATGAAGTGCTTACTCTTCATCAAGGAATCCGACAAATGAGTAAAAACAAGATACTTCCCAGGATTAGTTTACAAAATCATAAGTTAGATACAATAAGAAGTAATAATATATTTAAAAACCCAACTGTAATATATTTTTGGTCTCAAACTCAGATGAATCATTTTAGAAGTACAATACAAAAAGTTAAAATGCTTGAGTTGGAATATCCTGATTATGATTTTATAGGAATATCTATTCAGCCATACAATGAAATTGTTACTCAGGTTCATCAGATGATGCAAATTGATCAAAATAAGCAATATGCGTTTTTAAATTTTGAAAATGCGAGTAAAAAATGGATAATCAGATTATTAAATAAAGCAATAATCGTAGATAAAAATGGTGTGATAATTAATGGGTTTGCAAATTTTGCCTCCTCCGACTTTTCAAAAGAACTTAGATGAAAATCAATTATTTTTTTTATGATCTTCTAAAAACTTTTTTAAACCCGAATCAGTTAAAGGATGTTTTAATAAACCTAATATTGAATTCAAGGGTCCTGTCATAACATCTGCTCCTATTTTTGCACAATCAATAATATGCATGGTATGACGAATTGAAGCAGCTAAAATTTCAGTTTCAAATTTATAATTATTGTATATTTCTCTTATCTCTTGAATTAAAGATAACCCATCATTAGAAATATCATCAAGACGGCCAATAAAAGGAGAAACATAATTTGCTCCTGCTTTTGCTGCCAGAAGAGCCTGACCAGGAGAAAAAATCAAGGTGCAATTGGTCTTTATATTGTTTATTGAAAAATATTTTAAAGCCTGTATACCCTCTTTAATCATTGGAATCTTTACAACAATATTTTTATGAAGTTTAGCTAATTTCTCCCCTTCTTTAATCATACCCTTTAGATCTGTTGAAATTACTTCTGCTGAAACATCACCATCAACTATATTGCATATATCTATATAATGTTGAGCTATATTTGCTTCACCTCTAATACCTTCCTTTGCCATCAGCGAGGGATTAGTTGTAACTCCATCAAGAACTCCTAAAGATTGAGCTTCCCTAATTTGATCTAAATTAGCTGTATCTATAAAAAATTTCATTAGGTGTAAATTTAAAGTTTATAATGATTCATCAAAATTCTTTCATATATTTTTTCAGGTAAAATCTTTTTTAAGGTAGTACTAATTTTTTGAAGAAAAGGGCCTAACATATAATGAATCCTTGGGTTTTTCTTTTTAATAATATTACTTACAAGATTTGCCAGTTCTACTGGATTTCTAGAGTTATTCATACTAAGACTCCATTGATCTAAAAAGCCTTTATAAACTTTGTAGTAAGCTGAATTATTTTTTATCAAAGTATCCTTACGATTTATTTTAATTTCTGTGTTATAATCACCTGGAGCTATATTAATAACTCGAATACCAAATCTTTTTACCTCCATATTTAAAGCCTCACCTAAAAACTCCATCGATGCTTTTGATGCACAATAGGTGCTTACAAAAGGAATTCCATGAAAACCAGCTATAGAGGTTATGTTTAGAATAAGTCCATAATTATTTTTTCGCATAATTGGAAGAACATTTTGAATCAGATCAATCTGCCCAAAAAAATTTGTGTCAAAAACATTCTTAACATCCTTAATTGAAATTTCTTCAACTGGACCTGAAAATCCAATTCCTGCATTGTTTATTAGAATATCAATTTTTTTTTTCTCTTTTAATATTCTTTCAACTAAATTGGAAGATTCTTTAAATGAAGTAATATCATATTTTAATAGTTTATATTTTTTTGGGGAAGGATATTTATTTGGATTTCTACTGGTTCCATATACTGTATAGCCTTCATCAGATAATTTTTCAGCTATAATTTTTCCAAATCCTGAAGAAGCACCAGTAATTAAAACAATTTTTGACATTTTAGAGAATAAAAAGGGCAAGCGACCTACATCACACCGCTACAACCACCTACCCTTGCTGTGTTCCCACCCTGGGGGATTTGGCAGGAGCTGGTTGTGCAGGACTTGCCCAGACAAATATAAGAGGTTTATGTGGTTCAACAATTATTTCATTTTAATTAAATAACTTTGATAAAATTTAAATTAAAATGAAGATTACTTCAAGCATTATATTTTTAATTTTTTTTCTAAAATGTGGTTCTAGTGCCAGTGACGATTTTTCAATAAAAATTAATTCAAATTCTAAAAAACTAACCAATAATGATTCAATTAAGCTGTCAATAAAAAATAACAAAAATCATGTTATAGACTCTGTACATTATTTTTTAAATCAAGAAAAAATTTACCAAAATTATTCTTTGAAAAATCTAAAGCTAGGCAATCACCTAATTGAAGCATCTATTTTTTCTAATAAAGAAAATATAATTAAGCAGACTACCATAAAGATTTTTGCTAACTCTCCTCCTATTCTTTATACCTATGAAATTATTAACGAATATCCCCATGATCAAGAAGCATATACCCAAGGACTTGAATTTTATAATGATACACTCTATGAAAGTACTGGTTTAAAAGGGAAATCAACAATAAGGAAATTAAATTATAAAACTGGCGAGATATACTCAATTCAACCATTAGATCCTGTATATTTTGGCGAAGGATTAACTCTTATTAATGATAAACTAATTCAATTAACCTGGAGAGAAGGAATTGGTTTTCAGTACAATCCAATCACATTAGAAATAGAAAGATCATTTTCCTATGACAAAAGTAAAGAAGGATGGGGTTTATGTAACGATGGAGTGAAAATTTACAAATCTGATGGTACTAATTTTCTTTGGATATTAGATTCAAAAACTCAAAAAGAAATCGATTATATTGAGGTAATGACCAATAAATCAAGTCTAAATAAAATAAATGAATTAGAATATGCTAATGGTAAAATATATGCTAACACATATCAATTTGACAAGGATGTTGCGGTTATAATTAATCCAAAAAATGGAATGGTTGAAGGTGTAATTGACTTTTCAGGTCTAAAAGACAGAGTGAATAAACATCCTAAATTAGATGTATTGAATGGAATAGCTTATAATAAAAAAAGCAAAACATTTTTTGTGACTGGAAAAAATTGGAATAAATTATTTGAAGTGAATATACACAGGAAAAATTAAACCTATATAAATAATGGAAATGGACTCATCATCTGTCTTACTTCTAATGAAATTCTTTCTACTATAGAATTATCTGAATGATTTGTCAAAACAGAATCAATAAAGTAAACAATTTTTTCAATATTCTCTTCTTTTAAGCCCCTTGTTGTAATTGCAGCAGTTCCAATTCGAATACCTGATGTAATAAATGGAGACTTATCGTCAAATGGAACCATATTTTTGTTAACGGTGATATCAGCTCTAGCAAGAACCTCTTCAGCCTCCTTCCCTGTAATATTTTTATTTCTGAGATCAATGAGAATCATATGATTATCTGTTCCACCAGAAATAACGTTATAGCCTTTTTTAATAAATAAATCTGCCATCAGTTTTGCATTTAGTTGAACTCTTTTCATATAGTTTTTAAACTCAGGGTTCAAAGCCTCTCCAAAAGCAATTGCCTTTGCTGCAATCACGTGCTCCAAAGGCCCTCCTTGATTTCCAGGAAAAACTGACATATTTATTAAATGGGACATTTTTCGTAAAGATCCATTTTTTAGTTTAATACCGAAAGGATTTTCAAAATCACTACCCATAAGAATCAAACCTCCTCTTGGTCCTCTGAGAGTCTTATGAGTTGTAGTAGTTACTACATGACAGTGGGGCAAAGGATCATTTAGAAGCCCAGTAGCTATAAGACCTGCTGGATGAGCGATATCGGCCATTAAAAAAGCTCCTACTTTATCAGCAATACTCCTGAATTTTTTAAAATCCATATCTCTTGAGTAGGATGAAGCTCCCGCAATTATCATTTTTGGGTTGACTTTTGAGGCAATCATATCTATTTTATCATAATCAAGTCTTCCTGTATCTTTTTCTACACCGTAAAAATGAGCTTTGTATAGTTGTCCAGAAAAATTTACTGGAGAACCATGAGTTAGATGACCTCCATGAGATAAATCAAAACCTAGAATTGTATCATTTGGATTTAAAAAAGCAGAAAAAACAGCTGTATTTGCTTGTGAGCCAGAATGAGGCTGAACATTTGCATATTCAGCACCAAAAAGTTTCATAGCTCTATCAATAGCAATATCTTCAATATCATCAACAACCTCACACCCTCCATAATATCTTTTCCCAGGGTATCCTTCAGCATATTTATTTGTTAAAACAGATCCAGTAGCTTTCATAACTTCTGGGCTAGTAAAATTTTCTGAAGCTATTAACTCAATTCCATGAAGTTGTCGATTTTCTTCTTTTTGAATTAAGTCAAAAACTATTTTCGAACTATCTAACATAAAAAAACAAAAAACAAAAATATAAATTTAATAAGGTTATAGGATCTATTTTTGGCCCATTAATTTCAATGTTTTACACAAGAAATTAACATTTTATTAGTTATTTTATGTAGTTATGAAAATACTTACTTCTGATCAAATAAAAAGGGTAGATCAGTTTACAATAAAAAATAAAAAAATTAGTTCAATTCAGCTTATGGAGAATGCTGCTTTAGCTTGTTCAAAATGGATAAAAAACAAATTTTCTATTCAACACAAGTTTATTTTTTTGTGTGGTAATGGTAATAATGGTGGTGATGGGTTAGCAATTGCAAGGAATCTATCAAAAGATGGATATTCATCTTTATGTTTTGAATACATTATTAAAAGAAAATCAAGTAAGGATTATCTCATAAATAAAAAAAGGCTCCCCTTTAAAACAAAAGTTTTAAGTCTAAATTCATTAAAAAAATTAAGTATTGGTAAAAAACACATATTCGTTGACTCAATAATAGGATCAGGTTTAAACAGACATTTAGATGATAGTTTAAAAGAAGTGATCAATTGGATAAATAAAAATGCTGAAAAAATTATTTCAATTGATATCCCAACTGGAATGTATACAGAATACAATAGCCTCAATAAATATATAATTAAAGCGTCCTATACGCTCACCTTTCAATTTCCAAAATTATCTTTTATGCTTCCGGAAGCAGGAAATTCAGTAGGTGATTTTAAAATCCTTGATATTGGTTTAGATGAAAATTATATAAAGAAATTATCATCTAATTTTTTTTATAATACCAAAAAAAGTCTAAAACCATTTTTTAAAAAATATAAAAAATTTGACCATAAAGGGAAAAGAGGGCATCTTCTTTTAGTTGCTGGCAGTAGAGGAAAAATTGGAGCTTCTGTTTTAGCTGGAAAAGTTTCTTTTTTTTCAGGATTAGGGAAACTAACAATTTGTACTCCAAAATGTGGGACTGAAACGATTCAAACTTCACTACCAGAAGCAATGTTAGAAATAAATGAAGGTCAAAACTATTTAAGTGGAAAACTTATTTCTAAAATAAAAGTTATCGCAATTGGACCTGGAATTGGCACTTCAAAATCCACAATATCTTATGTTCAATCAATTATTAAAAATTCTTCGTCTCCCTTGATAATTGATGCTGACGCTTTAAATATTATAAGTAAAAATAAAAAGCTAATGAATGATCTGCCTGAAAACAGTATCTTAACACCACATCCAAAAGAACTTGAAAGATTAGTCGGAATTTGGAAAAATGACCAAGATAAATTATTAAAACTTAGAAAATTATCTTTTAAATACAAGATCATAGTTATTTTAAAAGGAGCTCATACTTGTATATCTCTTCCCTCAAATGAAATATGGTTTAATTCAAGTGGCAATCCAGGGATGGCAACTGCAGGAAGTGGAGATGTTTTAACTGGTCTTTTAGGTGGATTCTTAGCTCAGGGTTACTCTCCTAATATTTGTGCTAGAATAGCAGTTTATCTTCATGGCTCAGCAGCTGACATAGGATCAAAAAAATTGAGTCAAGAGACAATTATCTCAGGTGATATTCAAAAGTATTTATCAGAAGCTATAAAAAAATTATATTAGCAAGACTTTTTGACATGATTTATAAAAATTTATGACATAAAGACATAAATAATTAGTTGGAATAACTTTTGTTTTTATTATTGGAAAGTATATTATGGATTTTAGCAATTTTACATTAAAGTCGCAAGAGGTAATTGAATCTTCCCATAATCTATGCCAGGCTATGAAGCATAGAAATATTGAAAACATACATATTTTAAGTTCACTAATAAAAATTGACGATAGTTTTTTCCCTTTTATTATGAAGAAACTTCAACAAAAAACTGAAGGATTAAAAAAATCAGTCGATAAAATTTTATCTCAAATTCCAAAATCAGTAACTAAAGAATCTTCTCTTTCTCAAAAAGCAAGTCAAACCCTTATCAACGCAATAAATATTGCTAAAGTTGAAAATGATGAATTTGTTGCAACACACCATCTTCTTCTGGCCCTCTTTAACTCCAGAGGAAAGACTGATAAGCTCTTAAAATCTCTAGGTATAAATGAAAAAAATTTAAAAAACACACTAAAGGAAATAAACAATGGGGAAAAAATCACATCTAATTCAGTCGAACAAAAATTTAATGCATTACAAAAATACTCGAGAAATTTGAACAAATTAGCTTCCGAGGGTAAATTGGACCCAGTCATAGGAAGAGATGATGAAATAAGAAGACTTTTGCAAATACTCTCCCGAAGAACAAAAAATAATCCTATTCTTGTTGGTGAACCTGGGACAGGAAAAACGGCCATAGCAGAGGGGTTAGCCAATAGAATTATCATTGGAGATGTTCCAGAAAACTTAAAAGATAAACAAATCTTTTCATTAGATATGGGTGCATTAATTGCAGGTGCGAAATTTAAAGGAGAGTTTGAAGAAAGATTAAAAAGCGTGATAAAAGAAGTCTCCTCAAGTAACGGGAATATTGTTTTATTTATTGATGAAATACATACATTAGTGGGAACAGGAGGTGGCCAAGGAGCAATTGATGCTGCAAATATTCTAAAACCAGCACTTGCTAGAGGTGAGTTAAGAGCAATCGGAGCAACCACACTTAATGAATATCAAAAGTATTTTGAGAAAGACAAAGCTTTAGAAAGAAGATTTCAAAAAGTATTTGTAGAAGAACCTGATATTGATAGTGCAATATCAATCCTAAGAGGAATCAAAGAGAGGTATGAATCACATCACAAAGTTCAAATTAAAGATGAAGCTATTATTGCTTCTGTAATGCTATCTGATCGATACATTGGCAATAGATTTCTTCCGGATAAGGCAATTGATTTAATTGATGAAGCAGCATCAAAATTAAGAATTGAAATGAATTCCAAGCCTGAAGAATTAGATGATTTAGATAGAAGAATAAGGCAAATAGAAATTGAGATTGTTGCAATAAAAAGGGAAAAGGACAAGCTTAAATTAGAGAATTTAAATCATGAGCTTTCTAATTTAAAGGAGAGTAGAAATGAAATCTATACTAGATGGAGCCAAGAGAAAGAATTATTAGATAATATTCAGCAACAAAAGCTTGAAATAGAAAACTACAAGCAAAGGTCTGAGCGTGCAGAGAGAGATGGAGATTATGGGTTAGTAGCTGAGATAAGATATGGAAAGATCAAAGATGCTCAGGAAAAAATCAAGAAATTAAATGCTCAATTATCTAAATTTCAAAATTCTAACTCTTTAATTAGAGAAGTAGTTACGTATGACGATATAGCTGAAGTGATATCTAAGTGGACAGGCATACCTGTTAATAAAATGTTACGTTCAGACAAAGAAAAATTATTGAATTTAGAAGATGAAATTCATAAAAGAATAATAGGTCAAGAAAATCCTGTAAATCTAATAAGTGATGCCATCAGAAGAAGTAGGACAGGCCTACAAGATCCCAATAAGCCCATTGGTAGTTTTTTATTTTTAGGCACTACAGGAGTTGGTAAAACAGAGGTTGCTAAAGCCCTAGCTGAGGTTTTGTTTGATAATGAAAATAATTTAACTAGAATTGATATGAGTGAATATCAGGAATCTCACGCAATTAGCAGACTAATTGGATCTCCTCCTGGATATGTTGGCTATGAAGAAGGTGGGCAGCTAACAGAGGCTGTAAGAAATAAACCTTACTCGGTAATATTATTAGATGAAATTGAAAAAGCCCATCCAGATGCATTTAATATCTTACTTCAAGTTCTCGATGAAGGTAGATTGACAGATAATAAGGGAAGATTAGCTGACTTTAAAAACTCAGTAATTATTATGACAAGTAATCTTGGAAGTGATAAAATTTTAGATGCTTTTACAGCAAATTCTAGTTTTGAAATTGCAGAAAAAAAATCTAAAGAAGCTGTTTTGCAAGAATTAAAATTAAAAGTCAGGCCAGAATTTTTAAACAGAATTGATGACATAGTTCTTTTTTCACCTCTAACAAAAAATGAAATCAAAGAAATTGTTAAGCTTCAATTTTCAAAGATTCAAAATCAGTTAAATGATAAAAATATTAAACTAAGTATTGTAGACGAGGCTATCGATGAACTTACAAAGAAGAGTTTAGACCCTCAATATGGAGGTAGGCCTGTAAAACGAGTACTTCAAAAAGAGATATTAAATCCCCTCAGCAAAAAGCTTCTCAATGATGAAATTAATGATTACCATGATATTATTATAGACTTTTTTGGAAATAAGATATTATTTAGAAAGACAAAAGGAGTTAAAAATTAAGCTAAATGGTTAAATTTATGGTGTGCAGAAAAAAATTAATATTCAAAATAAAAAAGCTCAATTTGAATATCTACTAATTTCCAATTATAATGCTGGGATAGTACTTTCTGGAACAGAAATTAAGTCCATCCGAGATGGAAAGGCTTCAATCAAAGAAGCCTTTTGTCAATTCAATGAAAAGAATGAACTTTTTATTGTAGGAATGTATATCGGCGAATATGCTTTTGCTAAAAATTTCACTCATAGCCCAAGATCAAATCGTAAACTACTTCTTAATAAGGCAGAGTTGAAAAAACTGTCGAAAGAAGTTAAAAATTCAGGCTTAACAATTATACCTGTTAAATTATTTATTAATGATAAAGGATTTGCAAAAATTCAAATTGCTCTTGCAAAAGGAAAAAAATTATACGATAAAAGAGAGGCTATAAAAAATAGAGAAATAAAGAGAAACCTTAATCAGATTAAAAAAAAATAAATATTTAAGCTTTATTTTTAAGAAGGGGAACGAATCTAAAATTTCCGAACACTTCTTTTTTTATCCTGTTTTCTCTAATTTTTGTAAATCGAGTCATTTTTTGATTATTTTTCCCAACTGGTATAACCAACCGGCCTCCTATTGAAAGTTGATCGAGGAAAACTTTTGGGACAGTTTCTGCAGCTGCAGTAACAATTATAGCATCATAAGGAGCATAGTCTGCTAAACCTATGGTCCCATCTTGGAAAATTGTCTTTTTTGGCTTAAAACCCAAATTGTTTAATAATCGAAATGCTTTTTTGTATAAATCTTGTTTACGCTCTAAAGTATATAGTTTTACACCCAAATTTACTAATATAGCTGCCTGATATCCAGAGCCTGTTCCAATTTCTAAAACCTTTTCACCCCTTTTTACTTCAAGCAACTGAGTTTGAAGTGCGACGGTATATGGTTGCGAAATCGTTTGACCTGATGCAATGGGAAAAGCCTTATCTAAGTAGGAGTAACTTTCTAAAGCAGGATCCATAAATAAATGTCTTGGCACTTTATCTATGGCATTTAAAACTTTGTTATCATTTATGCCCTTATCTTTTAATAGATTTACTAGCTGTTTTCTTTGACCTTGATGTTTTGAGGAGTCTATCATAAAGCAAATCTATGCGATTTAGATAAATTAATTGAAAAGATAGTATTTTTGATTAAAATATAAATTAATGATAAAAATTGGAGTAATAGGAGCCGGACATCTTGGAAAAATTCACCTAAAAATTTTAGAAAAGTCAAATAGATTCAATCTTATTGGATATCATGATAACGATAAAAGTAAAGTAGAAGAAATTAGAAAATCAAATGACTATATTCATTTTGAAACTGCTGAAGAACTTATAGAGAGAGTTGATGTCGTAGATATTGTCACACCAACAATTTCACATTATGAAATTGCACTAATGTCAATAAATAAAGGAAAACATATTTTTGTTGAAAAACCTATTGCATTTAATTTGGAACAGGCGAAAAAAATTACTTCCCTTGCTAAAAAAAATAAATTATTGGGTCAAGTAGGGCATGTAGAGAGATTTAATCCTGGTTTTAAATCAGTTGTAAATTCAATCAAACATCCAATGTTTATTGAGTCTCATCGCCTTGCAGAGTTCAATAATAGAGGTACGGATGTTTCTGTTGTTTTAGACTTAATGATTCATGACATTGATATCATTTTAAGTACTGTAAAATCAAATGTCAAATCTGTTTCTGCGTCTGGAATAGCAGTTATCAGCAAAAGCCCTGACATTGCTAATGCTAGAATTAAATTTGAAAATGGATGTGTTGCTAATTTAACATCAAGCAGAATTTCACTCAAAAAAATGAGGAAGACTAGGTTTTTTCAAAGGGATGCATACATCTCAGTAGATTTTTTAGAAAAAAAAGCAGAAATTCTAAAAATTATAGATGCTCCAAAAAAAATCGGAGAGTTTGATATGATTCTTAAAAATGCTGAGGGTGAAAAAAAGCAAATTTACTTTGAAAATCCCTCCATAAATAACTACAACGCAATAGATGAGGAATTGAATCATTTTGCAGATTGTATAAAAAAAAACATATCTCCTATTGTTTCGCTTAATGATGGAACAAAAGCTTTAAAATTAGCAAACCAAATAATTGATTCTTTCTAATAATGAATAATATCCTAGTAATTGGAAGCGGAGTAATGGGAAATGGTATTGCAGAATTATTATCAATTAATGGAATAAAAACAACTATTACTGACACTAGTGTTAAAAGTTTAAACCAATCAAAAGAAAAAATTTTATTTAGCCTTAATTCATTAGTAAACAAATCTAAAATTACTAATAGGCAAAAAAATATTGCACTTGAAAATATTGATTTTAAGGAAAAAATTGATCAAAAGATGAATAATTTAGATCTTGTGATAGAAGCTGCTACTGAAGATTTTAACATAAAAAAAGAAATTTTTAGTACAGTTGAAAAAAAAATTTCACCTGATTGTATTTTAGCAAGTAATACTTCTTCAATTTCAATAAGTAAAATGGCCTCTCAATTAAAATTTCCTGAAAGATTTATTGGGATGCATTTTTTCAATCCTGCTACAATTATGAAATTGGTAGAAATAGTTAAAGGTCAAAAAACAAGTACAGAAACATGTAATAAAATTCTTGAATTCACAAAAAGAATTGGAAAAATTGGGGTTATTTCAAAGGATTATCCTGGATTCATTTCAAATAGAATTTTAATGCCAATGATAAATGAAGCAATTGAAGCTTTAAGACAAAATGTAGCTGGAGTTGAAGAAATAGATTCTGTGATGAAGTTAGGAATGGCCCACCCAATGGGTCCCTTAAAGCTTGCAGATTTAATTGGATTAGATGTATGCAAGTCTATCTTAGAGGTTTTAAGGGATGGGTTTAATGATGCCAAATATAATCCTAGTAAACTATTAGTAAAAATGGTGAATGAGGGTAAGCTCGGAAGAAAAACTAAACAAGGCTTCTATAATTATAACATTGATAAAAATAATTAACAAAGTATTCTAATGAATATACAAGACCGAATCAAAGAAATTCTAATTACAATTCCAAAAAATGTTGATTTGGTAGCAGTTTCTAAAACAAAATCAAGTGAAGAAATTATATATGCATACAATGAAGGCTTAAGAGTTTTTGGAGAAAATAAGGTTCAAGAAATGACAGAAAAACAGAAAATTTTACCACCTGATATTGAATGGCATATGGTAGGTCATTTACAAAGAAATAAAGTTAAATATATCGCTAGTTATGTTTCTTTAATTCATAGTGTAGATAGCATGAAATTGATAGTTGAAATAAATAAGCAAGCGTTAAAATTTAATAGAATAATTCCATGCTTGCTTCAAATTAAAATTGCTGAAGAGGAAACAAAATATGGTTTATCAGAAACTGAGGCACATTACCTTATAGAGAATTCAATAAAATTTAACAATATCAAAATCATTGGTTTAATGGGAATGGCAAGTTTCACAGAAGATGAGCTAAAAATCAATAATGAATTCAAAAAATTAAAATTTTTTTTTGATAAACTAAAGTTAAAGTTTCATCATTTAAAAATTTTATCAATGGGAATGAGTTCTGATTATAAGCTTGCAATGAAAAATGGAAGTAACATGATTAGGATAGGAAGTCAAATATTTGGTCCAAGAAATTAAGTATGTACGCAATAATTGATCTTGAAACTACCGGAGGAAAATATAAAGAAGAAGATGTTACTGAAATTGCAATTTATAGGTATGATGGCAAAAAAGTAATTGATTCTTTTGTTAGTCTTGTTAAACCTGAAAAAAAAATACATCCCTTCGTTCAAAAGCTCACAGGAATAAGTGATGAAATAGTTAAAAATGCTCCTTATTTTTATCAAATAGCAAAAAATATTTTAGAAATAACTAATGATACAATTTTAGTGGCTCACAATGCTGAATTTGACTACCGAATGATCAAACAAGAATTTAAAAGATTAGGTTATGATTATAATAAAATTACAATTTGCACAATTGAATATTCAAAAACTATTTTTCCAGAAATAAAATCTTATAAATTAGACAATTTAGCAATGAATTTAAATATAGAAATATTTAATCGTCATAGAGCTGATGGTGATGCCTCGGCTACTTTAGAAATATTCAAATTATTATTAAAAAAGGATATAGATAAAAAAATTCTCAATCAAGTCATAAAGTCAAAAAGCTAAAATCAATACATTTGTAAAAGAATAATTGTTATTCTTTTAATTTACCGAGTTGGAAAAATCAAAACTTCGACATAGACTACATGAGATAATTTATGAGGCTGATACTCCCATAGGAAAGCTTTTTGATCTTATTATAATTGCTTTAATTCTGCTTAGTGTTGTTTTTGTTGCTCTTGATAGTGTTCAGCCAATATATAAGAAGTATCACAAAGAACTGAATATGGCTGAGTGGTTAATAACTGTTATATTCACTATTGAATATATTGCAAGAATTCTTGCTGTGAAAAAACCCATAAAATATATTTTTAGCTTTTATGGGATAGTTGATTTTTTAGCTATTATACCTCAATATATTTCTTTATTTCTTACAGGAAGTGAGGTTCTTGCCTCTATAAGAGCACTAAGATTATTAAGAGTATTTCGAATTCTAAAACTTACTCGTTATGTTTCCGAATCAAATAAATTAATAAAAGCTATGAAGGCCAGTAGAGCCAAGATATCTGTTTTTTTATATTTCCTACTAATTATTTGTGTTCTTTTTGGAACATTAATGTATTTAGTTGAAAGTGACGAAAGTGGATTTACTAGTATTCCTGAAAGTATCTATTGGTGTATCGTTACTTTAACAACTGTAGGATATGGAGATATTGCACCCATCACTCCTATTGGTCAATTCATAGCAGCATTTATTATGGTTCTAGGATACGGAATTATTGCAGTGCCCACTGGTATAGTTTCTGCCGAATTTGTCATGCAAAAACCAAAAAAAATAGACATCAATACTCAACATTGTCCTCACTGTTCACATGATAATCATAAAGATAACGCAGTATATTGTCATAAATGTGGAGGCGTTTTAAATGATGTCTAAAAAAACTTTAATCTACGTTGGAGGTCCAACCGCATCGGGTAAAACTGATCTTGGTATAGAACTAGCTAAAAATTTTAATACTGAAATTATTTCTTGTGATTCTAGACAGTTTTATAAAGAAATGACAATTGGTACATCAATCCCATCAATGAATGAAA
>PBWA01000047.1 GCA_002728855.1 Flavobacteriaceae bacterium
TGACTAATTTAGTGTTTAACATTGTAGAAATCTAAAATATAAAATTAATTGAAAATGATAAAAATTCAAAAAAAAAGTAAAATTTTATTTATTTTTAATTTAATTTAAAACTTAAATAATAATCCATAAATAATTGATTATAAGTTATTTAATTTATTAACCATCAATTTAAAACAATTTTGTACACATATGTAAACATTTAATTAAAATTAAAGGTTCTAAACGTTTTCATTTGTCTATTAATGTAAACATTTCCTTTTTTAAATTTGTCATCATTGTATGGTTGTTAACGATCGATATTTTCCGCCACAAAAACTTTCATCGTTTTTAAATGAGTTATCAGGGCGTATTCAAATAGATTTGTTAGGAAAATCCGTAAAAAACTCTCCTATTTATGGTTTAAAAATTGGCTCAGGCATTAAAAAAATTCTTATATGGTCCCAGATGCACGGAAATGAAACAACTTGCACGCGTGCTCTTTGCGAGTTGATTAAAGTTATCTTAAACTCTGAATCTTACAAGAAAAACATTAGTTTTTTAATAATACCTCAATTAAACCCGGATGGAGCAGAAGAATATTCAAGATTCAACTTAAATAAGATTGACCTTAACAGAGATGCCATAACTCTATCACAGCCTGAAAGTAGAGTGCTTAACATGATGTTCTGGAAGTTCAAACCCGACTATTGCTTTAATCTACATGACCAAAGGTCAGTTTTTTCTGCTGGAGATTCAAAAAACGCTGCTATCATTTCATTTCTTTCGCCTGCTGTAGATAATGTAAAAACAATATCTGACTCAAGAAAAGAGTCAATGCTTTTAATTGCTGAGATCAATAGAACTCTTCAAAAAAAAATTCCTGGACAAGTTGGTAGATATAATGACGCCTATAATGAAAACTGTTTTGGTGATAATTTTTCAAAAAATGGTATTCCAACATTACTTTTTGAAGCTGGTCATACTGGAGAAGACTATTCTAGATCCTTTTCTAAAGACATATTGCTTTTATCTATGAAATCAGCATTAAACTCTATAATAAATAAAACTTTTTTAAAAAGATTGACTAAAGACTATTTTAAAATTCCGGAAAATAGAGAAAAATATGTTGATTTAATCATAAATAATGCAACAGTTGTTGACCAGGATTTGATTTATCATAAGCGTCAGATAGCGATCCTATATAATGAAGTTCTAAAAGACCAAGGTATTATTCTTCAACCAATATTTCACTCTCATGCAAAAAGACTTGAATTATATTCTCACAGGGTCATTCAGTTAGATAAAGAATTGAGTTTAAATAAAATTAATTTCAAAAAAAATCAAATTATTGATTTTTCATTTTTTTCTAATAAATAACAGCTTTTAATATAAAATAATCATGTTTTGTATGCTTTTGTTATTTTTTTATTAGTTTTGAGCCTTTATACTTATGAATCCTATTAAGCTTGACGAAATAGACCAAAAGATACTTGATATATTAATCGATAATACTAGGACTCCATTTACTGAAATTTCTAAGCGTTTATTAATTTCAGCGGGAACTGTTCACGTAAGAGTAAAAAAAATGGAGGATCAAGGTATAATTAGAGGCTCTTCTTTAAATCTTGACTATGTGCTTCTTGGATATTCTTTCATAGCATATGTTGGTATTTTTCTTGAAAAGACTCACAAAACAAATGAGGTTTTGTCTAACTTAGAGAAAATTCCATACGTTACAGTTGCTCATATTACTACTGGTAAGTTTAATATTTTTTGTAAAGTTCGTGCAAAAACAACTAAACACGCTAAAGATATTATTTTCATGATTGATGACATTCCTGGGGTGTCCAGAACCGAAACAATGATCTCACTTGAAGAAAGCATAAACGATAAGAGACGTTTAATGCATCGTATTTTTAATGATTTATAAAATTTAGAGCTGATTAATGCCAAGAAAACCAAAGCTTGAGAGGTTTAACGAAAGAATTCTTTCAAAATTTCAGATATATAACAGCTTATTTCTTACCCTTCCATTTAAGACAATTAAAAATACCGCTATGCTCTTACCATTATTTGCGGATCACTGCAAGAATGGCTATAAAAAAGGGCTGGACCCTGATAAAATAGTTTCAACCTTTTTTAAACAGTTTTTGCCCAATTATAATTTTAATAATCAAATAGATTTAATTTTCAGATTTATTCAATATATAGAGCGACAAGTTGTTCTTTTTGATGCAATTGAAGATGCAGGCTTTGCCTATGTTAATAACATGCATGGAAGAGGTACTCTTAGACAAATTAAAGAAGAAGCTGTTAGTGTTCAAAAACTCGAGAGTCTAAAAAACTATCTTAAGAGATTTAAAGTGCGTTTAGTCTTAACTGCTCATCCAACTCAATTTTATCCAGGAAGTGTTCTTGGCATAATTAATGATCTTTCAGAGGCAATAAAGAAGGATGACCTTGAGTCAATAAAAGCTTTATTAACACAGCTTGGAAAAACAAGATTTTATAAAAGATCAAAGCCCACACCTTTTGATGAAGCGATAAGCTTGATTTGGTATTTAGAGACAGTCTTTTATCATTCTGCAAGTACAATATATAATTATATTCAAAATAACATTTTTCAAAATAAAACTATAGAAAACTCTGTTTTTGATTTTGGTTTTTGGCCAGGAGGTGATAGAGATGGTAATCCTTATGTGACATCCGAAATAACATTAAAAACTGCTGAAAAATTAAAATCATCTGTTTTAAAAAATTATTATCGTGAACTTAAGGGGCTTAAAAGAAAGTTAACTTTTGATAACATCGAACTTAAAATTGAGAATTTAGAAAATAAAATCAATAAACTTTTATACTCTAAAAATAAATTAGACAGTTTTAACTCAAGCAACTTTCTAAAGTCATTAAATGAAATACATGAAATAATAATCAAGCAACATAATGGACTTTATGAAGGTTTAATATTGGATCTTATAAATAAAGTTAAAATTTTTGGTTTTCATTTTGCAAGCCTAGATATAAGGCAAGATTCTAGAATTCATAGCGAGGTTTTTAAAGAGGTTATGAATAATAAAGAAACATCTAAATATATAGGCAAAAATTTTGATGAATATGTAAAAATGAACCCTGATGAAAAGCTTATTTTTCTCTCTAATTTGAAAGGAAATATTTCATCGTCTATTTTCAAAAAAGGTTTGGCCTTGGAGACTTTTAAAAGCATTGAAGCTATGAAATCAATACAGAAAAGCAATGGCGAAAAGGGTTCAAATAGGTATATAATTAGTAATTGTCAATCAACTCAGAATATATTAGAATTATTCGCTTTGATAAGACTCAATAATTGGCACAGACCTACTATTGATATCATTCCGCTTTTTGAAAAAATTGATGATTTGGAAGCTTGCGGTAAGATAATGAGGTCCTTATATGAAAATAGAGAATATATAAAACACTTAACTCGAAGAGGTAAAAAGCAGATTGTAATGCTTGGATTTTCTGACGGAACTAAAGATGGTGGTTACTTCATGGCTAATTGGAGTATTTATCGTGCAAAAAAAATATTAACCAAAATATCTGATAAATTTGGCTTAAAAATTGCTTTTTTTGATGGTAGGGGAGGTCCTCCAGCCAGAGGAGGGGGAAATACTCATGAATTTTATGCCTCACTTGATAATAAGATAAAAGCTGATGATATTCAACTTACGGTTCAAGGACAAACAATTAGTTCAAATTTTGGCACAAACGAATCTTGTCAATTTAATCTTGAACAGCTTTTAAGTTCTGGTGTGGAGAATCAAATTTTTAAAACTGATAAAAATAATTTGAGTGTTAAAGATGCTGAGACACTTGATTTATTAGCTAAAGAAAGTTATGAAAAATATAATCGGTTTAAATCTCACCCCAAATTTATTCCCTATCTAGAAAAAATGACCACGCTTTATTTTTACTCAAAAGCTAATATTGGTAGCAGACCTTCTAAAAGAGCTAACACAAAAAATTTAAATTTTGATGATTTAAGAGCTATACCTTTTGTTGGTAGTTGGAGTCAGTCAAAACAAAACGTACCTGGTTTTTTTGGGGTTGGAAGTGCCTTAAAATTATTTGAAAAAAATAATGACTTTAAATCAGTTAGCGGGTTATATAAAAGATCTTCTTTTTTTAGAACACTGATCAGTAATAGCATGATGAGTCTTACAAAATCATTTTTTGAATTAACTTCTTACATGAAGCATGATAAAGAGTTTGGTGGTATTTGGGAGATAATTAAAAAAGAATTTTCTCTTTCAAAAAAAATGATAATTAAACTAACTGGTTATTCAAAGCTAATGGAGAATGAAAAAGCTGGAAGAAGTTCAATTCAAATAAGAGAGGAGATAGTTCAACCCCTTGTTACTATTCAACAATTTGCACTTATGAGAATCAGAGAAAATCAAGACAATTCTAATTTTGATAAAAATAAAATCAAGATCTTTAAAAGAATTGTTACTCGATCTTTGTTTGGAAATATTAATGCAAGTAGAAACTCCGCCTAGGATGCTTCATACATATCAAAAGCAGATTGCATTATTTCTGATGAAACTGTGTTATTTATCGTGGCATCACCGGCTTTTAAAAGCAATGTAAAGTTATTCTTACCTTTTATATTTTTTTTGTCATGCTTGATTAAATCAATTATACTAATAATTCCTTGTCTTGAAAATTGAATTTTTGCAAATAACTTATTGATAGAGGATGCAATATAATTTGCCTGTTTTAAAGGTAGTCCAGTTACTTTGAAAGAGATAAAAGATTCTAGAATCATTCCAGCTGCTACAGCCTCACCATGAAGTAATTTACTTTCTTTTTTTTGATTTAAAAAAAATGATTCAATAGCGTGGCCCAGTGTATGTCCAAAATTTAAAAGTTTTCTTTCTCCCAATTCTCTCTGGTCTTTTTTAACAACATTGTTTTTAATAGTAATAGATTTATGTATGTAGCCCTCAATAAGTGTCTTATCAGTTAAAAAATTATGATTAATTAAACTTTCAAAATACTTTTCGTTTTTTATCAATCCATGTTTTAACATTTCTGCATAGCCACTCAAAAATTCATTGTCCGGAAGAGATTTTAAAAAATGGGAATCTATTACAACAAGACAAGGGTTAGCTATAACTCCTATTTGATTTTTTAAATTATCAAGATCTATGCCTAATTTACCTCCTATAGAGGCGTCAACCATTGAAAGAAGAGTAGTGGGAATATTAATAAAATCAATTCCACGCATATAGGTTGAAGCAACAAAACCTCCTAGGTCTGAAATTACACCTCCGCCTAAATTAATTAAAAGACTTTTTCTGTCTGCAGCATTTTCAGACAAATACCTCCATACAAAATCACAAGTGCTAAGACTTTTATATTCCTCTCCAGCTTTTACTTCAATAATCCTAAAATCTTTTGGATTATTTAGTTTGTTGAGAAAATATTCAAGGCATAGATTACCAGAGTTTGAGTCGACAAGAATAAACATAGAAGAATATTCTCCTTTACTAATAATTGCATTAAGAGAATTATAGGCCTTTTCTGAGAACTCAACTAAATATCCGTTCGCATCTATTGGATCGAAATTTTCAATCATTTTTCAAAAATAATATTTTAAGATAATATGATTAGTTTTTAATAATATATTATGATATTAATTGAGGTATATTTGAGGAAATAAATTTTCCAGATGATGTTTGAAAATACAAAGATCGCTTTTTCTAATAAGAAAAGTTCAGAGCTCTTAAAATCAAAATTTATATATAAAATTCTTTCATCTGTAACCATGGCAAGGCTCGGAACTAGTATAATAAAATTTGCAATTAAAATTCGTCTTCCGGTTAAAGGGATAATAAAAACTACTCTTTTCGATCATTTTTGTGCTGGTGAAAATCATGAAGAATCTTTAACTACGGTAAACAAACTTGGGGATAACAAAGTATTTTCTGTTTTAGATTACTCAGTTGAAGCTGGATCAAAGGAAGAATCATTTGAAAAGTTTTTACATAAGAAAATACAAACAATTGATTTTTCTAAATCAAATAAACATATGCCTTTTGTGGTTTTTAAACCCTCTTGCTTTGGAAAATCATCTCTGTTTCTGAAATTAAGCAGGGGCGACAATCTTTTGGGTAATGAAAAGTTGGAATGGGAAAAAGTTAAAAAAAGGTTTGAGATGGTAATTACACATGCAATAAATTCAAAAATTAAAATAATGGTTGATGCAGAGGAAAGTTGGACGCAAAAAATAATTGATTCTCTGATGGAGTCGCTAATGAAAAAGCATAATCAAAAAGAGGTTTGGGTTTTTACAACACTTCAAATGTACAGGAAGGATAGATTGAATTATTTAAAAAAGCTTATAAAAAAGTCTAAAAGAGAAAATTTTAAAATAGGAATTAAACTTGTTCGAGGAGCATATCTAGAGGCTGAAAATTTGCGTGCAAAAAAACTAAATTATAGCTCTCCTATTTGTTCTAATAAACATAAAACTGATGATAATTATAATGCCGCTGTTTCATTAATACTCCAAAATATTGAGAATATATTGCTGTTTGCAGGTACTCATAACGAAAGGAGCATTAGCAATATAATTCATTGGATGATGAAAAATAAAATTTCTAAAGATCATCCTAATATATGGTTTGCCCAGCTTTATGGCATGGGAGATCATATTACTTTTAATTTAGCAAAAGAAAAATTTCATGCAGTTAAGTACATTCCTTTTGGCCCATTAAAAGAAGTTTTACCCTATTTAATTAGACGTGCAGAAGAAAATAGTTCAGTTGACTCTAATTCCAAAAGAGAATTAGAATTAATAAATAAGGAGATAAAAAGAAGGTCTATTCAATCTCGCTGAATTCAAGTATGATAATTCTTTTTTTACAATTTTTAAGCTTGAGATTCCTATTTATTCCTTTTTCATAACCATAAAGTGAATATATTTTGCAACTATCAACTTTTGTATTGCTTTGACTAAAATTAACTTTTGCAGATTTAATAAATTTGGCAAATCTTGCTGAATCAATAAAGTCATTTTCATTAATTATAAAATTATGCATCAAACTTTTTTTTGAAATATCTGCAATGACCCTGTCATTTGGAGAATAATTACAAGTTGTTTTCTTGCCAGAAAAAATAAATGATAAAATAATTAGGCCAATGAAAAATCCAAAAGAATAATAAACTAAACGCCAAAGAAAACTCATATTAAATCTAATTTAATAACTCAATAACTCTTTTATTGCTGTTGTTTTTCTTGAAAATCTTTATCCTATGATAAGGATTCGAAAAAATCTGATCAACATTGCCTGGATTTTCAATCAAACAATAGCGTTTACTATCAAAGTATTCATCAATTCCAGAATCAAAAATTTCATTCAAATTATTTATTCTGTAAAGATCAATGTGATAAATAGTATCAAACTGTAAACTAGAATATTCATTGACTATTGAAAAAGTTGGACTATTTACAAAACTTTTAACGCCTAAATGCTTACAAAACTCTTTTATAAAAGTAGTTTTCCCAGCTCCCAAATCTCCCTCGAATAAAATAATTTTATGAGTTATTTTTTTAATTACTTTATTTGATATAACCTTTATTTCTGAAAGATCATATTCTATTCTCATAATCAATTTATTTTGGATTCAATATAATTATTGGAATAATCATTTCTTCCATAGAAATTCCCCCATGTTGAAAAGTGTTTTTGTAATGAAGAGCAAACTTGTTGAAGTTATTCTGATAAATAAAATATTGATCGTTTTTAGCAAAAATATACTTTTCATCAGAAGCGGGAAGTCCATAATCAATAGGTTTTTCAATAAAAAAAACTTCTTTTTGGTTAAATGTCAAAGTTTTGCCTTTTTTATACCTCAAGTTAACATTAGTATTTCTGTCTCCTATAATTTTTTGGGGATTTAGAACATTTATGGTCCCGTGATCAGTTGTTACAATTAACTTATATTTCTTGTCTCTAGCTTTTTGAATCAATTCAAATAAAGGTGAATTTTTAAACCAGGATAATGTTAGTGATCTGAAGGCCTTGTCATCAGATGCAAGTTCCTTTATGATGTCCATTTCAATTTTAGCATGAGAGATAATATCAACAAAATTATATACAACAGTGATTAACTCATGTTTATTATTGTCGAAATTTTTGAGTAGTTTTCGAGCATCTTTGAGATTTAGAATTTTATGATATTCAAAAGAAATCTGAAGATTTAACCTTTTAAGCTGTTTTTCCAAGAATTCTTTCTCATAAAGATTTTTCCCTTTCTCATCAGACTCATCTACCCAAAATTCCGGGTATGTTTTTTGTGTTTGCTCTGGGGTCATACCCGAAAAAATAGCATTCCTAGAATACTGAGTAGACGTAGGAATTATACTGCAATATGGTGTTTCCTCTTGTTTTTGATAGTAATCTTCAATTAAATTAGATATAACCTTCCACTGATCGTATCTTAAATTGTCAATCAATAAAAAAAGCGTTTTTTCATTTTTCTTTATAATTGGAAAAACCTTTCGTCTCAATAAATTATTTGACAGTAAAGGCAAATCTGAATTACTTAAGATCCAATTTTTGTAATTAGACTCTATAAATCGTGCAAAAAGATGGTTAGCTTCTTTTTTTTGAGTTTTGAAAATTTCCATCATCCCTTTATTATTAATTGATTCCAATTCAAATTCCCAGTAAAGTAAATTCATATAAAAATCTTGCCATTCTTTTATGGTTTTTATTGAGAGTAATGTTGTAGATATGTTTAAGAATTCCTTTTGATAATTTCTAATTGTTCTTTCTGCAATTAAATCTTTATGCTGAAAAAGTTTTTTTAATGCCAAAAGTATTTGATTAGGATTTACAGGCTTGATCAAATAATCAGAAATTTTAGATCCAATTGCTTGCTCCATTAATTCCTCCTCTTCATTTTTAGTAATCATCAGAATAGGGATGTTTGGAAGTAAAATTTTTATTTCATTAAGGGTTTCAATTCCAGATAATCCAGGCATATTTTCATCTAGCATTATTGCTTGAAACTTCTCTTTCTTTATTAATTCAATTGCATCCTGGCCACTTTTACATGGCGTTAAATCATAACCCTTTTCTGTTAAAAAAAGAAAATGAGGTTTTAATAGCTCAACTTCATCATCAACCCAAAGAATTCTTATAGAACTCATAATATATAAGAAAATAACTAATTTAATTGGCCTCTAAAATAAACATTTAACTTCTAACTTATATTTTATATTTTTGCATCATGAAATTTACTGCTCAGCAAATTGCTGTAAAGCTTCATGGAAAAGTAGAAGGTGACCCAAAAGCTGAAATTTTTGAATTAGCAAAAATTGAAAATGCAAAAAAAGGTTCTCTAACATTCCTGTCAAATCCAAAATACACTCCTTACATATATAAAACGAAGGCTTCAGCTATTATTGTCAATAAAGACTTAGTTGTTGAGAACGAACTAAAATCTACTTTAATAAGGGTTAATGATCCTTATGAATCATTCTCTAATTTACTTGATTATTATAAAAAAGTGAGTATTGATAGAATTGGTATTTCAAATTCTGCTGAGATTCATGAATCGGTTAAAATAGATCCAAAGTGTTACATTGGATCAATGACTATAATTGAAAAAGATTCAAAGATTTCAAAAAATGTAAAAATCTTTCCCCAAGTATATGTAGGTCCTAATGTTTCAATAGGAGAGGGATCTGTAATTTTTCCCGGTACTAAAATTATGGAAGATACTATTATTGGTAAAAACTGTATTATACATAGTGGTGCAGTAATAGGTTCTGACGGTTTTGGTTTTGCTCCACAGGAAAACGGTATGTATAAAAAAATACCACAGACAGGTAGAGTTATATTGGGGGAAAATGTTGAAGTAGGAGCTAACTCAACTATCGACAAGGCTACTCTGGGTGTTACAAAGATTGGAGATGGAGTTAAGCTTGATAATCAAATACAAATTGCTCATAATGTTGAAATAGGAATAAATACTGTAATTGCTGGTCAAACAGGGATAGCAGGATCTGCAAAAATTGGTAAAAATTGTGTTATTGGTGGCCAAGTTGGAATAGCTGGTCATATATCAATAGGAGATAATGTTAAAGTACAAGGGCAGTCTGGTATAATTAGTAATATTGAAAACAATTCTACTATTCAAGGAACTCCGGCATTTTCATATAATTCCTACAGTAAATCTTATGTTCATTTTAAAAACCTCCCTAAAACCATAAAAAAAATTGACTCTCTTGAAAAGAAAATTAAAAAATGATAACAAAAACTATTCCTCAAAAGACATTAGAAAAAGAAGTTTCTCTAAACGGAGTTGGCCTTCACACTGGAAAAAAGGTTAAACTGACTTTTAAACCAGCTCCAGCAAATACTGGTTATGTTTTCTTGAGAACAGATTTAAATCCATTCTTTGAAATACCAGCAGATGTTAAGTATGTAAAAACTACGGATAGGGGAACAACATTAGAAAAAGATGGAGTGAAAATACAAACTTCTGAACATGTCCTTGCTGCTTTAGTTGGTATGCAAATAGACAATTGTTTTATATTAATGGATGCCCCTGAGTCGCCAATTATGGATGGATCATCAAAATTTTTTACAGAGGCAATTGAAAAAGCTGGAGTTTTAGAGCAAGAAGAGAAAAGAAATGAATATGTTGTAAAAGAGCTCATCTCATATAAATGTGAGGAAAGTGGAAGTGAAATTACTGTAATACCATCAGAAAAATACCAGATCACTACAATGGTTGATTTTGAAACTAAGATTCTTGGTACACAAAATGCAACGCTTGAAAATATCTCTCAGTTTAAATCTGAAATTGCGCCATCACGAACTTTTAGTTTTCTGCATGAGCTTGAAACCTTATTAGAAAATGGTTTGATTAAAGGTGGTGATCTAAACAATGCCATTGTTTACGTTGACAAGCCTTTATCTGAAAGTAATATGGATCGATTAAAAGAAGCTTTTGGTAAAGAAAAAATTTCTGTAAAACCAAACGGAATATTAGATAATCTAAGCTTACATTTTTCAAATGAAGCTGCCAGACATAAGTTACTTGATGTCATTGGCGACTTAGCTCTTATAGGAACTCCTTTAAGAGGAAAGGTTATTGCGAATAAACCTGGACATCGAGTCAATACAGATTTTTCAAGAAAAGTTGCTCAAATTATAAAAAATGAGAAGCGTAGGAATATTCCCAAATTTGATATTAATTCAAAACCATTAATGGATATAAATCAAATAATGGATATGCTTCCACATAGACCACCATTTCTTCTTGTTGATAAAATTTTTGAACTTTCAGAATCTCATGTAATTGGATTAAAAAATGTAACTATGAATGAGCCTTTTTTTGAAGGGCATTTTCCTGGATCGCCTATCATGCCAGGTGTGCTTCAGATAGAGGCGTTGGCTCAAACTGGAGGAGTTTTATTACTGAACACTGTTTCTGATCCACAAAATTATCTCACTTTTTTTATGAAAATTGATAAAGTGAGATTTAAAAGGACTGTTGTTCCTGGTGATACTTTAATTTTCAAGCTTGAACTAATTGCCCCTATTAGAAGGGGGATTTGTCAAATGCTCGGACAAATTTATTGTAATGATAATCTCATTACTGAGGGTGAGTTCATGGCTCAAATGATAAGAAAAGAAGATAAAAAATGAGACAACCTTTAGCTTATATACATCCGAATGCTAAAATTGCTAATAATGTAGTCATTGAGCCATTTACATCAATTGATAATAATGTTGAAATAGGAGATGGTAGCTGGATAGGATCTAATGTAACAATAATGGAAGGGGCAAGAATTGGTAAAAATTGTAATATTTTTCCTGGCTCAGTTATTGCTGCTATTCCGCAAGACTTAAAGTTTAAAGGAGAGGAGACTACAGCTGAAATAGGAAATAATACAACAATAAGAGAGTGCGTAACTATTAACAGAGGCACTTCAGATAGGCTAAAGACAAGAATTGGAGACAATTGTTTAATAATGGCTTATTCTCACATAGCTCACGATTGTTTTATTGGCAATCACTGTGTTTTTTCTAACAATAGTACTTTAGCTGGGCATATAACAACTGGTGATCACGTAATTTTAGCAGGGCTGGTTGCTGTTCATCAATTTTGCACAATTGGCGATTACTCTTTTGTTGCTGGAGGATCATTAGTAAGAAAGGATGTTCCGCCTTATGTAAAAGCTGCAAGAGAACCTTTATCATATGTTGGTATAAATTCAGTCGGATTAAGGAGGAGAGGTTTTACTTCTGAAAAAATTACTGAGATTCAAAATATATATCGAATTTTATATCAAAAAAAATACAATAATACTCAAGCTAGTGAAATTATTGAAGCAGAGATGATTGCCTCTCCAGAAAGAGATGAAATACTTCAATTCGTCAAAAATTCAAAAAGAGGTATAATGAAAGGATACTTCCAAAAAAATTAAAAATGGCCAACACATCTGATATTAGAAAAGGACTATGTATAAAATATAATAACGACATATATAAAATTGTCGAATTTTTACATGTTAAGCCAGGAAAAGGGCCCGCATTTGTTAGAACTAAACTTAAAAGCGTAACTAATGGTAAAGTTATTGAAAATACATTTTCTGCAGGACACAAAATTGATGATGTAAGAGTAGAAACGTCAAAATTTCAGTTTTTGTACAATGAAAAAGATGATTTTTACTTTATGAACACTAATGATTATAATCAATTTAGCATTAATTCTAGTTTAATTGAGTCTCCAGGTTTTCTTAAAGAAGGAGAGTTAGTCAATATCTCTATAAATACTGAGAATGGCACGCCTCTTACTGTTGATATTCCTCAAAATGTGATTTTAGAGATTATTCATACTGAGCCTGGTATCAAAGGTAATACTGCAACTAATTCTACTAAGCCTGCAACATTAGAGACAGGTACAAAAATTAATGTACCATTGTTTATAAATGAGGGTGATAAAATCAAAATAGATACCTCAAAAGGAATCTACTTAGAAAGAATAAAAGAATAGACATCAATTAAATCACTAGTAATTAATTTTTAGATATTTTTACAAAATGAAATTAAACCATGAGTATACTTGTAAATAAAGACTCCAGAATAATTGTTCAAGGTTTCACAGGAAGTGAGGGAACATTTCATGCCTCTCAAATGATTGAGTATGGAACTAATGTCGTTGGAGGAGTAACTCCTGGGAAAGGTGGACAAATACATTTAAACAAACCAGTTTTTAACTCAGTAAAAGAGGCTGTTGCAGAATCAAAAGCTAACACATCAATCATATTTGTTCCTCCTGCTTTTGCAGGTGATGCAATAATGGAAGCTGCTGAAGCTGGAATTAAAGTCATTGTAGCTATTACGGAAGGTATTCCTGTGGCTGACATGATCAAAGCTAATAATTATGTTAAAAAAATGAATGCCATATTAGTTGGGCCTAATTGCCCAGGCATAATTACTCCGGATGAGGCAAAAGTTGGAATAATGCCTGGATTTATTTTTAAAAAAGGAAATGTTGGCATTATTTCGAAGTCTGGTACTTTAACTTACGAAGCTGCTGATCAAGTTGTTTCTATGGGGTTAGGAATAAGTACAGCCTTAGGAATAGGAGGTGATCCAATTATAGGTACGACTACATGTGATGCTTTAAAATTATTTATATCAGATCCAGATACCAACTGTATTGTAATAATTGGTGAAATTGGGGGTCAATTAGAAGCAGAGGCAGCCAGATGGCTTGAAAAAGAAGGAAATTCAAAACCTGTTGTAGGATTTATAGCTGGAGAAACAGCTCCCAAAGGAAGAACAATGGGGCATGCAGGTGCCATAGTTGGTGGTAAAGATGATACTGCTCAAGCAAAGAAAGAAATTATGAAATCTTGTGGTATTCATATAGTTGATTCACCTGCTGAAATAGGAAAAAAAGTAGCGCAAGTATTAAAATAAAATGACTAAGTTATTAATTGATAAAACCGCTATAATTACTGGAGCTAGCAGAGGAATTGGTAGAGGCATTGCTTTAGCTTTTGCTAAAAATGGTTGCAACGTAGCTTTCACATACAGAAATTCATCTGAAGAAGCTCAAAAACTTGAAAAAGAATTAACTGGTTTTAACGTAAAATCAAAAGCATACAGAAGTGATGCCTCAAGCCTAAGAGATTCTAATAAATTATTAGAAAATGTATTAAAAGATTTTAATTCAATTGATATTCTTATAAATAATGCTGGGATTACAAAAGATAATTTACTGATGAGAATGTCTGAAGAAGATTTTGACCATGTAATAAATAATAATCTCAAATCTGTTTTTAATATGTCTAGTGCTATTCAGCGGACTTTTTTAAAACAAAGAAAAGGATCTATAATAAATATAGGCTCAATTGTGGGTTTAAAAGGTAATCCTGGTCAATCTAATTACGCTGCATCTAAAGCTGGAGTTATTGGTTTCACTAAATCGTTAGCTTTAGAACTTGGGTCAAGAAATATAAGAGTCAATGTGATTGCTCCAGGGTTTATTGAAACCGAAATGACTGAGGTATTACCAGAAAACATAATTGAAAATTGGAAAAATAATATCCCTCTGAAAAGAATAGGAAAATCAGAGGATGTTGCAAATGCTTGTATATTTCTTGCCTCAGAATTATCTGACTATATTACAGGGCAGGTAATACAAGTAGATGGTGGAATGTTAACTTAAATTAATTTATTATGCAAAAATTACCTAAAATTGGATTGCCAATAATATTATTGGCCTTTATACTTATAATTTTTATATCAAAAGCCTCTATCAATATTGGTTATGGTGAGGCTGGTGTATTATTTAGAACTTTTGGAAATGGTGTTGTTGTTGATGAACCTCCACTTGGCGAGGGTTTTCATATAATTGCCCCATGGAATACAGTTTATGTCTATAATGTTAAACAACAAGAGTTTTTTGAAGGTAACATGTCGGTACTTTCTTCAAACGGTCTTGATATATCCCTTGATGTATCTGTTCTATATCAACCAAAATATGATGAACTTGGATCATTACATAAAACAAAAGGGGAGAATTATGTGAATATTGTATTGATCCCTCAAATCAGAGCAGTTGCAAGAAGCGTTGTAGGACGTTACACTCCGGAACAACTATATTCAACAAAAAGAGATGCAATTCAAAACGAGATATTTGAAGAGACTGTAAAGAATGTGGAGAATCAACATATTCAAATTAATGCAGTGCTAGTTAGAGATGTTACTCTTCCAGGTTCAATTAAAGCTGCAATTGAAAGGAAACTTAGTCAAGAACAAGAGGCTTTAGAATATGAATTTAGACTTGAAAAAGCTAAACAAGAGGCTGAAAGACAAAGAATTGATGCAGAGGGGAAGGCAAGGGCCAATAAAATTCTTAGCGCATCTTTAACTGATAAAATATTAAGAGAAAAAGGAATTGAAGCTACAATAAGATTATCTGAATCGGCAAATTCTAAAGTAATTGTTATTGGAAGTGGAGATGAAGGCATGCCAATTATTTTAGGCAACAACTAAGGGAGATAGAGTCTTAATAAAAGGACGTATTGATTTTTTTTTATAAAAAATTCTTTTTTTATAATGAGCAAATTATTAAATTAGAAGTAATTACTCACTTATGACAGAAAAGAAAAAAAAGATTATAGATGTTGCGCTAGAGATGTTCTCCGAGAACGGATATAAATCAACAGCTACTAATCAAATTGCGAAAGAAGCTAAAGTTTCTGAAGGGCTTATCTTTAGACATTTTAAAAATAAAGAAGGTTTATTAAAAGGTGTGTTAGAAGTGTGTGAACGGAATGTAAGTAAAATGTTTGATCCATTGGATGATTTAAAGCATCCAAAAGTTTTGCTTAAAAACATTATAAGCTTACCATTTAATACGGGTAGAGACAATATGAGGTATTGCAAACTTTTAAATAAACTAAAATGGGAGGTTGGTGGTGAAATTGAAAGTATATTTGAACCAATTAGAAAAAAAACGGAAGAAGTATTCGAGTTAATGAAATATGATGATCCAAAATCTGAAGCTGAAACTCTTTTACTTATTCTTGATGGAGTCATTAGTAAAGTAATCCTAAATAAGTTTGAAAGTAAATTAATTGTTCATGATAATTTAATTAAAAAATATGAAGTTTAAACTCATAGCATGTAATTGCTCACATACATTAATGTTTTCTTCTCAAAAAATAACAGATTAATATTTTTTTCTATAATTAATATTATGTTAAATAGAATACATTGCTCATATACCCTACTTGTTAAAGAATAAATTAATATTATATTACTAAAAAAAAAAAGTGAATATGAAAATCATCAAAAAATTAGGATTAATATTTTTAGCTGTTTTTACTATAATAGTATTTTATTTTGTTTATGGAATTTACATAAATCCTAAAAGTCCAAAAGGAAATGTTCTTTTTGAAAATGAGAATATTAAAATAGAAATATCTTATTCTCGTCCTTATAAAAAAAATCGGCTTATTTTTGGAGAAGCCGACAAAGAAGCGCTTGTTCCGTATGGCGAATATTGGAGATTAGGTGCTAACTTTGCCACTTCAATTGAAATTAATCAGAATGTGTCATTTGCTGGAAGGCCTTTAAATAAAGGAAAATACAGGCTTTACGCTGTTCCTTTTAAAAATAACTGGAGACTTGTTATAAATAGTGAATCAGGTGTTTTTGGCTTTAATGAACCTGATTATTCTAAGGATATTATGGCTGTGAACCTTCCTGTAAATATTTTAAATGATGAATTAGAGCAATTTACTATCGATTTTGTTGAATCTGACTCTATTTTGAACCTTAGAATGAGATGGGATAATGTCGAAGTCATTGCTTTAATTAACTATTAATCAAATGTTTATAACATAATATTAAACTAATAATTTAATTTTGGGTTTTTCTTTAAAAAATTTTATAAAATCATTATTTTTCATTTTATCATTAGGTGGGGTTTTATTTATTGTTATTGACTTTTTGAAAACTAAAGAGAATCTAATGGATATTGAAGAATATACTCCGCTATCTACACTAATTGTCCCACAGAATTTATTGACAAAGGCAAAATATCCTTTTGTAGATGTTCATAGCCACTTTTTCGATATGCCCTTACGCGATTTAAATAAATTAACTTCTGAAATGGATGATTTAAATATGGCTTTTATTATAAACCTAAGTGGTTTTAGGGGCATCTATCTGAATCAGTCTCTTGATAATATAAGAGAAAATGCTCCCAATCGAGTAGGTTTATTTGTTAATATTGATTTTGAAGATATTGACGATCCTCTTTTTGGCGAATCTACTGCTAAGTTTATTGACTCTGCTACAGCCAATGGCGCTATGGGTCTTAAAGTATATAAGTCATTAGGCCTTACTAGCAAAGATAATAGTGGTAATAGAATTGCGGTAAACGATCCAAGATTAGATCCAGTATGGAAGGCCTGTGGTGATAACAATATACCTGTTTTAATCCACTCTGGTGAACCATCTCCGTTCTGGATGCCTAAAGACAAGTTTAATGAAAGGTGGCTTGAATTAAGGCAAAAACCTAGAAGATATAGAGATCCAAAAACTAACCCTTCTTTTGAAGAAGTTTTAGCCGAACAGCACGAAGTATTTAGAAATCACCCATATACTACATTTATTAATGCTCATCTTGGTTGGATGGGTAATGATCTTGATCGTTTGGGAAAACATTTGGATGAATACCCTAATGTTTTAACTGAAATTGGAGCAGTTTTAGCTGAAATTGGAAGACAACCAAAAAGAGCTCGTAAGTTTTTTATTGATTATCAAGATCGTATTCTCTTTGGAAAAGATAGTTATAAACCATCCGAATATTACACTTATTTCCGTGTTTTAGAGACTGATGATGAATATTTTGATTATTATAGAAAGAGGCATGCTCATTGGAAAATGTATGGCCTTGCCCTACCCGATTCAGTTTTAAAGAAGGTTTATCATGAAAATGCATTGAAAATATTTCCTAAATTGGATAAAAATCTTTTTAAATAAAACTTATGATACTTGTTACAACACCTGATATTCCTAATAAAACCATAATTGAAACATGTGGAATTGCTAGAGGAAGCACCGTTAGAGCTAGAAATGTTGGGAGAGATATTTTTGCCTCCTTTAAAAATCTTATAGGAGGAGAAATCTCCGAGTACACAAAACTTCAAGCTGATTCTCGCGAGGAAGCTCTTCAGAGAATGCAAGAAGATGCTGTTAAAATGGGAGCTGATGCTGTATTGAATGTAAGATTTACAACTTCTGTTGTAATGCAAGGAGCTTCAGAAATATTAGCCTATGGAACTGCTGTAAAACTAAAGTAAAATGGAATTACTTTACTGGGTTTTTACTTTGCCTAAAATATTTTTATTCATTGCTATATCTCTTATTGGCTATCTCATTTACAAGCGAATAAATGATAAAAAAAATGAGGATTTTGAAAAGAGGGATAACTAGTATTCTAAAAGAGTTTTTATCTTATTATTAAGTTTTCTTTTTGGAAAATACCCCTCCTCTAGATTCGCTGTAAATGGAATAGGTGTATTCAGCGAAGCTAATCTAAAAATAGGTGCGTCTAGGTACTCAAAACATTTTTCAGAAATCTCTGCTGCAATTTCACCCATAAAACCTCCAAATCTACTATCCTCTTGTAACAATAAAACCTTACCTGTCTTTTTTACTAGATCAAAAATTGAATCATAGTCTAAAGGAACTAAAGTGTTTATATCCAAAACTGCTATTGCAGCTCCTGGAAATTTTTTTACTTCTTCCAAAGCCCAATGCACTCCTAGCCCATAAGTTATTATACACATGTCATTGCCTTCCGCTCTAATTATAGCTTTACCAAATGGCGTAACATAAGAGTCAGACGGGACATCTTCAGTTATAGTTCGATATAATTTTTTATGCTCAAAAAACAAAACAGGATTAGGGTCTTTTATTGAATTAATCAAAAGTCCTTTGGCTTCTTTTGGAAATGAAGGGTAAACAACTTTCAAGCCAGGAACCGTGGTGAACCAAGACTCATTGGTTTGTGAGTGAAATGGCCCTGCACCTACTCCGCCACCACAAGGCATTCTTATAACAATTGAAGCATTCTGTCCCCATCTATAATATGATTTAGAGATTAAATTAACTATTGCTGTAAAACCACTAGAAACAAAATCACTAAACTGCATCTCGACAATTGAAGGAATATCTAAAATGGATAATCCCATAGAAGCCGAAAGAACAACGGATTCACAAAGAGGGGTGTTACGTACTCTTTCTTTTCCAAAAGTAGAAGACATGCCTTTTGTTATCTTAAAGACTCCGCCATACTCTGCAATATCTTGCCCCATAATGATTAAATCTCGATCTTCCTCCATACAAAGATGTATAGCTTGAGATATAGCGTCAACAAATCTTATGTTAGAAGATTTATTTGAATCTTTATTTATCTGTAAATCAAGTGTTTTAAACACATCACTTAATTCATTACTTTCATTAAATATAATCTCTTCTTTTAATTCACTTTTAACCCATTCATTGTCGATTAATTTTGAATATTTGCTGCTAAATTCCTTGCATTTGTCATTCTTAATTAATTTTTCCTCTAGAAGGTAGTTTTCAAATTGAATGACAGGATCTTTTTTAGACCAAGTATCCAGTTCTTGTTGTGAAACATACTCCTGGCCACTTGACTCTTCATGTCCTCTCATTCTGAAAGTTTTAAATTCTATGATGATGGGGCGCGGATCACTTCTTATGTCCTTTGCTATGTTTGAGACATTTTTATAAACCTCAAGTACGTTATTCCCTTCTATCATAAATGATTCTATACCATACCCAATACCTCTTTCAACTAGATTTTCAATGGCGTATTGTTCTTTTGCGGGTGTTGAAATCCCATAACCGTTGTTTTCAATGCAAAAAATAACAGGCAATTTCCACACTGAAGCAACATTTAGGGCTTCATGAAAATCTCCTTCGCTTGTCCCCCCATCACCAGTCATAACGACACATAACTTCTTTTCCTTTTTCAGCAAATGACCTAAGGAAATCCCACATGCCATGCCCATCTGAGGGCCAAGATGTGAAATCATCCCTATTATATGATTTTCTTTTGCCCCAAAATGAAAACTTCTATCTCTTCCTTTTGTAAATCCATCTATTTTTCCTTGCCATTGACAAAATAAATTATATAATGGTATTCCTCTAGATGTAAAAACTCCTAAATTCCGATGCATAGGCAGAACGTACTCGTCATCCCTTATAGCTTTAGTGACTCCTACAGAAATAGCTTCTTGACCAATACCACTGAACCATTTAGATATTTTTCCTTGTTTTAAAAGAACTATCATCTTCTCCTCTACCAATCTTGGAATTAGCATCGATTCGTATAGGTCTATTAGCTTTTTTTTAGATATTTTTGTTCTATCAAAATCCATAGGAATAATAAATTTAAAAATGTATGCTGTATTATTTTAATTTTATTGGTTTTTTATGAGCGAGAATAGAAAACTTAACGCTCTTGCTGACTTAGCAAATGTAAAATTTGATGATTTGAGACCCTCATTTACTTCTAATATAACCGATCAAAAAGAGATTCACCAAGAATTAGAGTGCCACTTTAGCAAAAAAGGTAGAGCTGGTAAAGTAGCAACTGTAATTAAAGGTTACGCAGGGAATAATAATGAAATAAGAGAGCTTGCAAAAGAGCTTAAAAAAAAACTAAGTGTTGGTGGAACTGTCAAAAATGGCCAAATAATTATTCAAGGGAATTATAGAGAAAAAATAATAGGCATACTATCAGATATGGGCTTTAAATTAAAACGCGTTGGAGGATAAGATTTTAATTAAAAAAATGAAGAATATTTATATAATTCCTGTTTTAATTTTATCTGCATTTTACAGTTTATATTCCCAAACTGCAATAGAAATTATTGAAAAAGCTGACAATAAGCTGCGAGGATCTTCATCTTATTCTGAGGTTGAGATTACCATAGTACGTCCCAAATGGGAAAAAAAAATGATCTTAAAAAACTGGTCAATCGGGTCAAATTTTTCCACAACCCTAGTTACAAGTCCTCCAAAAGAAAAAGGAACCGTTTTTCTTAAAAGAAATAATGAAATCTGGAACTATCTACCCTCTTTAGAAAGAACTGTAAAATTCCCTCCCTCAATGATGACCCAGAGTTGGATGGGTACTGATTTTACAACCGATGATCTGGTAAAGCAATCATCTACAGTAACTGACTATAGTCATAAAATATTAGCTGAAGAAAACATTGAAAACCTCCCTTGCTGGAAATTAGAACTAATTCCCAAGGAAGAAGCGACTGTAGTTTGGGGCAAGCTGGTTATTTGGGTTGATAAAAAAGATTATATGCAGTTGAGGACTGAATTCTATGATGAAGATGAGGAGTTAGTTAACCTTATGATAGGCTCTGATATTAAGACCTTTGGAAATAAAAAACTCCCTTCTAAACTTGAATTCATTCCATTGGAAAATGAAGGTCAAAAAACGGTTATTGACTACAATGTTTGGAAATTTAATATTGTAATACCCGAAAATTACTTCAAAACACAATATATATCCAGGCTTAAATAAATTATGCTTATTAAACTTGCTTGGCGGAATATATGGAGGAATAAAAAAAGAAGTCTTATAACTATCTCAGCTATTTTTATTGCTGTTTTTCTTTGTGTCCTATTAAGAGCCCTGCAGTTAGGGCTTTATGATAACATGATTAATAATGTTGTGGGATCATATTCTGGATACATACAAATTCATTCTAAAGGTTTTTGGGACGAGCAAATAGTAGATAATTCATTTTCTCCTGACAAAGATTTTTTAAATGAAATTGAAAGTATAGATGGTGTTTCAAATACTCTTCAGAGAATACAAAGTGGATCCTTAGCTTCATCAAGTGATCTTTCAAAATTTGTCTTTGTTACTGGAATCGAACCCTTAAAGGAAAGTTCACTTACAAATTGGGAAAAACGACTGATTAAGGGACAATTACTTAAAGAGGAAAGTAAATCTCTTAATGTTGGTAAAGGAGTTGCTAAATACTTTGATTTGAAAATTGGTGATACTCTTGTTTTGTTAGGCCAAGGATATCATGGGATGCAAGCCGCAGGAGCCTATCCAGTGAGTGGAATATTAGATCTTAAAAACCCAACACTCAATAAAATCAGTGTTTTTATGACACTTCCTCAGGCTCAAGATTTTCTTTCAGCACAAAATATGATCACTCACCTTATTTTAAATAAAAAGGAAAATAAAGATGAAGATGCCATTGCCTTAGACATTAAAAATTTAATAAATGATGAAGTTTATGAAGTAATGACTTGGAGAGAAATGATACCTGAACTTGAACAAACTATAAAGGCTGATAGTGCCGGAGGGCTTATAATGGTTTTTATCCTTTACATGATTGTTACATTTGGAATATTTGGAACTGTATTAATGATGACTCAGGAGAGGAAATATGAGTTCGGTGTTTTGATTTCTATAGGCATGAAAAAAATTAGATTGATCAAAACAATGATTTATGAGACCGTTTTACTGGCAAGTGTAGGGGCAATTCTTGGTATAGCTCTTTCCAGACCTGTTATTATCTTCTTAAGTCCAATAAAATTTCCAAAGGAACAAGCTCAGATGTTTGAAAATTTAGGTTTTGAAGCAGTCATACCTCTGATGAATACCTATGATATTCCACTAACTCATGGGTTTATAATTTTCTTTATTTCATTAATTGTTTGTTTATACCCTTTAAGCGTCATTATCAAATTAGATCCTATTAAAGCAATGAAAATATAATGAGACAGATAATTAAAATTGCCTGGAGAAATGTCTGGAGAAATAAACTTAGAAGTTTTATTGTTATCGCATCGATGATTTTAGGTCTATGGTCAGGTCTATTCAGCGCCTCCATGATGTCTGCACTAAATAATCAAAGGATTAATAGCGCTATAAAATCTCAATTATCTCATCTGCAAATTCATCACCCCTCCTTTCAAGATAATTACGATATAAAATATCAAATAAATAGCTTGAACGAAGTTTTAGAAGCACTAGATGAAAATAAAAAAGTTGCTTCTTATAGCTCAAGAATAGTACTTTCAGGAATGGCGTCTACTGCTAGAGGAGCAACAGGTGTTAAACTTATAGGGGCAGATCATATTAATGAAAAAAATATTACCGACATACACAGTCATATAGTGAAGGGAACCTATTTTTCTGGCAGCACAAGTAGACAAGCTGTAATAGGTCAAGAATTGGCCGAAAAACTAAAGTTAGATATCAAAAAAAGCATATATCTAACCTTTGTTAATGAGAACGGATTACAAGAAAGGTTAAAACTAAAAGTTGTAGGTATATTTAAATCTGGGAATTCCATGTTTGACGGTAGTCATATGTTTGCCAAAAAAGATTATTTGGATAAAATTTTTGGAAAAAAAGATATCATACATGAAGTAGCATTAGTCTCTAATGATATTAATCAAGTAAAAGAATTAAAAGATGAGCTCCTTGTAGCTTTTCCAGATAATGAAATAGAATTATGGTCTGAAATTTCACCTGAGCTTGGCTATGCAAATGAGATGTTAAGTTTTTTCCTTTACATTTTTATGACTATCATACTAATCGCTCTTTCATTTGGAATAATAAACACCATGTTAATGGCTGTTCTTGAAAGAAAAAGAGAACTTGGCGTTTTAATGTCTGTAGGCCTTAACAAGTCTAAGATTTTTTTAATGATAGCTTTTGAAACTCTTTTTATATCAATAGTTTCTGTCCCGCTCGGAGTTCTTATTTCTTACATAACTATTTCATACTTTGGTGATGTTGGAATCGATCTTTCTATAGTTGAAGAAGGTCTTGAACAATTTGGTATGGGCGCCAGGCTATATACCGAACTATATCTGGATTATTATATAAACATCACTCTTTTAACTTTTCTATTAACCTTTATTTCTTCACTTTTTCCAGCAAGAAGAGCTCTTAAGCTGGAACCAGCTGTGGCAGTAAGATCAATATAATACCTTATGAATGTAATTGAAACTAAAAATTTAAAAAAAATATATAGCCAAGGTGAAATTAAGGTTAATGCCTTAAACGATGTGTCTATCAATTTTAAACAGGGTGAATTCACTGCTATTGTAGGTCCTTCAGGGTCTGGAAAAACAACCTTTTTAAACACCTTAGGGGGTCTTGATAAACCTACTTTTGGAAATGTTATGATCGATAACTTAGATATAACAAAATTAAAGGCAAATAAAATAATTGATTTTAGATTAAGAAATATTGGGTTTGTTTTTCAGTCTTACAATTTAATTCCTGTTCTAACAGCAAAAGAAAATATTGAGTTTATTATGCTAATGCAAGGATATTCAAAAGAGAAGAGAAATAAACGGGCATTGGAATTGTTAGATGCTGTTGGCTTAAGTAAGGAATCGAAAAGAAGACCTGGACAGCTATCTGGCGGTCAACAGCAAAGGGTCGCAGTTGCTAGAGCACTTGCGTCAAAACCAAAGTTTATACTTGCAGATGAACCAACTGCTAATTTAGATTCAAGTTCAACCAAAAATTTACTTGATATAATGTATGACTTGAATAGAAAAGAAAAAATGACATTTATCTTTTCTACACATGATCAGCGAGTCATAGACAGAGCAAAAAGAGTAATCACACTTGAAGACGGAAAAATCCTTTCTGATAAAATAACTTAATACAGAAGCTTAAATATTGAAATCAATACTCTTTTACTTTATTTTTTTGTTTTCAATCACACTTGTTTTTTCACAACAAACCAAAGGTGAAAAACTTAAAGAAATTATTACTATATCAGGCTATGTTAAGTATTTAAAAACCTATTCTTACAACGAAGGAAACTTTATAGGAGATAACCTTATTCACAACAGAATAAAATTAAAAGCTGATTTTTCTCCTGAATTAAGCACTGTCTTTGAAATGAGAAATAGAATATTTTATGGTGATATAACAAGTAATGCATTTAAATTTGGAGAGTTCTTAGACAAAGATGCCGGTCAAGTTGATTTATCTTTTAATACACTTAATACAACACCGATGGTCTTTAATACAATTTTTGATAGAGCTTATTTAAGATATGCTGCTGAAAAATATCAGTTAACACTTGGAAGACAAAGAATAAACTGGGGAGTTAACTTAGCTTGGAGTCCGAATGATCTTTTTAATGCATATAGTTTATTAGACTTTGATTATCAAGAACGAGCTGGAGTAGATGCCTTAAGATTTCAATATTTCACCGGTGATCTGTCAAGTATTGACTTATCAATTCAACCTGGCAAGGATCTAAATCAATCTATTATTGGGTTTTTATGGAAATTTAATAAATGGGAACGTGATTTTCAAATACTTGCTGGAAATTATTATAATGATTATGTCTTTGGATATGGGAGTGAGGGGACTCTTTTTGATAAATTTGGATTTAAAAGAGAAGTCAGTTATTTCATTCCAAAGAATAGGAATAGAAAAAGTGTAACATCTATGTCGACATCAATTGACTATTTTTTTAAAAATGGGATTTACATAAATACATCTGTTTTATATAATACTAACTCAGAAAATAAAAATTTACAATCAGATGATTTGTTTCAATCCATAATAGGGTCTATTTCTGTCAAGAATCTAATGCCATCTAAATTGAGTTATTTTTTTCAAGTCAGCGGTCCTTTTAACCCAGCTTTAAATGGCAGTTTATCTGCTTTCTACATTAAAGGAATCGAGACTCTAGTTATTGCTCCAACAATCACTTATGAACTAGAACAGAATTGGGAAATCATGTTATTGACCCAATCTGCATATGGGAAAATTGGGGATGATTCAAAAAACATAGGTGCAGCTAGTTTCTATTTTAGATTAATGCGAAGTTTCTAATTTAATTAGAAGTTAAAACTAAAGTTTCCAATCGATTGGTTTTTTTAACTTTTGAGACAAATAATTGTTACATTGACTAAAATGTTTGTTTCCAAACCAGTAACCTCGATTAGCACTCAGAGGTGATGGATGACCTGATTTCAACACGAGATGTTTTGAATTGTCAATTAAATTTATTTTTCGTTTAGCAAAACTTCCCCAAAGAAGAAAAACTATACCGTCCATTTCTTTAGAAATAGCCTCAATTAAAAAATCTGTAAACAACTCCCAGCCCTTTCCTTGATGGCTTGCTGGTTGATTTGCACGTACTGTTAATGTGCTATTAAGAAGAAGAAGTCCTTGTCTTGCCCATGATGAAAGATCTCCGTTTTTTGGATAAGGAATATTCAAATCACTTTCAAGTTCCTTAAAAATATTAACTAAAGAAGGGGGGTGAGATGTTCCTAAAGGAACAGAAAATGAAAGTCCATGTGCTTGATTAGGCCCATGATATGGATCTTGCCCAAGTAACACAACTTTAATGTTATCAGGCAAGCAAAGATTTAGTGCCTCAAAGATCTTTCCACCTTTAGGATAACATTTTCCTGTATCATACTCATCTTTGATGAATTCTACAAGTTTTTTAAAATAAGGCTTATTGAATTCGCCTTTTAGCATTTCTTTCCATTCAGGATTTATTTTAACCTTCACTAATTTATTACTTTTGTAAGCTAAATTAATAAAAAAAGGATGCTATATATTCCTAAAAAAACATTAGAGGATTTAGAGTTTTTTGAAGTACTAAATCAGATTTCTAAACACGCAAAAACTCTAATCGGAAATGAACAATGCCAAAAAATTAGGCCATTAGATCAAAATGATGAAGAACTTTTATCTTCACTTTCTCATGTTTCTGAATATAGATCTTCTTTTGATAACGAAAACACTATCCCAGATCACTTTTTTAAAGATTTTTCTAACTGTTTCAGACTCCTAGAAATAGAAAATAGTGTTTTATCAATTGAAAGTTTTAATGATATTTCTTTAGCCTCTGAAACTGTCAACAATCTACTTTCTTTTTTCAAAAAATTTAAGACCTATTATCCTAAAATATTTCTTATAGGAGAAGAAATTGAGCAAAATAAGGGTATCAAAAAGACTATTTATAGTATAATTGATCGGTTTGGAGAAATACGTAATAATGCATCAGAAAAGCTTAAATTATTAAGAAACAAAATTCAATCTATTCAAAAAGAGATCGGTCAAAGTTTTGAAGAAACTCTAAAAAAACTCAATAAGTTAGGTTATTTAGACGGAATTAGAGAGTCTGTCATTGATAATAAAAGAGTTTTAGCAGTAAAATCAATGCATCGCAAAAAGATCAAAGGAAGAATTGCTGGAAGCTCAAAAACTGGAAGTATAGTTTTTATAGAACCTGAGACCACACTTGAACTCTCTAATGTTCTTCAAAATTTATATTTTGAAGAGTCAGAAGAAATTAGAAGGATTTTAATGGATCTAACTGATTATCTCCGTCCTAAATTAGATTTAATTAAATCATATCATTTTTACTTAATTAAAATTGACACTATTTATGCTCGCGCAAAATATGCGTCAGAGATAAATGGAATTCTTCCTAAAATCTCAGATAAATCAGAGTTAAATCTTATAAATGCATATCATCCGCTGCTTTATATTGAAAATAAAAAGGGAAACAAAACTACATTTCCACAGGATATTAAATTAAGTGACAAAAAAAGAATCATTATAATTTCTGGCCCCAATGCAGGGGGAAAAAGTATTACTTTAAAAACATTAGGATTATTGCAATTAATGATCCAAAGTGGCATATTAATTCCTGTTGACACAAATAGTAAATTATGCTTCTTTAAAAAAATTTTAACTGACATAGGTGACAACCAATCAATAGAAAATCAACTAAGCACATATTCTTATCGGATCAAAAAGATGAAAGAGTTTATTAAGAAATGTGATCAAGAAACTTTATTCTTAATTGATGAATTTGGTACTGGTTCCGATCCGGAATTAGGTGGGGCATTAGCTGAGGCTATTTTAGAGGTTTTTTATGATAAAAAATCTCTCGGTTTGATAACTACTCATTACACCAATTTAAAACTTTTAGCTAATGAACTGGATTGTATGGAAAATGCCAATATGCAATTTAACGAAGATACATTTGAACCTGTTTTTAATCTTATAACTGGAGAAGCAGGCAGCTCATTTACCTTTGAAGTTGCTCAAAAAAATGGATTGCCCTACTCTATTATCAATAAAGCCAAAAAGAAACTTGAGAAAGACAAGGTTAGATTTGAGACCACTATCACTAAATTACAAAAAGAAAGATCTAAAATAGTCCAAACAGAAACTTCATTAAAGAAAAAAGAGGCTGAAAAACAAAAAGAATCAGAATTACTTGAGAGCCTAAATCAAAAAATTAAAAAGAAGCTTATAGATTATCAAGAACTGCTTAATGATGATAAAAAAATTATTGATTTAGGAAATAAAGTCAATGATATAGCACAAGTTTACTTTCACAATAATAAAAAAAGGCCAATGATAGCTAGGCTTTTAGAATTAATAGAAAAAGAAAATTCAAAAAGAAAAAGAAAGTCGATTCAGGTTGTAAAAAAAGAAAAGAAAAACAAAAAAAGAGTTTCAGCTAAAATACAAAGTGATATAAAAAAGTTAAAAAAAGAAATAAGTAATCCAGTAACAACCCCTAAAAAGAAAAAAGTAATTTTAAAGGTAGGTGATAAGGTTAGATTGCCTGATAGTATTTCTGTTGGAAATATTGATTCAATTGAAAAAAATAAAGCTATAGTTAATTACGGAACATTTACTACTCAAGTAAATATAGACAAGCTAGAACAAGCTTAATTTTTTAACTTACCCATTGACTTCGCAACCAACATAGAAACTGCGGCGTCACCTGTAACATTAGTTATGGTCCTGCACATATCTAAAGGACGATCTACAGCAAAAATTAATGCTAAGCCCGCTTCTGGTATACCAGCTTGACCCAAAACAATAACTAACATTACCATTCCAGCACTCGGAACAGCAGCAGCCCCTATAGAGGCTAATGTGGCTGTTAACACAATTCCCATTTGTGTTCCAAAGCTCAGATCCATCCCAAAAGTTTGAGCTATAAATACAGCTGCTACAGCCTGATATAAGCTAGTCCCATCCATATTTATTGTTGCTCCGATTGGTAAAACAAAACTAGAAACCTCCTTGTCTACTCCTAAGTTGTTTTCTACTCGATCCATTGTAACAGGTAATGTTGCTGCACTTGAGCTAGTTGAAAAAGCTAGTAGTTGAGCTGGGGAAATACCCTTAATAAAAGATAATGGCTTTACATTAGTAAATAGATTAACAATGACTATGTAAACAATAATCATTAAAAATAATCCAATAATTAAAGTAATAGCATACATTCCTAATGCTTTAAACAAATCTATGCTTGGTGATTCTACAACCAATGAAGCTAACAAAGCAAAAACTCCATATGGTGCCGTTATCATAACAAAATCAATTAATTTCAAGATGACAGAGTTGAATGAATCAAAGAATTCCTTGACAGGTCTTGCTTTTCCTTCGGGAATTAGTATGAGAGCAATTCCAAAAAATATTGAAAAAAAGATTACTTGTAACATGTTTTTATTCTCTGTTGCCGCATCAAAAATATTTTCAGGCACGATATCAACAAGTGCTTGCAATGGGCCTGCTTCTATTTGTTCTTCAGCAGCATTTTGTTTTAACCTAGCCCCTTCTTCGTAAGCTAGAATTAAATCATTCCTAGTTTCCTCTTTAATACTATTTCCAGGTGTGATAGCATTTACTAAAGATAATCCTATCAAAACGGCAAAAACGGTTGTACATATATATATAATAATGGTTCTGCTTCCCATTTTAGAGAGCTTAGAAATATCCTTTAAATCAGATATTCCTTTAATTAAAGACCCTAAAATCAATGGCATTGCTATCAATTTTAAAGAATTAATAAAAATTGTTCCAAATGGCTTAATCCAATCAGATATGAAATCAGGCCCATGTTTTACGTATGACATGGCAATACCAAAAATTACCCCAAGGATCATACCAATCATAATTTTCCAATGTAAAGCTATATTCTTCATGAAAAAATTATTTATTTTTTACTACTTCGTTTAACAATTTAAAATCCGCAATTACCAAAGCTGCCATGGCTTCAACAATAGGAACCGCTCTAGGAACAACACATGGATCATGTCGTCCTTTACCCTCAATTTCAACCTCTTCTCCTTTTTTATTTATAGTTTTTTGTTGTTTCATTATAGTAGAAACTGGTTTAAAGGCCACCCTAAAATAAATATCCATTCCATTGGATATTCCTCCCTGAACACCTCCAGAAAAATTTGTTTTAGTTGTTCCATCATTATTATAGAGATCGTTGTGACTACTACCCTTTAGTTTAGTACCTGAAAAACCACTTCCGTATTCAAAGCCTTTAACGGCGTTTATTGATAACATAGCTTTTCCAAGCTCAGCATGAAATTTATCAAAAACAGGTTCTCCTAGACCTACAGGAGCGTTTTGAATTACACATGTAATTATACCGCCAACAGTATCCCCATCTTTTCTTGTTTTACGGATTAAAGCTTCCATTTTTAAAGCTAATTCACTATCTGGACAGCGTACAGGATTAGTTTCTATTTTTTTAAAATCAAGTTTACTATAATCACTATCAAGTGAAATTTCTCCAACCGAAGAAACATAGGCCGTAATTTTAACTTCTTTTATGAACTGTTTTGCAATTGAGCCAGCCACTACTCTACATGCAGTTTCTCTTGCAGAGCTCCTCCCTCCTCCTCTGTAGTCTCTAAAACCATACTTCTGATCATAAACTCGATCAGCGTGTGATGGCCTATAATTATCAATTATATGCTTATAATCTTTAGGTTTTTGATCATTATTAATGATAGAAAATCCTATTGGAGTTCCCGTGGTTCTACCTTCAAAAATACCAGAAAAAAAATTGACTTTGTCTGATTCTTTTCTTTGAGTTACAATTGGTGATTGACCTGGTTTTCTTCTATCTAATTCTGATTGGATAAAATCTAAATCTAATTTTATACCGGCAGGACAACCCTCAAGAATCCCCCCTATAGCCTCCCCATGAGACTCACCAAAAGTAGTTAATTCGAAAAGTTTACCGTATTTATTACCTGACATAATTTTTGTGTAGTACAAATATAACTTTAAAGTTTTTAATTGAAATTAGTGTCGTCATATTTTAAATAAGATAGATTAAAAAAATACTGATCATTCTACTTAAATTTTTAATTATTATATTAATTGTTTAACATATATAACTAAAACTATATAATAGAACCTAAAAATGAACGTAAAATATATTTGCCTTATAATTATATTTCAAATTTTTATTTGTTGTAACCTTAATCAAAATATAACCAGTAATTATTCACTCTCACCAACAACTGAGACTATTACATTATTGGGGGATACATTAATTAGTCCTGTCATAAAAGAAGGAAAATCATTAGATCAGTTCAAGTCAGCTCAAAAAATATATTTTGAAAATCAAAATGACCCTAACGCATTAATATGGTATGGCAGAAGAGCTGCATATTTAGGCTATTATCAAAAGGCAATTGATTTATATTCAGAAGGAATAAAGAAATTTCCTGACGACGCCCGTTTTTATCGCCATCGAGGTCATCGATATATTTCTACTCGCCAATATGATAAAGCAATTAAAGATTTTATAAAAGCCATTGGATTAATTGATGAAAAAGTTGATCAAATTGAACCAGACGGTTTGCCAAATAAAAAGAATATTCCTTTGACTACGCTTAATGGTAATATATGGTATCACATTGGTTTAGCTTACTATCTGACAAATGATATGAATAATGCTTTGAAAGCATTTAGCAACAGAAGTGTTAGTCACAAATATGATGATAATATTGTTTCAAGTGCTCACTGGCTATATATGATAAATAGAAGACTGGGTGATATTGAGGGGGCTTCTAAAGTAATTGATAAGGTAAATAATGAAATGGATATCATAGAAAATATGAGTTACCATCAATCATGTTTATTCTACAAGGGTAAACTTAAAGAATCGGAAATTGTTATTGATGATGTTGCATTGTACTCACTAGCAAACTGGTATATGTATCAAAACAATGACACCTTAAGAGCAAAAAAATATTATCAAAAATTATTAGAAAATGGAAATCCTTACTCGTTTGCTTTCATAGCAGGTGAATCTGACTGGATTAGATTTTTTAAATAATTTAATTTTAAACTATTTGGTTAGCAAAATTTCTTTTAAAAAATCAATTTCATTTTGATCATATGGAGTTTTATCTGGCAAAAAAATATCATGGTGCCAGATCTTAGGGAGGGAATCAAATTCTTCTTCCCACGAAGACCAGGGAAATAAAGTGTTAGTTTTTCCAGCGACGAACCCCCAATTAATTGCTGAAACTTGCTCTTCTTTCAAAAGTGGTAACATTGCTTGAAAAGTACTACCCTGACCCCTAGCGAGGTATTCTGTACACAATATAGGGCGGTTATACTTTTTTAATTGGTTAATTCTTAATTTCATTTCACCAATATTCCCGTAGGTATGGAATGAAATTATATCAGAATTTAATATGGTAAATTGAGAAAGATCAGATAAGCTATCCAATTTTGACCAGTTTTTATCCTTCCCGTCTGCTTTCCATACCGAAGTAGTTATAGGTTGAGACGGATTTACTTCTCTTACCCATTTAAAGGCTTTTTTAAGTAGAGATAGTGTATAAATATCTTTATTTTCTTTAACCTCAAATTCATCATACCCAGGAACTCCCGCGTTGAGATTCCCTGGTTCATTATAAAGGTCCCAGCCAATTACTCTTTGATCATCAGCAAAATGAGTAACAACACCCTTTATATAATTTTTAACTTCGATATGACGTAAACTATCACCAAGGATATATGCTCCTGGAGCTTGAACCCATTGAGAATTATGCACAAAAGGTATAGGATCAGGTTGTTTTCCAGGTTTTGGTAATGGGTGCCAACAATCATCTAATAAAACAAAAAGTGTTTTAATATCATTACTATCAGCTATTTTCAAATAATTCTCCATTCGTTTCAATAACCCCAGGGAATCCTGATCCCATAGTAGATTATGTAAATAGACTCGGTGCAAGTTCATTCCTAATTCTGCACTCCACTTTAGCTCTCTTTTAATAGTTTCTATATCAAAAGTCTCCTCTTGCCAAAATTCCAATTGATTTACTGAAGTGCTAGGGTTAAAGTTAGTACCTACCATCCATCCATTTTCTTCTTTCCATTCCCAAGCTTTTTCCTCACTCCACCTAAAATTCAATGTTGATTTCGGAGTTCGTTGGCATTGAATGAATATCAGAAAGAAGATTGATAGAATTAACAGATATTTTTTCATTTGAATTGATATAAAAAGTGATTTCTTATATAATCCTTCCAGGGTTCAGAATATTTTTAGGATCAAAAAGTTGTTTAATTTGTTTCATCAATTCAATTTCAGACTTGGACCTACTTTTAATCAAGTAATTTTTCTTATCCAGACCAATCCCATGCTCAGCAGATATAGAGCCATTGTTTTCTTTTAAAGGTTCGTATACAATCTCATTCACTTTTTTAATTATATCAGGAGAATTATTTTCTTTACCAACAATAAAGTGGATATTACCATCTGCAACATGTCCCCATGTGTATATATTTTGAACAAATGAAAGTTTCTTTAGATTTTTAGTAATAGAGTCTACAAGGTCACCAATTAAAGGTATTGGAATACTTATATCAAAATGTTGAGCATAGTTAGCATTGGAATTAAGTATTGAAACATCTTCTCTAATCTGCCATAAATTATTAAGTTCTCTATCCGTTTCAGCTAATGAACCGTCAAGAATAACATTGTCCTCTAATGCTTTTTCTATTAGATTTTGTAAAAGACTAAAGTCTTTTTCTTTGTTACTGCCTAAGGTTTCTACGAACACATAATAATCGTACTCTTGATTAATCGGAGAAATAAGAGAAGTAGATTTTTCTATCATTGTTCTATATGTGCTTCCCCACATTAATTCAAAAGCACTAAGAATTCCTCCAAGCCCTTTTTCAAGAGTTTTTAAAAGGTTAATTACATTCTCATAATTATTTGTCCCTAAAATAGCTGAATGTCTCGCTGATGGAGCTTCAGTAAGCCTTAGAACTGCTCTGGTAACTACACCTAGAGTACCTTCTGAGCCAATAAATAATTGCTTTAGATCATATCCTGAATTGTCTTTAATTATTTTTTTTAAGGACGAGATAATTGTTCCATCTGGAAGAACTACTTCAAGACCAAGAATCATTTGCCTAATCATCCCATACTTTAAAACTCTTAATCCACCAGCATTTGTTGAAATTGCACCACCAATTTGAGCTGAGCCTTTGGCTCCAAAATTTAACGGCAAAAGAAGGCCTTTATCAGAGACTGAATTAATCAAGTTTTCCAAAATAACACCTGATTGGACAGTTACGGTTCTACTCTTTTGATCTATTTCCTCAATTTCATTCATCTTTTCAAGAGAGATAACTAATTGATTTTTTTTGGACTTAGTTGCTCCAACTAAGTTTGTCAGTCCCCCGTGAATAATAACTTCTTGATTGTTTTCAAAACAGATTTTAATTATTTCTGATACCTGCTTTGTAGTTTTAGGCATAACTAAGGCCAGTGCTTTTAGAGGCTCATCCATTTTCCAAACATGATGGAATTTTTGATCTAGATCCTTTCCGTAAATAATATTTTCAGCACCCAGTACAGTACAGAGTCCTTCAACAACTTTCAATACTTTTTCTTTTAATAGATCAATTTTCACGATGTTAATGTAATATATTTTTAAATCAATGTTATATATTAAATAGTTTATTTGGTAATTTTACAGAGTATGAAAAAACTTATCCAAATAACTTTATCAATTTTACTAATAAGTTGTTCAAATGATTCAGAAAAATTCAAAATTATTGGAACAACAGATCTTGATGATGGGAAGAAAATATATAGAGTTGTTGCAGATCAAAATAATCAGCCAATAGTTTTAGATACTATACCTGTTTCAAATGGAAAATTTGAATTTCAAGGAACTGTTCTGGAGCCAGATATTAATTTCCTTTATATTGAAGGGGTTCAAGGGAACGTTGGCTTTATTATTGAACCTGGAACTATTAAAGTGAAACTTAACAAAGGGGATCTCGGTTCATCGGAATTTAAAGGTACAGAATCAAATGATTCATATCTCTTATATAAAAATGAAACAAAGTCTCTTGTAAACTCATTAAATGAAATAGCAACTGAATATGAAAGAGCCATTGCATTAGGAGATGATCTTTTAGCAAATGATCTCGCAGAGCAACATAATGAACTCAGAAAAAAAGTTAAGGAGTATGAAATTAAATTTATTCAAACTCATATCAACTCATTTTTTAGCGCCTTATTTCTTGAAAAATATTTAAGTGCAAAGGATTTGGATACAGAAATAGCAAAGATTTACTATGACAATCTAGATGACAAAATTAAAAACACTAGAACAGGAAATAACATATATAATTTAATTAATGTTTCAAAGAAAAAAATAGAGGTTGGTTTACAAGCGCCAAGATTTGAGGGTCCTGACCCTTCTGGAAATATCCTAAAAATGAATGATCTGTTAGGTAAAGTGACAATTCTTGACTTTTGGGCATCATGGTGTAGGCCTTGTAGAGTTGAAAACCCAAATTTTGTTAGGATATATAATAAATTTCAAAGTAAAGGTCTAAAAATAATAGGTGTTTCACTTGATAGGGATAAAAATAATTGGATTAGAGCTATTAGTGATGATGGCCTTGTTTGGAGTCAAATTTCTAACTTAAAATTCTGGAATGATCCAATTGCGAAATTATATAATGTAAGCTTTATTCCGCAAACATTCATTTTAGATGAAGATGGGAAGATTTTATCTACTAATCTAAGAGGAAGTTTTTTAGAAAGGAAAATAGAAGAATTATTAGGAGATCAATAAAAGTTCTCAGTTTTTAAAAATAAAATAAGCAAAAATTGGAATTGTAATTAGAATTATAATTAGGGTTAAGGCAGACTTAAAAAATAATTCAGGAGCTATTAAAAGTGTTGTTAGAATACCGCTTATTGATCCCCCGAAATGAGCTGTATGACCAACGTTGTCATTTTGTTTTTTCATTGCGTAAATTGTATAAATCAGATATCCTACAGCAAATAAATATCCAGGCATTGGTAGTGGAAAAAAAATAAAAACTAATTTCATTTCAGGAAAAATCAAAATTGAACTAAATACGATTCCTGATACAGCTCCACTTGCTCCAACAGCATTATAGTCTTTTTGATCCTTGTGGAATTGATATGAAAGATAATTTCCAATTATTAAACTCAAAAAATAAATTATCAAAAAGTTTAACCAACCTACTCCAAGAACTACATAGTCTGCAAAAAAATAGAGTGTTAACATGTTAATTATTAGATGATTATAATCAACATGAAGAAAACCAGAGCTAATCATTCTTATAAAATTTCCTTTGTCTAATTCTAACACATTAAATTTGAAACGATCAAAGAAAAGTTTATCCTTAAAACCTATGTAGGAAAAAATTATATTAGTTAAGATAATCAAGGATAAAGCGGGGGAAAGTCCAATCATTAGAAATTAATTTCCTAGACAAATATAGTATCTTTGAAAAAATTTATCTTTTGCAAAGGCTAACTTATTTTATACTATATCCTTTGATTTTGGTAGTCGCCTCTCTTCCATTCAAAATCTTTTATATATTCTCAGATATAATATCTTATTTACTTTATTTTTTTTCTTACAGAAAAAAAGTTATTAGAAAAAATTTAAAACTTGTTTTCCCAAAGATGAAAAAAAGAGAGATTTTATTACTTGAAAAAAAATTCTATAAACACATGGCAGATATCTTTTTAGAAATGGCTAAATCACTCTTGATTAGTAAAAAAGATATGATGCATAGATTTAAATTTAATAACATTGAAGCTTTAACTCAATTTGAAAAGAAGGATCGAAATATAATTATAATGTGTGGGCATTATGCCAGTTGGGAATGGATGATGTCCCTGGGTTATCATATAAATTATAAAGGATATGGGATATATACTCCTGTAACTAATAAATATTTTGACAAGCTTGTGAAGAGAATAAGAAAAAAACACAATGCCGAGGTAATTTCAAGGTATAAGGCCATTAAGACGATAAAAGAACACTCAAAAAAAAATATTAAAGCAGTTTATGGATTTGCAAGTGATCAATCTCCTAAAATAAAGCCAAATTCTTACTATCTAAAATTTTTAGGAATCAAAACACCAGTTTTTTTAGGTGCTGAAAAATTAGCTAAACAATTAAATTTAGCAGTTGTTTTTGCAGATATAAAAAGAGTCAAGAGAGGCTTCTATGAAACTACATTTAAAGTAATTTCAGATGATCCTAAAAAAAGTAAAGATTATCATATAACTAAAACTTTTTTTAAATTAGTTGAAAAGCAGATTTATAAAGACCCAAGTCAATATTTGTGGTCGCACAATCGATTTAAAAACATTGATCCCATCATCAGACCAAAATGGAATTATCCCAGTCAAGATGATTAGTCTATTTTTTTATTGATTTCTTCCACAAATGCTTTTGCGATTTTTTCCGCAATATTTTTACTCTTTCCTTCTGAAATAATTCTTATAATGCTTTCAGTATTTGATTTTCTAAGATGAATCCATGAGTCTTTAAAATAAATTTTAATACCATCTATAGTTTTTATTTTAAATGCATTAAACTTTTCCTTTAATGATGTAAAAATAGATTCAATATTAATTTTTGAATCTAAATTTATTTTCTGTTTACACATGAAATATAATGGATAAGTAGATTTTAGCTCAGAAACCTTAATATTTCTCTCAGCAATAAGTGATAAAAATAGAGCAACCCCAATTAGTGCATCCCTCCCGTAATGCAGATCAGGGTAGATAACACCTCCGTTACCCTCCCCCCCTATTACAGCTTTTCTTAATTTCATTTCTTCAACTACATTAACTTCTCCTACTTTGCTTGAGTAATGAGTTCCGTTATATCTTTTTGTTATATCAGATAAAGCAATTGTTGAAGAAAGATTAGAAACAGTGTTACCAGATTTCTTACTTAGAACATAATCAGCACAAGCAACAAGAGTATATTCCTCTCCAAAATAACAGCCTTTTTCATCTATAAAAGCTAAACGATCAACATCAGGGTCAACAGCAATGCCAAAATCAGCTTTTTGCTTTATTACTTCTTTGGCTAAATCCCTTAAGTTTTTTTCCAAAGGCTCTGGATCATGACTAAAATCCCCATTTGGCTCACAGTTCATCTTAATGACTTCAATTTCAAAAAAAGACAAAATCATTGGTATTGCAATACCTCCGGAAGAGTTAACTCCATCAACTACAGCTCTATATTTTCTCTCTTTTATACGTTTTGTATTTATTATTGGAAGATTTGTAATTGAAACAATATGCCTCTTTATAGCATTTCTCATTTGTTTTAAACTACCTTTTTTATCAGTGCTTGAAAAATTGAAACTTATATTTTCTGATCTTTTTATTACCTCCAAAATAGAAGGAGCATTTAAACACTCGCCTTCATTATTAAGAAATTTTAGAGCATTCCACTCCTTAGGATTATGACTAGCTGTTATTACAATTCCTCCCTGACTCTTTTCAGATATAACCATCATCGCTACAGTTGGCGTGGTGGACAATCCTATATCAATAACATTTATTCCTATATTGACTAAAGTCTTTTTTACAATGGAATTAATCTGTTCTCCAGATTTTCTTGCATCTCTTCCTACAACAATTTTAACAGGACTGCTTCCTGGTTTAGATTTGACCCACTCTCCAAAAGCAGCTGTAAAAGATTTGATATCTGAAGGAGTAAGATTTTCATTCTTTTTATTGCCTATGGTACCACGTATTCCAGAAATAGATTTGATTAAGGGCATATTATAAACAAAGATACGACAAGTTTTATATTGAAATTATTAGAATTTGTTCTAATTCTGGCCTGAAATAAAAAAAGAAAAGTAAATTTAGATTAAATATAATACCTGTATTTATTGCCTCAATAAAAACTCGTATGTGCAAAAAAAAATTATATGATCCAAATACATAAAGTTTTTAAGAGGAAAAAAACTTTATAACAAAAATATAAAATGAAAAAAACTCTTTTCTTATCCTTGGCTCTAACGTTTATTTTATGTTCCAAAGAAACTAAAAGTCCAAAAGCGGCAGTTGTTTCTGCCAGAATTGAAGCGTCAAAAATAGGTATTGAAATACTTAAAAAAGGAGGAAATGCATTTGATGCAATGATAGCTACAAACTTTGCGCTTGCTGTTTGTTTTCCAAATGCTGGTAATATCTCTGGAGGAGGATTTATGGTCTATAGAAAAAATAATGGTGAGACTGGCTCCATAGATTATAGGGAAATGGCTCCAAAAAAAGCATACGAAAAAATGTTTCAGAATGAATCAGGTGAGATAATTTCTGACAAAAGCACTAAAGGTGGTCTTGCTGTTGGGGTGCCAGGAACTATTGCAGGATTGTTTGAAATTCATAGGAAGTTTGGTACAATTCCAATGAAAGATTTAATTAAGCCGTCCATAGATTTAGCTTTAAAGGGTTTTATAGTAACTGCCGGTCAAAAATCGAGTCTTGATAGTAAAAGAGATGAGTTTATTGAAGTAAATGGACAAAATACATTTTATGCCAATGAATTTAAAAAAGGTGATACGATTAAAAATAAGCCTATGGCTGAAGCTCTAAAATTAATTTCAGAAAAAGGAGAAGAAGCTTTCTACGAAGGAGAAATTGCTAAAAGTATTGTAGAGGAGGTAAGAGAAAGCGGAGGAATCATTGATCTAGAAGATATGGCAGCATATAAGCCTAAATGGAGAATCCCTGTAAATTTTAAATATAAAGAATTAAATATTTTTTCTATGGGACCTCCTTCTAGTGGAGGAATTTGTCTTGCTCAAATGCTTAAGATGGTAGAAAAATATCCAATTAAAGAATTTGGTTATAACAATGAAAAAACAATTCAATTAATGATTGAAGCTGAAAGAAGATCTTATGCCGATAGAAGTAAGTTTTTGGGTGATCCTGACTTTGTTAAAATACCTGTAGATACTCTAATTAATGATAAATATCTTTTGAATAGAATGAAAGACTTTAGTTTTTCCAAAGCAACCAGTTCTTCAAAAATTAATCCTGGAGAAATAATTTCTTGGAAGGAAAGTGAAGAAACTACTCATTTTTCAATTATTGATCAATTTGGAAACGCTATTTCAACTACAACAACACTTAATGCAAGTTACGGATCTAAAGTATACGTAGAGAAATATGGATTTTTTTTAAATAATGAAATGGATGACTTTAGCAGTAAACCAGGTACTCAAAATATGTTTGGATTAATAGGTGGAAAAGCTAATTCAATTGAACCTGGAAAAAGAATGCTTAGCTCAATGACTCCTACAATAATAGAAAAAGATGGTTCTCTATACATGATTTTAGGAACACCTGGAGGATCAACTATCATAACATCTGTCTTTCAGGTAATACTCAATGCCTACGAATTTGGTATGAATATTCAAGATGCTGTAAACTTTCCAAGATTTCATCATCAATGGATTCCTGAAAAAGTTGAATTTGAAAAAGAAAGATTTAAAAATGCAACTATTAAAAGTCTTCAAATGAAAGGGTACGATATAAGTTCTGATTACATTAGAAAAATTGGGAGAGTTGATGCTATTATGATAAGTGATGAAGGATTTATATCAGCAGGAGCAGATCCAAGAGGAGATGATGCTGCTGCTTTTATTTATTAAATAGATAGTAGTCTCATATTATATTTTTTTAGATAAAACATTATTTTTGCAAAACTTCTAACTGCAAATGATTAAAAGAACAATAGATGTTAAAGCTGCGAGAGTTCATAACTTAAAGAATATTAGTTTAAAAATACCTCGTGAAAAGCTTGTCGTTCTCACTGGCTTGTCTGGAAGCGGGAAATCATCACTAGCATTTGACACTTTATATGCCGAGGGACAAAGAAGATATATTGAAACTTTTTCTGCATATGCCAGGCAGTTTATAGGGACTCTTGAAAGACCTGATGTTGAAAAAATAGATGGCTTATCCCCTGTAATAGCTATTGAACAAAAAACTACATCCAAAAATCCTCGATCAACAGTTGGAACAATTACTGAGTTATATGATTTTATTAGGCTTCTTTATGCAAGAATAGGAATTGCATACAGTTATGTCTCAAATAAAAAAATGATAAGTTATACTGATGAACAAATAAATAAATTAATTGAAGACCACTATGATGGAAAAGATATAACAATCATGGCCCCTGTTATCAAATCAAGAAAAGGTCATTATAGAGAACTATTTCAGACTTTTATTAAACAAGGTTTTTTAAAAGCAAGAATTGACGAGGAAATTGTAGCCCTAAAAGCTGGCTTAGAATTAGACAGATATAAAACTCATGATATTGAACTAATTATTGATAATATAAAGGTTACTAAGAATAATGTTAGATTACATGAATCAATAAAAACAGGATTGAGAATGGGAAATAACTCATTACTAATTCTTGATTTAAAAAATAATGAAAAAAGATATTTTAGTAAAAACCTTATTTGCCCTTCATCTGGAGTTTCATATGACAAACCAGAACCAAATACATTTTCTTTTAATTCGCCAAAAGGGATGTGCAAAAAATGTAAAGGTCTAGGCGTTATTCAAGAAATCAATAGAAATAAAATTATTCCTGATGAAAATTTATCCATAGCCAGTGGAGGAATTATTCCTTTAGGTAACAAAAAAAATAATTGGATTTTCAAACAAATTGAAGCAATAAGTAAAAAATATAACTTTTCTCTTTCTACTAAAATTGCAGACATACCAAAAAAGGGATTAGAAATAATTTTAAATGGCGGAAATGAAAAGTTTTCAATTAACTCAAAAATTCTTGGAGTTAAAAGAGAATATAAGATTGATTTTGAGGGAATTGAGAATTTTATTAAATCTCAAAATTCAAATACAGATTCAAAATCTATAAGGAGGTGGGCTTCCTCTTTTATGGATGAAAATAAATGCGATAAGTGTGAAGGGTCAAGACTGAAAAATGAAGTTAATTTTTTCAAAATTAATAATAGAAACATTATTGAAATATCAGATATGGATCTGAAAGTTCTTTACAATTGGTTTTCCAAACTAAGAGGTAAGCTTTCTGAAAAAGAATTAGAAATATCAAAAGAAATAATTGATGAAGTAATAAAAAGGCTAAAATTTTTGATAAATGTTGGCCTGGATTATTTAAAATTAAATAGATCAACCAAATCGCTTTCTGGCGGGGAAAGTCAAAGGATTAGACTTGCAACTCAAGTTGGATCCCAGTTAACAGGAGTTCTTTATATTATGGATGAGCCAACAATTGGACTTCATCAAAAGGATAATTTAAAATTAATTGATTCTTTAAAATCTTTAAGGGATATTGGAAACTCTATTATAGTTGTTGAACACGATAAAGAAATGATGCTAAAAGCAGATCATATAATTGATCTAGGTCCATTTGCAGGAAAAAATGGCGGTGAGATAATTTCTCAAGGAACTCCAAATCATATAAAAAAACAAAATAGTTTAACTGGAGATTATCTTGCCAGCATAAAAAATATTGATTTACCAAAAAAAAGAAGAATAGGAAATGGTAAAAATCTTATAATTGAGGGATGCTCAGGAAATAATCTTAAAGACATTAATGTTAAATTTCCACTCGGGTTATTAATTGGTGTGACTGGTGTTTCTGGAAGTGGAAAATCTACTCTTGTAAATCAAACAGTATATCCTATATTAAGTTCATATTTTTATAAATCACTTTTAAAACCATTACCATATCAAAAAGTGAAAGGGCTTAATAATATTGACAAAGTTGTTAATGTTGATCAAAGTCCTATTGGAAGGAGTCCCAGAAGTAACCCTGCAACTTATTGCGGTATTTTTAGTGAAATCCGTTCTATTTTTTCTTTAACATTAGAATCAAAACAGCGAGGTTATAAACCTGGAAGGTTTAGTTTTAATGTCAAAGGAGGAAGATGTGAGACTTGTCAAGGTGCAGGCATAAAAGTAATTGAAATGAATTTTCTTCCAGATGTGCAGATAGAATGTGAAGATTGTAATGGTAAAAGATTTAATCGTGAAACAATCGAGATTAGGTATAAAGGAAAATCAATCTATGATATTTTAGAAATGACAATTGATGAGGCTTGTAATTTTTTTGAAACTATTCCAAATCTTTATAGAAAACTCAAAACAATACAAAAAGTTGGATTAGGGTACTTAAATTTAGGTCAGTCATCAACTACTCTTTCAGGAGGAGAAGCGCAAAGAATTAAGTTGGCATCAGAGTTATCAAAAAAAGATACAGGAAAAACCTTTTATATTTTGGACGAACCAACTACAGGTCTTCATTATGAAGATATTAAATTATTGATAAAAGTTCTTAATTTTCTTGTCGATAAAGGAAATACCGTTTTAGTCATAGAACATAATTTAGATGTGATAAA
>PBWA01000048.1 GCA_002728855.1 Flavobacteriaceae bacterium
CGCACTGGAAATAATTATTAATGAAAAATTAACTGAAAATGCTAAAAAATTAGGGACATTTTTTAGAGAAAAAATTAATGCATACATAAAAAACAGTCAACTAATTAAACTAGTCAGAGGGAAAGGACTTTTAAATGCAATAGTTGTTAATGATAGTAAAAGAAATACCCAAACAGCTTGGAATATATGTTTAAGATTAAAAGAGAATGGCCTTTTAGCTAAACCAACTCATGGAAATATAATTCGATTTGCTCCACCTTTGGTAATAAATACAAATCAAATGAATGAATGTATTTCAATTATTATTGACACAATTAAGGAATTTGAAAAAGACTAATTCTGACATTAAACAATTAATTGTTTAAATTTGCCAAAATTTTTTTAACTAGTGAATGTTTATTTTGATAATGCCGCGACAACTCCGTTAAGAGTTGAAGTTATTGATTCGATAAATGATTGTATGAAGAACTATTATGGTAATTCTTCATCTTCTCATAGTTATGGAAGAAATAATAAGTCTTTACTTGAAAATTCAAGGAAATCAATAGCTTCCTATTTTAATGCCAATGAGAATGAAATTATTTTTAACTCAGGAGGGAGTGAATCAAATAATTCAATTTTAAGATCATGTGTTAGAGATTTAGGAGTCAAAACTATAATTTCATCACCAATTGAACATAATGCAGTTCTAAATGTTCTTGATTTGTTAAAAACGGAGGGTATTAACATTAAATATGTTAAGCTTGACAAAAATGGAGAAGTTGATCTTTTAGATTTGGAACAAATTCTAAAATCTCATACGGGGCCTAAATTGGTTAGTTTGATGTATGTAAATAATGAAATTGGCAACTTATTAGATATAGATGAGGTAGCTAGAATATGTAAAATTCATAATAGTTTTTTTCATACTGATTCTGTCCAAGCAGTAGGACATTATAAAATTGATCTAGCAGCCATACCAATTGATTTTTTATCTGCATCAGCTCATAAGTTCCACGGGCCAAAGGGAATTGGATTTAGCTTTATAAGGAAAGGTATTAATTTAAATCCTTTTATAATTGGTGGGCCTCAAGAGAGAGGACTTAGAGCTGGAACTGAAGCTGTTGATAGAATTGTTGGAATGCAAAAAGCATTAGAGATATCATATAAAAATCAGGAAAGTGAAAAAAAATATATTCAGGAATTAAAAAAATATTTTGTTCAAAAACTTAGGAATATTTTCCCTGAAGCACATTTTAATGGACATTCAGAAAATTTTGAAAAGAGCTCATTTAAAATTGTAAATGTAGCAATACCAATAAATACTCCAAAAGCGGATTTAATAGATTTTCACCTTGATTTAAAAGGGATTGCATGCTCTAAAGGTAGTGCTTGTCAATCAGGATCCAGTAAAGGATCTCACGTAATTGAGAGATTTAAAAACAATAACAATATATTAAAGAAATATCCCTCTCTCAGGTTTTCATTTTCCTTTTTAAATACAAAAAAAGAGATAGATTATTTGATGACATCCTTACTTGAATTGAAATAAACTAAGTTTAATAATTGAGTAGTAAAATTTTTCAATCATATTTTCTATAAAAGCTTGTCTTGAAAACTGATTCATTGCCAACATTATCTGTAACTTTAATATTAAGATCTTGTTTACCAGATTTAAATTTTATATCATTGAAATCATAAGTTAAATTCTTTTTTTTAGGCTCATATTCGAATAAGACCCACTTTCCATTAATTTCACCTTTGTAAGATTTAATTCCAGACAGGTCGTCTTCAATTTTAATTTTTAAAAACTTTGAATTACTTAACCATTGATTTTTTATAAAATTAATTGGTTTGATAGTAGGAGGTGTTGAGTCTTTTGCTAAAAAATAAGTTCCTGCATGAATTGATTTAGTTTTAAAGACAGAATCTATAAATTTAGTTGGCAAATAATCTATTTTATTTTTTTTGTTTAGTCTTGCTATAAAAGATTGTCTTTTTGAAATTGAATCATAGTCCTTAGAAATAAATTCTATACTATAACTTTTCTTGAATAACGTAATATCAGGATTTATTTTTATTGAGTCACTATCCTTGTATACATTCAAAAATGTTGGATAGAAAAAGGTGTTTTTTTTAAAGTGAACAGTTTGATTTTTAAATTTTAATAAATACTCATTTTCAGGTAAAATTAATTCTCCTTCAATTGTAGGGTCTATAAAATTAGTTTTTCTTCCTATGATTTTCATTTCAATTTTCGATGTGTTTTTTTTAAAATCAGAGATTTCAATTAGAAGATCGTAGGATTTATCTTCTTCAATCAAAAATTTACCATTTTTTTCCTCTTTTTCAATGAAACTAATATTTGAATTATTTGGATAAAATAACTTTTGAACTCTTACCTTTTTAGTCTTAAATTCTTTGTAGTCTATCAAAAGATTGACGTATTCAGAATCATCAAATTTTATGCTATTATAGTTATAATGTGTAATTAATTTATTATTTAAAAAAATCTTTATGGAGTATATTCCATTTCTATTAAACTGGCTTAAATCCTGATTGTCATACATTTGAAGTCCAATTCCAATTTTTCCTGAGATATATATATTTGGCGCTTTATAAAGCCCATCTTTAACTTTTTCAATATCAATTTTTTGATTTATTACCTCTTCACCAAAATTATTTTCATGAAATAAAAATAATTTTTGAATAACAGGTTTTTTAGTATCAATAACATCTATGTTAAAGATCATTGGATTAAATGGGATTTGTTTTTTTGTGTCTCTGATTTCAAAGTGCAAATGTGGGCCAGTTGATCCTCCAGTATTTCCAGAGAATCCAATTATCTCACCTTTTAAAACCAATAATTCATTTTTTGGAAATTTTTCAATGACATAAGATTTTTTTTCATATTGAGCTTTTTTTATGTAGGATTCAATTTTAGGAGAAAAGCTTTTCAAATGCGCATAAACTGAAGTAGTCCCATTTGGATGATCGACATAGAGAGCTTTTCCATAACCAGATAAAGCTACTCTTATTCTGCTAACTTTTCCATCCAATACACTTCTGACTTTTAAACCTTGTTTTCCTCCAGTTTTTATATCTAATCCTGCATGAAAATGACTGCTTCTTATCTCACCAAATGTTCCAGATAATGCAAGCGGGATATCTAAAGGGGGGGTTAATTTACTTTGATTTTTTTGACTATAGAGGAAGCCAACAGAAAATAAAAGAATTAATAAGGTTATTTTCTTAGACTCAAATTTCATTATCAACAAAGTTACAAATTTATTATTTTTTAAATTTTATAAATATATAATAGTCTATTTCATAATGTGTTATCGATAAAATTTAAACTAACACTTTATAATTTATTGATGTATTTTTATAACTTTGGTTTGAATTTAATTAATTAAAGTGTCTAATTCAATTATTGATTTTGATGTATTAGAGAGTAAAATTGTTAGTTTACTTAATAAGTTAAAGGATAATCATTTATTAATTAATCAATTAAAGTCTCAAAACACATCTTTGAAGGAAAAAGTAGAAAAATTTGAGAAAGATTTTAACCAAGTAAAAGTTGAGAATGAATCATTAAAAATGACAAACTCATTATTAGGAGGAAACGAAGATAAATCATTATCAAAGAGAAAAATTAATAATTTAATTAAAGAAGTTGATTTTTGTATTAATCAACTTTCAGATTTTGAAAATCAAAATGAGTGAAAAAATAAAAATAAAATTAACAATTGCTGATAGAGTTTATCCGCTAACTATTTTTCCCCATCAAGAGGAATCTCTTCGCTCTTCTGCATCGAGAATTCAAGAAATGATTAAAAAGTTAGAGCGTGATTATGCTGTCAGAGATAAACAGGATGTTCTTGCAATGTGCTCACTTCAATATGCAGCTCAACTTGATCAAAATAATAAAGGCGACGAAATGAATCAAAATGATTTACCTTCAAAACTTCAAGAACTTTCAGAATTAATTGACCTTCATTTATCAAATTATTAAAAAATTTAATATTTTTAAATCAAAATTGCCTGTATCAGTTTTTTGGTAAACTCAACAAAGTTTATATTAAAAAAGGTGAGTTATGATTGTAAAAGCAGGCCATCTCTGAATGGATCCTTGATCAGTTGTGTAGCCTTAATCATGTTTTTTAGGAGTTTATACAAAGCTTCAATTGATACGGGCTTTTTTTCTTTTATTTTAAGAATCTAAGCAACTCAACTTAATAAAGTTTTAGATGGAAAGCAAAGGATAAATATGTAAGTAGACAAAACCAGCAACAAGCCCTCCTGTAATTGGTCCAAGTATAGGAATCCAAGAATAGTTCCAGTCAGGTTTTTTATTTTTTCTTGGAAGGAAATTATAAACAGTTCTTGGTCCAAAATCTCGTGCTGGATTTATTGCATAACCAGTTGTGCCTCCCAACGAAATACCAATAACCCATACTAATATACCTACAGGCAATGCATCCACTGCTCCTAAACCAAAATTTTCTGTTGTTAGTCCCTCGATTTTTATATTTGGACTAGCTATAAAGAACACACCAAATACTAAAACAAAAGTTCCTATAAACTCACTAAAAAAATTATTTTTAAAATTTCTGATCGATGGTCCAGTACAGAAAGTTCCTCTAACTGTATCTTCATCTTTTGTCTCCCTATAATGATCTATATATAAAATATATGTTAGCCAACTTCCAAACATAGCGCCTAAAAATTGCGCCATAATATATCCAGGAACCAGGGACCATGAAAATTTATTTGCAATAGCTAAACCAAATGAAACAGCAGGATTTAAATGCCCACCGCTAAATTGTCCAGTAACAAAAACACCAACAAAAACAGAAAAACCCCAAGCTATAGTTATTAAAACCCAAGGGTTTTGTTTTTCAGCATTAGTTTTTTTTAAATTGACGTTTGCAACTACCGAAGTACCCAAAAACAATAGGAGAGTAGTGCCAATAAATTCTGCGATGTATATACTTGGAATCATACTTTATAATTTTTTAGTGTTTGTTTAAATTTAGTTAATTGTAATTTAATCCATTTTTTATCTTTTTCTAGATATTCAGCCATAATTTCAGCAACCTTAAGTGAAATTTTTTCTGTTTCATTAGCATCAAGAAATAGGCATCTCGTTCTTCTAGCTAGAACGTCTTCTATGGTCATTGCCATTTCATTTTTGATTGCCCAAATAATTTGATTTTTTGTAATGAAAAATTTTTCAGATAATGACTTGTAAGCATTTTTCGAGTCTATTTCTATAATTTTTTTTATGTCTGAACCGTATACATGCATATCATCATTCCAGTCAACATTTGTATCATAACCATGTATTGGAAGATTTTGAGTAGTTGATTTCTTTTCTTTGAGTCCTCCAACATGAATTGCTGTATTTACTGCATCTTCACCAATTTTCCTGTAAGTTGTCCATTTACCTCCAAGTATACTAATTAATCCACTTGTACTAACAGTTATTTTATGATGCCTTGAAACTTCTTTTGTTTCTTTTGAATCATTTGTCTCAACAGCCAAAGGGCGAAGGCCTGCAAATACACTCTTTATGTCTTTGAGCTTGGGTTTTTGCGACATATAACTTGATGCATTTTTAAGAATAAAA
>PBWA01000049.1 GCA_002728855.1 Flavobacteriaceae bacterium
CATTTATTAGCTCTTTCTGATCTTTTAAGATTATGTTTCTTTCAAGTATATATTGATTTTCGTCCAGATTTTTAACAATTGAACAACCCAGCATAAAAAAGCTGAAAAACATTATTATTGTTAAATTTGGCAATGAAATAGGCAATACTTTGATAATTAATAATTAAAAATACGTCATTTAATGTTAACTAAAAGTAAGGTAAAACAAATAAGACTTTTATCTCTTAAAAAATATCGGCAAAAAAGTGGTTTATTTATTGTTGAAGGAGAAAAGACTGTAAGTGAATTTTATAATGAAAAATGGAGTTGCGATGTCATTTATACAACTGAAGATATAGTCGATTTAAAATATACTAGTATTAGTAAATTATCCATGTCAAAAATTACTCAGCTATCTTCTCCAAGTCCAGTTTTAGGAATTTTTAAGATTAGAAAGATGAAAAGAGATGATTTTACTGGATTTTCACTAGCGATTGATTCAATTAAAGATCCAGGTAATTTAGGCAATATAATTCGTCTATGTGATTGGTTTGGAGTTGAGCATTTATATTGTAGTAGGGGGAGTGTAGATTTTTTTAATCCTAAAACAATTCAGTCATCAATGGGTTCATTAGCTAGAGTAAATTGCCACTCTTGCGATTTAGATATTTTTTTAAAACAATACCCGGGTGCTATTTATGGGGCGACTTTAGATGGAGAGAATTTTAATAATGTTGAAATGATTAGCCCTGGTATTTTGGTTCTCGGAAATGAATCAAGAGGAATCAGTTCAAAAATAATTAACCTTTTAAGCAAAAAAATTACTATTCCCTCATCGTCTAAAAATAATCACATTGAAAGCCTTAATGTATCTTCTGCAGCTGGAATTTTATTATCTAGGCTTGCTAAATAGTTTGAAATCATTTTATTTTTTTTACTCGAATGTGAAGTTTATAGCTACACCTCTACTAAACATATTTATAATATTACCAGTCCATGGGCTAGTTGGATTAGAATCTGGAATGAGCTCATTTTCAATTGAGAAAATCCCTCTTATTGAGGGTGAAAATTTGAAATAAGTTAGATAAAAATCAAATCCAAATCCTAACTCATAATTAATGTTTGATGAGGTTGTTCTAAAAACATTGCTAAAATTATCATCGCTATTTTTCTTGTTACTAGATAAATTAAAATCTGTTGAAAAACCCGTCAATACAAATGGTCTAAAATTATTTATCCGTTTGGCATTTATTTTAACTATCAAGGGAATATGAATATAAGTTGATTTAACCTCTCTTATTCTGTCTGATTCAGAATCAAAATCGGGTAAATCTGGATAATATAGATCTCTTTGAGAATAATATAGTCCTGGTTCTATTCTTAAATTAAAATAATCACTAATTCTTAGGTCGCCAATTAAGCCTACATTAAAACCAGTTTTTGCAGTTGTTATAATATCTGGAATCTGATCTTCATAATAGTTTTTTTCATATTCAAATTTAAAATCATAAGAATTAAAACCAATGAAGTATCCATAGTGAAGAATTTTTTTATCAAAATTCGGAAGATTAATTATCGATTCTCTTACTTGAGGATATTGAGCAAAAATCTGTGTCGATAAAAAAAAGAAAAAAACAAAGTAAAATCTATGTTTTAATGAATTTGTTTTGATGATTTAAAATTTTAAAACTACAGTAAAAAATATATATCATATAAACCCATTTTTTAATAAAATATTGTCAAGATTCAAAAAAATTTTATAAAAGAAAACTATAAGTTTCTTTGCCTTATGACTTCAAAAAGAGCGATTGAAGTAGCTACGGAAACATTTAGAGATTCTACATTCCCTGTCATTGGAATTTTTACTTTTTGATTGATTAGTTTTAAGATCCCTTTTGAAATTCCTTTTTCTTCAGATCCTATTAATAATGCCAGGGGATTTAATAAATCACTATCATAGATAGTTTTATTGCCAGCTTGATCTAATCCTAATACTTCAACTTTATTTTCTTTAAGTAAATAGATTGCGTCCTTTAAGTTATTAACCTTGGATATAGGAACATTAAAGATTGCTCCCGATGAAGTTTTGACAACTACCTCATTTATTGGCGAACTTGATGAACTTGATATTATTACACCATTAACACTAGTTGCATTAGCTGATCTTAAAATTGCTCCAAAATTTCTAGGATCAGTTATACCATCAAGTAAAAGATAAAGTGCAGTGGTTTTTTTTGATTCTGTATTTTGAATCATTTTTTCAATAGGTATTATCTCAATAGGTGATATTTTAGCAACTACTCCTTGATGATTTTTTACTCCGTATTTTCTCTGGAAAGCTACTCTTGGAACCAAGCTGTAAGAGATGTTATTATTTTTTAATTTTATAATTAATTCCTTAAATAATCTACTTTTATCTGACTTAACTAACCAAACCTTATCTATTGTCTGATTATTTTCAATTGCCTCTATTACTGGCCTAAATCCATAGATTGTCAATTCTTTCATTTTTTTTAATGTCGTTAAAAAAAAAGAGGCCAAATCTGGCCTCTTTTTTAAAGTTTAGCTAAAATAAAGCTTTATGCAAAATTTTATCTCCATCCTCCCGAAGAAACGTCTTGTCCAGGCACTCCTTCAGATCCACCATAAGTGTAGTAGTCTGCAGGAATTGCCTCAAGAGCCTTTCCAGGTACTGGCCAGTGCAATAAAGTACCAGCTTGTAGCATATCTTCTTTACGCATTTCATAAAATGAAAGTCCAGAAGAGTGTAATGGAAATTCTACCATTCTTTCGTAATGGATTGCAGCAGCAACTTCAGCTGCAGTTGCACCAATTGGAGCTAATCCTCCTCTTGTTACCCTAGTACCAGCATTGATAACAGCAGCAGCACCAGCAACGTCACCTGTTTGTAACATAGCTTCAGCTTTATACATGTCATTTTCAGCTACAGCAAATTCAACAGTAGGATAAACCCATTCTGAAATATATGTGTTCCATCTAGCATATCTATAAGAACTAAAGTGGTAGCTACCTCTGTTAGGTCTAAAGTTGTTACTTGACAGATACTGGAAATCTGATTCTAATCTCGCATCTGCAGATGTTGCAGGTGGAAGAGTAGTCTCACCAGCTGGCCAATAATCAGGATAGCTTGGATCCATTAAATTGATTACTCTTAAATCAATACGAGCCCATCCAGGATAAACAAGATAGGTTTTAAAGTAATCATACCAAACAACGTCGTCATGACTGATGGTAAAATCTGAAGTAACACCAGCATTAGCATAACTAAGGACTTTGCCCCAGTTTGTAGCTGATTTTTCAGTTCCATTTCTAGAATTCATTGTAAGCATACGAGCCCCAAAAGAGTTCATAAGCTTAGCAAGAGCGGCACTGCTTGTAACACCAGTACCAGGCATCCATGATTCAGGAACAGCAAAGCTATTACCATTTGCAATTGCTATTGCTTCATCTAATTTTCCAATCGCAAACGCCATTGCAGCATTGTGATCTGATTTTCCATCTCCAATAGCTCCAGTTTCATCAGAAAGCCAGACACCATCATAATTTAACGCTAGGTAACCCATGGTTAAAGCCTGACCAAACTTAGCTATAGCTAAAATTTGATTATTGTCAGGAAATTCGGTTCCATTTTCAACTGCTAATGCAAGATTATTTGAATCCGCAAGAACAGAATACATTGCGTTAAAAGGGTCAAAGTTTACATAATTGTAACCGTAAGAAGATGTATTGTTCCATGCAGCTCGAGGCTCACTAGAAGAATCTTTCATTCCAGCGTTTCCCCAAGAACATGAAGAAGCATCTGCCATTGTGTTCATAGCCATACCGACACCATAATAGTTAGAGTTGGCCATATACCAGTTTTGGAACAATGTTCCAGCTACTGCTTCAAGAGCAACAGGATCACTAGTAAGAATTGCATCATCAGGATTTTCCTGATTTTTTACATCTAAGTCCGTTTCAAATGTATCACAAGAAGCAGCAACAAAGAGTATCGCAATTAAATAAGAGAAATTATTAATTATCTTTTTCATGTTTTTAGAATTTTAATTGTAATGAAAGTGAATAAGACGACTGAGTAGGATATACACCTTGGTCAAATGCAAAGTACTGTTGAGTACCACTGCTATAAGATGTAACTTCAGGATCCCACCCTAAATAGTCTGTTATAGTAAGGATGTTTCTTCCAATAAGACTAATCTTAGCAGAATCAACAAGCCCAGTTCTAACTAGTACAGCTTTAGGAACATTATATGTTAAAGCTAATTCTCTTAGCTTAACATATGATGCATCTTCTACCCACCAGTTGTTATTTTGGTTTACATCATAGAGTGAACCATAATAATTGAAGTGTTTTTTCTCATTTGCATCTTTACCAGCTTGATCTACTATTGCATTTCTTAGAGCAATTGTATTCCACTGTCCATTACCATTGTAAACGTCTCCACCTTGTTTCCAGTCCCATAACATGTAAACACCAAAGTTTTTGTATCTAAAATTAGAAACTAAACCAACTCTAAAGTCAGCTTCTTGGTTTCCAATCACCTCTTGAACGTCTGTTCCAGAAGCATCTTTTTTAATGATACCTTTTTCATCAGCAGTTCCAATTGCAGCAGTTTCAACAACAACTCCATCAGAATTTATACTGTAGTTAGATATAGAATCTCCAGATCCAAGCTGAGAAGCTAAATCAGCTAACCCTTGCTCACCTTGAAGAATTACTCTACCATACATGTCACCCCATGTCATTCCATTGTCAATTCTGAAAAGACCTCCAGTTCCAACAGTTTGCTTAGGAGCATTAAGCTTAGTAATTTCCGCTTCAGAAGCAGAGTAGTTAACTCCTATATTCCAGCTCATATTAGGGTTTCCTGTTAAAACATCAAAATCTAATTGAGCTTCTAGAGTTGTAGCTTCAAGATCACCTACATTTTGCCACTGTCTATTCTTACCGGCATTAGCAGGTGCGAATAGTGACACTAACATAAACTGATCTGTAGTTTCTTGAATCGAATATGCAGCTTCAAGTGAGAAACGATCTAGGAAGTCAACATTAAGACCTATTTCAGTCTCAGTTGTTTCAGATGGTCTTAGCGCTGAGTTACCTTTAATTCTGTTTGAACTTAAAGTACCTCCACTAATACCAGTTTGCTCATACTGCCATGTAAAACCAGGTCTTTGTCCTGAAGTACCGAGTGCAAAATTAAGTTTAAGCTCATCAATACCAGGGATTTGAACATCTTCAGAAATACGATATGCTGCAGAGACTCTGTAGTAGTCGTTCCATCTTGCATCAGCACCAAATAGAGAAGATCCATCTTGACGGTATAGACCCTCAAAAATGTATCTGTTCATGTAGATAAGGTTAGCAATACCAGAGTAACTCTGAGCTCTAACGTTTTCTCTATTAGAGGCAATAGATATAGTAGATGGATCAAAGTTATCTAAAGAAGGTAAGTCTTTATATAAAAAGTCATTACCTCTAGCAGTCATACTTTCCCATGCTCTGTCTTCAGCTTGATAGAATAGTTTAGCTCTAACATCTAATTCTCCAAATTCTTTACTGAAGTTAAGAGTAGCTTGTGCTACCTGAGATTTTTCATGATTGCTATACTTAGTCATGCTACCTTTTGAGTATCCAAAACCTACTTCAGCAGCAGTAATTGTATAGCTCTCATAAGGATAAACGTCAGTATATCTGTAGCTATTGTTTTCAAAACTATAAGCTAAAACTAAATTTAAATTAGAGTTGAAGTTATACTGAAGATTGTAAGCACCTAAAAATCTTTCATTTTGTGTTTTGTAATCTCTGATATTCTCAGCATACAAAGGATTTGTAATTTCAGATTCATGTGGATCTGGAGTATACCAGTAAGGCTGTCCATCAGGATTATCTAATAATAGATTTGCATCAGGACTTAACCTAGTAAAGGTTCTAAAAATTCCACCACCCACAGAAGGAGAATCATCAACTGTGATAAAGTTACTACTTGTGTTAAGTGTTAAGTTATCTGTAATGAAAAAATCAGAGTTTAATCTAAAACTTCTTCTATCATAACCGTCATTCAGAGCAACTACTCCCTCGTTTGAATAATTCTCAAAAGAGAAAAATGTTCTAGATCTCTCACTTCCTGAACTAACAGATAGATAAGTCGTTTGATTATTACCTTTTGTAAAAAGTTGACTGTGGTGATCATTATATACTCCAAAAGGGTTGTCATGATATCCATCAGCTTCTTGAATTGGTGAACCACCTACACCTTGAGCACCGCCAGCAGCGTAGACACTTGCAAAACCAGCAGGATAAGTTACCCCGTCAAGTTTTGTATACTGTCCCTGAAAGCTTTGCCAATCAGATGCAAGAACAAATCCGTGAGATTGATTCACTGGAATAGTTCTAGTGATTTCATTATAGCCAATTTCGTTTCTGAAGGTAATTTCTGTTTTACCTTTTTTTCCACGCTTGGAACTTATAACGATTACACCGTTACCTGCCCTTGATCCATATAACGAAGCTGCAGAAGCACCTTTAACAATCTCAAATGAATCAATGTCATCGATATTAATATCTGACAGTCCACCCTCAACGTAAACACCATCAATTATTACAAGAGGTTCTTGTGAGCCGTAAAAGTTAGCAGCACCTCTTAAGATAATTGTTGATCCAGCACCAGGGCGACCAAGATTTGTAATATTTACACCAGCAACTTTACCAAGAAGTGCACCAGCAGCAGAACTGGCAGGTACAGCCTCGATTTCCTCAGCGCTAAGTGTAGCAACAGTCACGGACAGCTTCTTCTTTGAAGTAGCACCAGCAACACCGGATACAACAACCTCTTCTAGTTCACCTGCAGCTGCAAGAGAAACATTGATTGTATCTTGACTGTTAACATCTTGTACAACAGTCACATATCCAACGAAACTGAATTCTAATTGAGAAGTACCAGCCACCGTAATTGAATAGTTTCCATCGAAATCAGAACTAACACCATTGTTTGTTCCAACTTCTATAACAGTTGCCCCAGGTAATGGGACACCGTTTTCATCAGTAATATTACCACTAACCGTGACCTGCGCCAATGCGAATTGGACACTGAATAGTGATAATAATAAAACAATTAAAGTATTTTTCATAAATCTTTATTTTAAAAAAACTGTTAAAATTATGTAAAAATTTTGTTTTTGCGAAAGTTTATTCACTTTTTTTTGTGTTTAAATTGATGCTTGTGTTTCTCTCAAAAAAAAAACTCGCCATAAAAGCGAGTTTTTTTTTCCAGACTCAATGAATCATTTATTGATTCACTCGAGTCTTTGTAAATATTCCAGGATCTTCTGCTGGAGCGTTTGAGTTAGAATTTAATTCAGTAGTAGCATAAGGCATTCTCTCAGGCCATGGACCACTTTGAGGGCCATTGACTAAGACGTAAGGCACTGCTATTGATGAATCAGATTTTCTCAATCTTCTTGAGTCATTGTAAGGAATATGCATACCAAAACCAGAAACATATCTTTCTTCAATAACTTCTCTCAAAAATGCAGACTTAGAATCAATACCATCTGTATTTTCAATTCCACCATTATCAAAATCAGCAGCATCATAAGCTAAATATGAATAGGACTGATCCTGAAAATTTGAATTTATGTGACCTCCAGTATTCATCCATGCCCTAACATTATTAAGATAAGGGAGTCCATCTGCTAAAGAGCCATTTCGAGCTGCAGATTCTGCTAGAATCAATTGATTTTCAAAATAGGTTACCATATTTTGAGGTTCATTTTCCTCTATGATTCCTGAATTTGATGATCCAGTTGATGAATTTATAGTGTAATAAGCTTTTCTAGCCGTTTCATCAGTTTTAGCATTATTTCTTGATAACGCATTACCTGAGTCTAACATTTGAATAAGATAGCTTTCAACTCCATCAACACTGTTTCCAATATCCCCAGATCTGGATCCTTCTAAAATAGTCCAAAAGAGATTATTGTCTCCTGATGCAGCATTCCCTGGCTTATACATCATATCTCCACTAGCTGAGGATATTCCGTTTTGAGCTGCAGTAAAAGCACTCGGGTAATCCTTTTGATGTAGATAGAAACGGGCTTTCAAAGTATTAGCAGCAGCTATCCAATTTGCTTTATCTCCACTAAAATAAATATCTTCCGGAATGCTTCCAGAATTCGCAGCATTTAGGATAGAAATACCCTCATCTAGTAAAGAAATTGCACTTGCATAAACGGCAATTTGAGAATCAAAAATTGGATCTGAGATGTCTGGATTTCCAGCTTCAGAAAATGGTATATCTCCCCAAAGTGAA
>PBWA01000050.1 GCA_002728855.1 Flavobacteriaceae bacterium
CAATTAATAGATTCGATTCATTGAGAAAAAATACAAGTTTTATTTTAACGGTACGCAGTAATTTTAATAATGATAGAGGTGTCAATTACGAAAAATTAGTCACTGAGATTGATCAATTAAATGAGGAAACTGAAAATCAAGTGAGTTATAAAGACTTAGTAAGCACTAAAGATTTTATTATTGAGGATTTCTTAATTGAATTATACAAAAAAAATAATGAGAAAGATGATGCAATTAGAATTGCTAAATCTTCTGTAGATGAATTAAATAAAATTTTCAACAAATTAATTATTGAAAATAAGGATAAAGAGTTAAATGTTACTCCCCTCTACATTTTAAATAATATAAAAAAATGGATTGAAAATGGAACATTGAAACTATCACAAGATGGATATATTCTTTCAAAATCAATTCAAATAGACCATATGCCGAATTTCGATGAAATTGATTCATTTTACCATGATATTTTTGATTCATTTGATAAAAAATGGATTAGATTATTAGAAAGTGCAACAATTATTGGAAATAAATTTGATGCAGATATTTTATCTCAAGTTTGGGATTACAATCTCTTAGAAGTTTTAGCATTTTTAGAAGAAGCAGTTAAAAAAGAATTAGTAATTGATTTGTCAGATCAAGATAATTTTTATGAGTTTAAAGATCAAAGAATTATTAGTTCTATAAAATCCTACTTTAAAAATGATTTGATACAATTTAGGGGAGAAAAACAGATAATTATAGAATATAATAAGAGGTATCTTGATTTAGTTAAAGATATCATTGACCAACCTGAAAAACATGATGTTGAAGATGTAATTAAAGTAACAAAAAGAATTATATCCTTAAGATTTCTTGAAAAATATTCACTTAAACTGGATAAGTTGATTTTAGATGTCGTTTTGAGATCTTTGTATTATCAGCAAATTGAAAAACTTTCTGTTTTTGGTAAATATTTAACTACTTCAGGGCTGGAAGACGTGGGTCAATTAATTATAAAACTTTCTGTAATTGTTGATCAATTTGAGTCTACTGATGATAAAAAAAGAAAAATAGTTGATGTAATTATTAAAGAACAAGAAAATTTTAATAAAATACCAATTGATTATATAAATAAAAGCACTATTCTAAATAGCATTAGGTTATTAATACTTCTAAATGCAGATGGTAATAGAAAGAATTTTTTGCAAACTAAATCTTTGGGATTTTCATATTTGAGTTTTGATAAAAATGATTATCAATATTTAATTGAAATCTTTCCCAATAAAATAAAGGGATTAGCTTTATTACATTATGTAAAAGAGTTCTATGAAGAGTTGTTAAGTTATTCTTTGATAATTACAGACTTTAAAAAAGATATTAGTTCACCTGAAATAGATGCCAAGTTAAAGTCACTCTACAAACAAGTAATATTAGATTTAAAAAAATCAGATTTTGAAATAATCGGTGAAACTGAATTTGAATTATATGGTTTAAATATTGATCCAGTTGATGACTCAAATATTGCTGAAATGGAGGATGAAGAGTTAGATGAAATTGAAGGTATGCTTCAAGATTTAGGTTTAGAAGAAAAAGAAAAGATCAAGAATGATAAAAATTATATCGAAAATAAAATAGATAACTATGACAAATTATTTAATAAAATCATTCAAGAAAACAACAATCAACTTTTAGCACAGTGCTTAAATAGTTTTATAATGTTTTCTAATCAAAAGTTAAAAGATGCTAATCTAGCTATTAAATATTTTAGAAAATTTAATCCATATTTAATTAAGGATGGGAATGTAAATGAATTATGGGTAACTAGTTTTTTAAAGTTTTTACTTAGCTCATGTTGTGACTGTAAAAAAACACAATATAATATTTCAGAATGTAACTGTATAAAAACAGGGGAAATGTATATTATTGATGAAGGTGAAGAGGTGAAGAATAGCCTAATACTTTCAAAGGATTATTTGTCAAAAATAATCGAATACTCTACTTTAAGTACAATTTCTAATTTATTATTTGATGTAAATAAATTGTATTTCAAGCTTACAAAAAATTATAAAGAATTAGAGTCCATTTATGATGTCCACAAAGAAAAAATTATTAAAACTTATTCAAAAAATCATCATGAATATGAAAAGTTTCTGGTAAACAGTTCAATTGAACTAGAAAAAATAAACAGAAATAAGAAAGCAATAGTTTATATAAAAGAATCTTTAAATCGAATAAATGATGATTTTAGAAAAAGTCAAAGGTATTTGGCTATTGCTAAAAATTATAGAATTGAAAACAATATTAGTTTTGCAGAAAAAAATATATTAAAGGCTCTTGAATGTGCAAAAAAAGCGTTTAAGCTTGGGGAGCCAAAAGGTTGGCAATTAATCGATAATGAATTAATTCCACTTGAAAAAGACAAAGATATTCTTTTCTTATTTGGAAAAGGAGAAAGAAGGAGAGTTAAAGCGGGAATTAAAAATTTTGGTTTTGTTCATAGAGAATATGCTAGAATTTTAAATCTTAAGAAAGATTATGTTAAATCTGATTCTAGTTTTGAAAATGCCATAAGATATATGTATGAGAAGTATATGTATGTTCAATATAATTATACAATATTAGAAAAAGGAATTAACCTTTACTATGTTGATAAAAAAGAATCTAAAAAAGTTTTGAAAAATGCTATAAAAAAACTTAAAAATACTAACATACCAGAAAATGAGATCGACTTGTATAATAGGTCTAAGCAGGATATTGATAATCGCATTAACTTAGCTTTAAAATTAATTCAAGAATAGAATTAATTTTTTTTAATTAAAAAATGGATGGGGAAAAAGAGTAATGAATGAATTAATAATTAAAATGAAAACTGGGATAACACAGTTGGTAAAATGAGAAAATTTAAAAAATCTTCCAGCCTTTTTTAATATCTAAATCTATTTGCTTTTGGTAAATTTTGTTCATTTGATCTAAGTTATTTGAAATTTTTACATCTCGTTGAAGTTTATCTGATCGAGTAGGAGAATAATCTATTTTATAGAAAACATATCTTGGATATGTTGATGAATCTGAATTTGTTTCCCATAAAAAATACTTTTTTATCATCTTGACTCCTTTTGTTTCTTTTAGATAAATCTCTTTTTTTATTATCAATGATGGTTTTTTACTTTGTTTTTTGTTTTTTTCATCAACTAATTCAATAATCCTTGTGATTTGTGATAAGCCTGTCTGATTTTCCGTTACTTCCTTATCTTCTCTGATCCCTTTAAAAATAGGCGAAATTAAACTTACCGATGGAGAATTATTTATTTTTGAAAATTCAGTGTCAAATGATAAAACAGATTTTGAAATCACACCATCAGTATTGGAATTGATTATATCCAAAGATTCAATTTCTATAACTAAAGAAGGTTTGATCATTGTAAAAGGAATATTTGATCCTGATGTTTCAATTACTTTTGAGGAAACTTTAATTTTTTCTAAATCTTTGACAAGTGACTTTCTCTGTTCCATGGAGAAACCTGTGCTAACCTTCCCGGTAATTAGAAAAGTGTTTTCTTTTATTAAAACCCCAAAAAGCAATTCTTTTAAAAGTGTAAAATCATCAGAATATCCCAAAGCAAATCCCAATACAACAAAGTCAAATGTTAGAGTAGGTTTAATTTTAAATGTAGGCCCATTTAAACCGCGAACAATTATTCCTTCTTGATTATTATCGTTTACCCTTTGATTAAATTCATTTACAATCTCTTTTCGAGAGGTAAGTTCAATTTCTTTAACAGCATGAATAATTTCCCCTTTTGAAAAAAGATCTTCAATAATTTTTTTCTTTTCCCCCCATTCAGACTCTTCAAAGGTTTTCCCATTATATTGTAACAAATCAAAAACTCCAATTTTAATTATAGTATTTGTTTGAGAAAGGCCTTTAGTTAGATCAAACGACCTAGTTCTTTCACCATTTTTATAGGCATATATTTCTCCAACAAACAAACCATCATTTCCCCCAATATTTTTATTTAACTCATCAATTAATTCACTTCTATCAAAAAGCTTTCCATTAAAATTTGTTATTACTATTTCTTTCCCCTTTTTTAAAATAAAACACAAATGACCATCAATCTTGGTAGAGACAAAATACTTTTCAAATTCAAAAACTCTTGTAAGTATTTCATCTCCCCTGACAGGAATATACTTGCTCGATTGAGTATTTTTATATGCTTTGATTTGATTCAAGAAAACATCATCCATACTATATCCCTTTAAGCTCTTGATTAGATAAATGAAGAATCAAACAGTAGGAATTATCTTTTATTCTACCTTCTAAAAACGAACGATAAGGTTTACCTCCATCATTAAAAACTAATGGCTCATCACCTTTCCCTCCTCCCATAATCATAAAGGATTCCTTTTCATGAAGTAACTTTGCCATATTGAATAAAAAATCAAAGGTGAGTCCATTAACGTGTTTTATTTGATATTTTGAACTCAAAATAACTTTATTGTATAGCTTGACTTTGGGAATAAATTTCCCTGTCCATTTTACAATATTTTCCTCATTGATATTAGACTGTAAATAAATGGGTTTTTGCTCTTTAATTAAATTACCGTTAGGGTCATTTATTTTCTGTACTACTTTAATATTAAAGACAGGTTCATTGTTTTTATTTGTATATATTCTGTCTGTCTTATTAATGAACATTCCAAAAAGTTCAAAATCTATTTCTGTGTCTTTTTCCAAAAGTCTTTCTGAAAATTTGTTGTATTCTTCTTGAGAAGGGGATTCCTTCCCTATCAAACTTTCTAAGCTGTGATCTTTTGATGATTTAAGTACTTTCTTTGTAATAGGTTTCTCACCTGTTTCTAGTGCTAGACTAATAGAGCTCCCAGAATTTATGGACCTAAAAGTGATTTCAGCATCTCTTTTTTTAGAATCTTCTATTTTAATGTAACGTATCATGATTAAAACATTGAAAAATCTAAATCATCATCTTGGGTTGAATCCTCATCTTCAACATCAATTGATATTGTATTTAACTTAAGGTATTCATAGCTATTTTGTTTGCCAACAATTATAAAAAAATTACTCCCATTGTACAATATATATGCGTCATCACCTTCATAATCCTCTCGATAATTAAAAATAAAACAGTATATCTCATCATTTAAAAAACATTTCTTCCAATTTTCTAAATTACCGTTTTCAATATTTAACTGATAGATTGATTTAACATTTGCAGAAATAAATTCGTCTATAGTTACCTTTTTACAATTATTCTCACCTGAAAATATTGAAGAAACTTTTTCAACTTTTTGATTCAAGTTGTTAAATCCAATTAAATCAGAACGTGAAACATAATTTCCTTTACTATCGAGCAAAGTCTGGCTTATAGAACCCTTTGGCAAGATAGCTGATCCTTGATATAGATCTGACAAAGAACATTCTTCACCATTTTCATCATAAACAACACGAGTTGAAGTTCCATAGAGCTTAGATCTATCAACTTTAGTAATTTCAGCCTCCAATGAAACTCCTGAAAGATTAAATTTTATTGGCCTCCCCATGATTGAAAATAAAAATACTAAGAAAAATAATAATTTATATCTTTAGTTAATTAATTATAAATATTATCATTCCTGTAGGAAAAGGAAATTGATGATAGCCAAAGAGTAGTTTTGGAAGAAATTAATAAAAGTTAGAAGTCCATTTTGATGCAAATTCATAATTTATCGCAAAGGCTTGCTAAAAAGAAATAACCTTTTTTATCTGTAAAAAATAATTAAATATTAGGATGAGAAAATTCGAAAAATTGATTTTTGATCTAAAAAATGGGATAAAAAGAAAAATCTCTTCGCGTAGATTAAAAATACAAGTCACTGTTGAAGAGTTTCACTTGCTTTCAAAAAAATATTTTCTTGAATTAAAAAAAGGCGCTGAGAAATTTCAGTTTAAAGTTGATCCAAAAGACAAGGATAACATCCTGTTTATTTTGAGAGTTTATTATGGTTTATGGATAGAAGTAAATGAACTATCTATTACTATCCATAGTAAATTTCCTAAGAGATTTATCCTAACAAAAGAAGTAAACAAAACAAATCATTACTTTACTCCAAAAACTTTTCCAAAAGGAACCATAATGTATTCTGTTGGTTCTGCATACTCCTCCTCAAATGGAATGGCTGGAACCTCTCTTTGGGATAACTTAAACCCAATTGAGGACACTGATTTAATTCCAAGTGTGCAAATTAATTATGATTTTATAAAACCTGATGGGAAATGATCATGAATAATTGGATTGTAACAATCAAAAACATTTACGGTAATCATTTGACTTTTTATTCTTCTAAGAAAAAAAGAGAAGATGCAATTATTGATGTAATATCATTAGTTGAGGATAAGGAGCTAATAAATGATATTGAATCAGTTGTTACCATTCCTTCTAAATTAAATACTTAACATATGAGTTATACGGAGACAATGATAAACTATGTACTTGAACAATACAATTTAATTGGTGATATGGAGGAAACACTAGATTTCTTGGAAGATGAAATTAATTTTACTAGAGAAGAAATTAAAGAAATGATTGAGGCAGGTATTGATCAAGAAAGAAAAAACTGACTAATTATGAAAGATATAATTACAAATCATCTAGCTGAAATGAAACTTAAAGTTTTTTATGATTATTTAAACTCTTATTCTTGTGAAATATATTATCACGGTAAAGTTGATGGACTAAGAAATTCTCATCAATTAAAAAATGAAGATGGAACTTGGTCTAATCTTATTATACCTATTTACTCACTCAATTGCATTGATAATTTTGAATACAATGACGAAGGTTATTGTGATGATGCTTCAATAAAAAACTTAATTAATGAATTAGGGGATAAAATATCAAACAACCCAATTCCAGAAGGTTGTGAGAAAATTAAGATTTATTACGGAGATAAAAATTCAGAAGGTGAATGGGATGAGTTTATTGTTAGTTGTGAAATAAATTTATAACACACTTTAATTACTTCTCTTTTCGAAAATCAGTATAAACTACTAATTTCGACTAGTCTCTCATAAAGATAAAATGTGTTACAAAAGTTTTGAATTAGAATTTTTTCTTATTTTTCAAAAAGTGTGTAACACAATATGTATATTTTAAAAAAATAAAAAATGAAAATATTTTTAAAATTAATTTTTGAAGAAAAACAAGAATATGTCTTTAGTGGTTTCGTAAACAATTCTAAAGTTGAGGACTTTGATTCCGCTATTTCGGAATTGAGTGAAAACTTAGCAGTTTTAACAACTCCAGGTCATGAAACTATTAATATGCGAGAAAACATAAAAGAAGGGTTAAGCTATCCGTTCAACGAATTTTACTTTAAAATCGGAATTAAAAACACTTCAAACGGTATGCTGTGGCAGGTTAGTTCAGGGGTGCATGATGTAGAAAAAAGCAATAATTTTAAATTAGAATTAGAAGGATCGAAAATTTATTTTTCGGGTGAATTAATTATAAAATGTAATATTAAAGATGCTTGTTATTCTGATCTTTTGTCGGATCAATCACGACTTTTTATTGAAGAATGCTCAGTAAAAAAAATTAATAGTAATTCTTACAATGATTACAAAACATTTCGATTTACTTATACAGGGGATTGGAACAGAGATAAAGAAATCAAAAAAGATATAATTGAAAACCCTAACAAATCTTCAAGAAAAATAATTATTGAACACGCGAAGAGTTTAAAAAAATCTTGGTTGTAAATTAGTTCTTATAACAATTCATTATGAAATATACCATTAAGACTTTCGGGACACCATGTCGTTATCAATTCTCTAACATTGAAGATGTTAAGGTTAATGATATTGAATATGGTGAGATAGATTATCATGAACTTGAAGAAACCTTCCTTTCAGATAATTGTTCTCTTGAAAACGAGAAGATTAGTGTTGACGATGAGATTCAGTTTGAAATACATAACAGCAACGGTAAAATATTAGATTTTACATCAAGGGATATAGAACAAAGTGACAATGGCGGGGATTGCTTTACCGCAGAACCAGAGTATAATGACGAGTATAAAAACTGTTTGGGTTCTGTCCAATATTTTAAAGGAGGAGGTCCAGTATTTGAATTAGAAACGGACGATGAAATTAAAATTGAAAATTTTACTTATAGCTGTATGACTTTGGAGCTCGATGACGGAGAGATAACATTAATGAATTACTTATATTACAACAATAAAAAACTAGAAAATACAGATTTTGGCACCTCCTGGGGTTCTCACAGATTTGTGAAAATCTGGAAACAAAATGGAGATGTAGTTGAGATTAACGTATAACTTGGTAGGAATTATAACACACTTTAATTTCTTCTCTTTTCGAAAATCAGTATAACCTACTGATTTACACATTACTAAATAACATTATATAATATTGTTGGTGACTACATCGAAGATGATTCGATAAATTGATAAGAGGATTTTTGGTATCAATTCTTGAATATTTTTAATTACCTGTTATTCAAGTAATTATAAAATTATGGAAGGATTCGAACCAGTCAAAAAATAGGGTGATTTATAAAATCATAAACCCTTGATCATCAAGGGTTTATGATGAGCGGTCTCGACGGGACTCGAACCAACCCTTTAACTACCTAGAGACCAATGTTTTAACCTCCTCCCTTATAACACGGTGTGTTATAAAATTGTTGGTTTTTATGTTACTTTGTGTTATACGATTTTAACTGTGTTATAATTTTGTAAATTAGATAAATAAGATACAAAGAATTGATTTCACAGATTGATTTAAAGGAATTGTTAGATAAAATCATTGAACTACACTTTGATAACTACAAGTTTACTCAAAAAGGAAGTTTAGAATGGTATCCTATTCATGAGAAACAAAAAGAAAGATATTTTAAAAAGTTTGGAAAGGAATTAAAAAACCAAAGAAGGAGGTATAAAATAAAGGAAGTTTATTGGGAAGGAAATAATGAGGGAGATAAAGGAGTTTATGGTTCATCA